>NZ_JBFAZJ010000011.1:0-227723 GCF_040681715.1 Streptomyces sp. NPDC051582
CGCCACCATGCACAACCTCGCCATGACACGGTGAAACAACAGGTCAAAAGCCACTCAGGCCCGCCCACGACAGACCTTCTGCAACACCCTTTAGGTCGTGTCGTCAAAGTCTCGTCTGGTCGGCCCTCCCTCCCGGGCGGACGACGCCACTTTGACGACACTCCCTAGAGCTCGACGAGCGTGACCTCGGTCGCCTTCACGCTGGTCCATACCTTCGAGCCGTCGACCAGGCCCAGTTCGGCCGCCGCCTCCGGGGTGATCTCCGCGACGAGGTCGGGGGCCTCCGCCGAGCCGACGAGCACGCGCAGTCGGCTGCCGACCGCGGTGATCTCCCGTACGGAGCCCCGCCAGACGTTGCGCGGGCTGCCGGCCGGCCGGTCGCGGTGCACGGACACCGCCTCCGGGCCGATGATCGCCAGCGCCCGGGAACCCTCGGGCAGCGCCTCCGCCACCACCAGCCGGCCCCCGGCGGCGAGTACGAGGCCGTCGGCCGACGCGGTGCCGGGCCAGGCGTTGCGGCCGAGCATCCGGGCCACCCAGGGGGAGCGGGGGTGGCGGGTGACCTCGGCCGGCGGGGCGTCCTGGAGGGTGCGCCCGTCGGCGAGTACGAGGACCCGGTCGGCCAGCGAGACCGCCTCGACCGGGTCGTGAGTGACGATCAGGCAGACCCCGCCGAAGCCGGCCAGGTGGGTGCGCAGGGTGTGCCGCACGCGGGCCCGGGTGGTCTGGTCGAGGGCGGCGAGCGGTTCGTCGAGCAGCAGCAGGCGGGGCCGGGCGGCCAGCGCGCGGGCCAGGGCGACGCGCTGGGCCTGGCCGCCGGACAGCTGCGCGGGCTTGCGGGCGGCGAGGTGGCCGACGCCGAGCCGGTCCAGCCACAGCTGCGCCTCGCGGCGGGCTTCGGCACGCGGCAGCCGGCGGGCGCGCAGTCCGTACGCGGTGTTGGCCAGCGCGCTCAGGTGCGGGAACAGGGCGCCGTCCTGCGGGACCCAGGCCACCTGGCGCTTGTGCGGGGGCAGCGCGGTGACGTCGGCGTCGCCGAGCCGGAGTTCGGCGTGGGCGCGCGGGGTGAGCCCGAGCAGGGCGCGCAGCAGCGTGGTCTTCCCGGCGCCGTTCTCGCCGACGACGGCGATGGTGGTACCGGGAGCGGCGTCCAGAGTGAGCTCGTTGAAGCCGGTGACGGTGGCGTGGAGCGGCCAGTGGCCGCCGTCGTGCTGGTCGGCCGGAACACCGGCGGGAACACCGGCCGGAACGTCGGCGGCACCGTCAGCGGGCAGCGCGCCGCCCGGCGCCCGCCCGGCCTCGGCACCAGCGGCCGCCGTCTCGTCCGCCGGCGCCGGCGCCTCGGCGGGTCGTGCGGCGACCGGGGTACCGGTCCAGCGGCCGCGCAGGGCGATCAGCACGGCCATGGCGATCACGAGCAGCAGCAGCGAGACCGAGGTGGCGGCTTCCGGCTCGTCCTGGAGCAGCAGGTACACCTGGAGCGGCAGGGTCTGCGTGGTGCCGGGCAGATTGCCGGCGAAGGTGATGGTCGCGCCGAACTCGCCGAGCGCGCGGGCCCAGGTGAGCGCGGCGCCCGCGATCAGGCCGGGCGCCACCATCGGCAGGGTCACGGTGAAGAACACCCGGACCGGCGAGGCGCCGAGGGAGGCCGCGGTCTCCTCGTAGCTCTGCTTGAGGCCGCCGAGCGCACCCTCCAGGCTGATGACGAGGAAGGGCATGGCGACGAAGGTGGCCGCGACGACGGCCCCCGACGTGTGGAACGGCAGTGTGATTTCGAACGTGCCCTCCAGCCAGGGCCCGAGCAGTCCGCGCCGGCCGAAGCCCAGCAGCAGCGCCACACCTCCGACGGTCGGCGGCAGCACCATGGGCAGCAGCACCAGCGAGCGGACGAACGCCTTCCCCTTGAACTCGACCCGGGCCAGCAGCCAGGCCAGCGGTACGCCGAGGAGCAGCGAGAGGCCCAGCGCCCACAGCGACACGAAGAGCGAGAGGCGCAGCGCCTGGACCACACCCGGGCTCGTGAGGTGGGTGGTGAGCTCGCCCCACTCGGTGCGGCTGAGGATGCCGATGAGGGGCAGCAGCAGGAACGCGACGGCGAGCAGCGCGGGCAGCGCCAGGGTCAGGGGGGGCCGGGTGCGGGTGCGGTGTCTGCTCATGTGGGTTCCTGGCTGGAGCGTACGGGGGACGGCAGTACGAGGAGGTACGAAGAAGTACCAGGAGCGCGACCGGTACGCGGCTTTCGGCGCGGGACACGGCGAAGGGACCGCCCGTCCCCCCGGACCGGGCGGTCCCTGTCGATCCTTGCGGCCGCGGCGGCGGTTACGCCTTCTGGAAGCCCGCGTCCTGGAGGATCTTCTGCGCCTCGGGCGTGCTCAGCCAGGCCACGAACGCGGCGGCGGCTTCGGCGTTCTTGGACGACTTGAGGGTGGCGGCCGGGTAGGAGGCCACGGCGTTCTCGGCGTCCGGGATGTCCACGACGGAGACCTTGTCACCGGACTTGATGGTGTCGGTCTTGTAGACGAGGCCGGCGTCGGCCTCGCCGAGCTCGACCTTGCTCAGCACGGCGCGCACGTTGGCCTCCTGGGAGACCGGCTTCACCTCGATCTTCTGGGCGTCGAGGATCTGCTTGCTGTACCGGCCGACGGGGACCTCGGGTGCGGCGAGCACGACCTTGAGCTTGGTGTCGGCCAGGTCCTTCAGCTCGTCGACCTTGAAGGGGTTGCCCTTGCCGGCGGCGATGACCAGGCGGTTCTTGGCGATGATCGCCGGGTCGTTGGTCTCGGACTTCAGACCGTCCATGGTCTTGGTGTCGGCGGTGACCAGTGCGTCGGCCGGGGCGCCCTGCTTCACCTGGGCGGCGAGCTCCTGGGAGCCGGCGAAGGAGAAGGTGACCTTCGTGCCGGGGTGGGCCTTCTCGTACGCGGCACCCGCCGTCTTGAAGACGTCGGTGAGCGAGGAAGCGGCGAGGACGGTGAGGTTCGCGGCCTTGGCCTCGGCCGAGGCGGAGGCGCTCGCCGAGGGGGAGGCCGCGGCGTCGGAGTCCTTCTTGTCGCTGCTGCCGCAGGCGGCCAGCGCGGGCACGAGGAGGGCGGCGGTCAGCGCGGCGGCGAAGGTACTGCGGCGGTTCAGGATCGGGGACATGAGCTGGTGCTCCTCGGTCGGGTCGGCGGCCGGCCGGGTGCCGGTTCCGCGCGGTGGTGACCCGCGCCGGTGACGGGCGGAGCGGGTGGGAACGTACGTTGGTGCCGGAGCGCCTGAAGGGCCTGGAGGGTCAGGTGCGGTCGATGTGCACGCTGGTGGACTTCACGCGGGCGGTGGCCTGCATGCCGACCTCCAGTCCGAGCTCCTCGACGGCCTCACGGGTGAGCAGGGAGACCAGGCGGTGAGGACCTGCCTGGATCTCGACCTGAGCGGCCACGTCTCCGAGCTTGACGGCGGTGACGATGCCGGGGAACGCGTTGCGGGCCGAGGTGTACGGCTCCTCGTCCTCGGCGTGGGCACCTTGTCCCACGGCCACGGAGAACGCGGCCAGGTCGCGGCCGTCGATCAGTCGCCGGCCGGCGTCGTCGCGGTGGGTCGCGACACGGCCGGCGTCGGCCCAGCGGCGGGCGGTGTCCGGGCTGACGCCCAGCAGGCGCGCCGCCTGTCCGATGGTGTAGGACTGCATGAGCGACAAGGTAGGGGCACGTGTCCCGCATTTGCAATTCCCTTGGGCTGATACACATGGCAGATGCCATGCCCCTTGGTGATTCCGCCAATAAGCATTCCGCTCGGGGTGACCCGGCTGGCTAGAGTTTCGGCATGGCTGATGAAGCAACGGGAACGGGCGCGGGAACCGCAGGAACCGCGGGGGCCACTGAGGTCACGGGAGCCACGGGAGCCACGGGAGCCACGGGATCCGCCCGGGTGGACGCCTGGATCTGGTCGGTCCGTCTGACGAAGACCCGCTCGGTCGCGGCGACCGCCTGCCGGGCGGGCCACGTGAAGGTGAACGGGGAGCGCGCGAAGCCGGCCCAGGTGGTACGGGCGGGGGACGAGGTACGGCTGTTCCACGCGGGGCGCGAGCGCATCGTGGTGGTCAAGCGGCCGGTGTCGAAGCGGGTGGGTGCGCCGGTCGCCGCCGAATGCTTCGTCGACAACAGTCCGCCGGCGCCGACGCGCATCGAGGCCGAGGTGGTCGGCGTCCGTGACCGCGGCACGGGCCGCCCGACCAAGCGCGACCGCCGCGAGATCGAATCCCTCCGCGGTGCCGCCCGCGGCCGCTGACGGGACGGGGCCGCCGGGCGTGACCCCTGGACCCCCGGGCCGGGGGTCAGCTCTTGCGGTACGTGTACGCCTCCTCGGCCGCCGCCGCCACCGCGTCCAGGGGGGCGCCCGCGGAGGCGGCCACCACCGCGGCCACCGCCCCCTCCAGGAACGGCGCGTCCAGCAGCCGCGAGCCCGGCGGGAGCCCGTCCTCCCCCAGCAGCGCCTTCACCGTCAGCACCGAACTGCCCAGGTCCGCCAGGAGCGCGACCCCCGCACCGGCGTCCACCGCGTGCGCGGCCGCCGCGATGCGGTCCGCGTCCGTACCCAGGCCGCCGTCCGGGGTGCCGCCCGCCGCGGCCACGGCGGCCACCGGTCCGCCCGCCGCGAGGCCCCGCGCCAGCTCCGCCACGGACTCCGCGACCACCGCGCTGTGCGACACCAGCACGATCGCGACCAACGGCCCGCTCACTCGGCGTCCGCCACGTCCGCGAGTGCGCCCAGCAGCAGGGCCGCCGAGGTGGCCCCCGGATCCTGGTGCCCGATGCTCCGCTCACCGAGGTAGCTCGCGCGCCCCTTGCGGGCCTGCATCGGCACCGTCGACAGAGCCCCGTTCTCCGCCGCGTCGGCCGCCGCACGGTACGAGTCGCTGAGCGCCGCCACCCCCGGGACCAGCGCGTCCAGCATGGTCTTGTCCCCCGGCGCCGCCCCGCCCAGCCGGGCCACCGCGCCCACCCCCGTGTACAAGGCCTTGCGCAGCGCCTCGTCGGAGACCTCGGCGGCCTCTCCGAGCTCCTTGCCGGTACGGCGCAGCAGCGTCCCGTACAGCGGGCCCGACGCCCCGCCGACCGTCGAGATCAGCGTCCGCCCGGCCAGCGCCAGCACCGCCCCCGGGGCCGCGGCGGGCTCCGTCTCCAAGGCCGTCCGTACGGCCGTGAACCCGCGCAGCATGTTGCTCCCGTGGTCGGCGTCCCCGATGGGGGAGTCGAGCTCGGTCAGCCGGTCCGCCTCGCGCTCCACCGCCGCCCCGGCCGTCGTCATCCAGCGCCGGAAGAAATCCGCGTCACGCAATGGAGCCTCCTCACCGTGTCCGCCCACCTTCTCAGCACCCCCACCGCAGCGCCGCCGTCCGCACCGGCGCGTCCCACAGCCGCAGCAATTCCTCGTCCGCGCGGCACAGCGTCACCGAACACCCCGCCATGTCCAGGGACGTGACGTAGTTCCCGACCAGGGTCCGTGCCACCGGCACACCGCGCTGCGCCAGCACCCGCGCCACTTCCGCGTGGAACCCGTACAGCTCCAGCAGCGGCGTCGCCCCCATCCCGTTGACCAGTGCCAGCACCGGCCCGTCCGCCGGTCCCACCTGCGCCAGCTCCTCCAGTACGGCGCCCACCGCCACCTCGGCGATCTCCCGCGCCGGCATCATGGCCCGCCGCTCCCGGCCCGGCTCGCCGTGGATGCCGATGCCCAACTCCAGCTCCCCGTCGGGCAGGTCGAAGGTCGGACTGCCCTTCGCGGGCGTCGTGCACGCGCTGAGCGCCACGCCGAAGCTCCGCGAGGCCGAGTCGACCCGCCGGGCGAGCGCCGCGACCCGCTCCAGCGGGGCGCCCTCCTCGGCGGCCGCACCGGCGATCTTCTCGACGAACAGCGTCGCCCCGGTGCCGCGCCGCCCCGCCGTGTACAGGCTGTCGGTCACGGCCACGTCGTCGTCGACGAGCACGCGCTCCACCCGCAGGCCGTCCTCTTCGGCGAGTTCGGCGGCCATCTCGAAGTTCAGCACGTCCCCGGTGTAGTTCTTGACGACGAAGAGCACCCCCTGCCCGGAGTCCACGGCCGCCGCCGCCCGCAGCACCTGGTCGGGCACCGGCGAGGTGAACACCTCCCCGGGGCACGCGGCCGACAGCATCCCGTACCCCACGAACCCGGCGTGCAGCGGCTCGTGCCCCGACCCGCCTCCGGACACCAGCCCGACCCGGCCCCCGCCGCGCGCGTCGCGCCGTACGACGACCCGCCGCTCCACGTCGACCTCCAGCTCGGGATGCGCGGCCGCCATCCCCCGCAGGGCGTCGGCGACGACGGTCTCGGGACTGTTGATCAGCATCCGCATGTGTGTCTCCTGATCGGGTCTGCCGGTGAGCCTGTGGGCGGTGGGCCCACGGCGACGGTAGAGCAGCCCGCCGCCCGGGACCAGGCCGCCGCGTCGGGCGGGGAGGGACCCGGGTTCAGTGCCGCAGGGCGTCGAGCGCCTCGTTCAGCGTGGTCGCGGCCATGATGAGCGACAGGTGGGTGAAGGCCTGCGGAAAGTTGCCGAGTTGCTCGCCACTGGGGCCGATCTCCTCGGCGAACAGACCGATGTGGTTGGCGTACGTGTGCATCTTCTCGAAGGTGTAGCGGGCTTGCGGCAGCCGCCCGGCACGGGCGAGGGCGTCGACGTAGAGGAACGTGCAGAGGCTGAACGTTCCCTCCGAGCCGCGCAGTCCGTCGGGAGAGGCCGCGGGGTCGTACCGGTAGACGAGGCTGTCGGACACCAGGACGCGGTCCATGGCATCGAGGGTGGACAGCCAGCTCGCGCTCCTCGGCGCGAGGAATCCGACCCGGGGGATCAGCAGCAGCGAGGCGTCCAGGACGTGGCTGCCGTAGTGCTGGACCAGGGAATGCTCCTTGTCGCTCCAGCCGCGTTCCATGACCTGTTCGAGGATGTCGTCGCGGGCCTTGGTCCACAGGGCGGTCGCGGCCGGCCGGCTGAACTCGGCGGCGACCTTCAGGCCGCGGTCGAACGCCGCCCAGCACATCACGCGGCTGTAGGTGAAGTCCTGCCGGCCGCCGCGGGTCTCCCAGATGCCCTCGTCGGGCCGGTCCCAGGAGTCGGCGAGCCAGTCCAGCGTCCGGGCGAGCGCCTTCCAGCCGTGGTAGTCGCCCTGCACGGCGACCGCGTGGCCCTCGGACAGGGCGTACAGCGCCTCGCCGTAGATGTCGAGTTGCAACTGGTCCATGGCCGCGTTCCCGGCCCGCACGGGGTACGAGCCCCGGTAGCCCTCGAAGTGTTCGAGGACCTCCTCGGTCAGGTGCGCGTCACCGTCGACCCGGTACATGATCTGCAGGGGCTCTCCGTCCGGACCCTCGTGGGCGCGCAGCCGGTCGCCGAGCCAGTGGGTGAACCGGGCCGCCTCCTCGGCGAAGCCGAGGTCGAGCAGGGCCCGTACCGACAGGGATCCGTCCCGCACCCAGGTGTAGCGGTAGTCCCAGTTGCGCTCGCCGCCGACCTGCTCGGGAAGACCCATGGTGGCGGCGGCGACCGGCGCGCCGGAGGGGGCGTACGTGAGCAGCTTGAGCGTGATGGCCGAGCGGTACACCATCTCGGCCCAGCGGCCGTGGTAGTGCGAGGTGCGCACCCACTTCTGCCAGTAGTCGACCTGTTCCCACAGCTCCTCGGTGATCCTGTCGCGCTCCGGCGGCGGCGGCGCCGCGCTGCCCTCCGCGCCGGTGGTGAACACCGCGGCCTCCGCCTGGCCCGCGGTGAGCGTGATCGTGGCCCGGACGTCCTCGCCGTCCCGTTCGAGCGGAAAGGTGGCCTGCAGGAACGCGGCCGCCCCGGGGGCCCGGAAGGTCGCCCGGCGCTCCGTCATGTCGAGCCGGTGGGGCGTCCGCGCGTAGTCGAAGCGGGGGCGGCATTCGAGGGAGAAGCGCACGGTGCCGCGCACCGCGCGGATCACGCGCACGAGGGTGTGCCGGTCGGACGGGGTGAGGCCCTGGTGGACCGGCATGTAGTCGACGGTCTCGCCCACTCCGTCGGGGGACATGAAGCGGGTCACGACGACGGCCGTGTCCGGGTAGTAGAGCTGCTTCCACGTCCCCTCGTCCTGTTCCGGCGCGAGCAGGAAGTGACCGCCCTTGTCGTGGTCGAGCAGCGCCGCGAAGATGCTGGGGGAATCGAATCGCGGAGCCGCGAACCAGTCGATCACTCCCCTGGACGACACCAGAGCCGCGGTCTGCAGGTCCCCCACGAGTCCGTGGTCGGCGATGGGCGGGTAGCGGTCCATGTCTGTCCTCCTCGGGACGGCTCAGCGGTGATCCGCCCGGTCCCGGTCATTGCAGTCGCTCGGCGAGGTGGTCTGCGACGCGCAGGGCGTTGGCGATCGCCGTCAGCGACGGGTTGACCGCGCCGATGCTCGGGAAGAAGCTCGTGTCGACCACGTAGAGGTTGTCGAGGTCGTGGGCCTTGCAGTTGACGTCGAGGGCGGAGCTCCGCGGGTCGCGGCCGAAGCGGACGGTGCCGGCCTGATGCGCCGTGGCGCCGATGGGCATGCCCTTGTGCAGGTAGATGCTGTGCGGCAGCAGATGGTGTTCGTGCATGCCCAGACGCCCGAGCATGCCCTGCAGTTTGTGCCGGAGCCGCTTGAGACCGGCGGTGTTGTTGTTCTCGTCGAGGGCGAGGTGGATCCCGCCGTCCGCGTCGAGGGTGACGCGGTTGTCCGGGTCCGGCAGGTCCTCACCGCAGAGCCAGAAGTCGACCGCGTGGTGGGCGAGCACCTCGAAGGGCATGTCCGGGGTGACGGCGCCGGCCCAGCGGGGTGCCTCGCCGTGGATCTGCTCGGAGTCGGACTTGCCGAGCATCTGGATCCCGCCCAGGGGGAAGTCCCAGTCGTCGCTGCCCAGGTACCAGTCGTGCAGTGCCAGCGTCTTCTGGAACCTGGTGCCGTTCGGCTCCTTGGACACCGCCATCAGGGCCAGGTTGTTGTGCCGCATGTAGTGCCGGCCGACCGTGTCCGAGCTGTTGGCCAGGCCCCGGGGGTGCCGGTCGTCGGCCGAACGCAGCAGCAGTACGGCGGAGTTGACCGCCCCGCAGGCCACCACCACGATGCCGGCGCAGAACCGGACGGTCGACCCGTCGCCCAGCTCCGCGACGACCGAGGTGACGCTCCGCCCGGTGGCGTCCGTCTCCAGCCGGCGCACGTCGGCGTGCGTGACCATTTCGACGTTGGCGTGTTCCAGGGCCGGATCCACGCAGATGACCTGTGCGTCCGACTTCGCCCCGACCAGGCAGGGGAAGCCGTCGACGCGGTCGCAGCGGATGCAGGCGCTCCCGTGCGCCGCCCGCCCCTGGTCGTCCTGGAGGAGGTTCACCCCGATCGGAAGATGGAAGGGGTGCAGGCCCTGCTTCTCCAGATCATCGCTCAACTGCTGGATGCGCGGCTCGTGTTCCACCGGCGGATGGGCGTACTGGGCACTGGCCGGGCCCTCGGTGGGGTCCTCGCCGTGCCGGCCGTGGACCAGGTAGAGGTGCTCGGCCTGCGTGTAGTACGGCTCCAGATCGCCGTAGTCCAGCGGCCAGGCGGGAGAGATCCCGTCGTGGTGGCGGATTTCGCCGAAGTCCTCGGGGCGCATGCGGAAGAGCGCCGCGCCGTAGAACTTGGTGTTCCCGCCGACGTAGTAGTTCACCTCGGGCGGGAACCGCTCGCCGTGCTTGTCGTACCAGAACTCCGGTGCGCGGTACTTGCCTTTGACGAAGACCTGGGTCGAGTCCCAGTTGTCCCGCTCGCGCGGCAGGTAGCCGCCGCGTTCGAGGAGCAGGATCCGCTTGCCGGTGGGCGCCAGCCGGTGGGCGAGCGTGCCGCCGCCGGCTCCGGTGCCGATGATGATGACGTCGTACTCCCGCGCCTCGGGCATGCGGGCCACCTTCCCGGAGCACGGATCTGCTCCTGTCGGGTGAGTCGGGGTCCGTATCGCCCCTACAACGTAGCTCCGGAGGGGATGCCCAGCGAGTCGGCGGGCCGGACGGCCCGCACGCCCGGCCGGTCACAGGATCGCGAGGGGATTGACGGGAGAACCGGTCGCCGCGGACAGCCGCAGCGGTGCGATCACGCAGGCGAACGACCAGCGGCCCTCCTGTTCGCAGAGGGGGACCAGCTCCTCGAACTGCAGGTAGTCGAGCAGGTGCAGCCCCATCGCGTGGATGGCGAGCACGTGTACCGGGTACGCGACGCTCCGCACGGCACTGGGAGCCGTGTCGCTGTTGCCGTCACTGCCGAGCACGGCGACCCGGCGTTCGGCCAGGAAGCGCAGGGCCGTCGGGTGGAGTCCCGCCCGCGCTCCCGCCGCGTCCCAGGCGCCGAGCTCCCGGCGCCGGCGCCGGTGCCCGACGCGTACGAGGAGGATGTCGCCCGCGCCGACGCGCAGCCCCTGCCACTCTTCCGCCGCCGCCAGGTCCTCGGCGCTCACGTGCGATCCCGGTTCGAGCCAAGGGGTGCCGTACAGGCGCGGGATGTCCAGGAGCACCCCCCGGCCCACGATGCCGTCGCGGGCCAGGTCGATGGAGAGAGCCGAGGCGCCGTCCGGGGAGAGCACGTCCGCGGCGGGAACCCCGCCGTGCAGGGTGCCCTCGTAGATGACGTGGCAGAGCGCGTCGATGTGGCTGTCGACGTCGCCGTGGATGTTCATGGCGATGCGGTCCCGCGCGAACTGCAGGCCGTCCGGGTCCGGGGCGCCGCCGGCGGGCGCGGTGAGCCGGTGCTGCGCCGGTTCGGCGTTGTCCGGTCCCTCGCGGGTGTTCACGGGCGCGGCGAGCGAGACCGTGCGGCCGGAGCGGACCTCGCCGAGGGCGGCGAGCGTCCGTGCGGGGGTGAGGGTGGCCAGAGCTCCCCGGGGTGCGCCGGCGCCGGGTGCCGCACGGCGCAGCTCACGGTGGAGCGACCGGAAGCCGGCCTCGGTCATCCCGTCGGGCGTACCCATGTCCCCACCATCGGGCACACCGGTTGCCGGCGCGCGCCGAGCCGCGATCCGGCCGCATCCGATTTGCCGAGCTCCCGGGCCGCCGCGTTAATGGACGAGCGGCCTCGTGCGGGCCCGACGCACCCGTGCGCCGCCCTCTCACACGCGGAGGTTCGCTTGGACATGCTGCACGTCCGGGCCGTGAGCCCGCCGGACCTCAGGGGACGTGTCATGGCCCTGTTGAGCGCCCGGCCGTGCCTCCTCGACCTCTCCCACCGCAACCGGCGGACCGGGCAGTGAACGCGGCCGCCGCGCTGTCGCAGGACCAGGTGTTCACGGGCCTCGGACTGATCGTCGTCCTGGCCGTGGGCTCCCAGCTGCTGGCGGGCCGGCTGCGCATCCCCGCACTGATCGTCCTGCTGCCGGTCGGATTCACCGCCGGCGCGCTGACCGGAGACGTGAACCCCGAGAAACTGCTCGGAGCCGCCTTCTCCCCACTGGTCTCGCTGGCCGTCGCGGTGATCCTCTACGACGCCGGGCTCGGCCTGGACCTCAAACGGTTCAGGGCGCACACCCGCCGGGTCGTGGTGCGGCTGATCTGGCTGGGCGCGCTGCTCACCGCGGGGTCGGCGGCGCTCCTCGCCGGCGTTGTGCTGGGGATGTCGGCGGGCTCCGCCGTGATGCTGGGGGCCATCCTGATCGTGTCCGGCCCGACCGTCGTCGGACCGCTGCTCAACTTCGTGCGTCCCACGGAACGTCTCCAGCACGTCCTCATCTGGGAGGGCACGCTCATCGACCCGGTCGGAGCCATCCTGGGCGCCCTCGTCTTCCACGGCGTGGTGGCCGGGAACGGCAGCGGCGTCGTCGGCAAGGTGGTGCAGTTCACCACCAGCGCCGCGGTGGGCCTGGCCGGCGGCGTCGCGGGGACCGCGGTGCTCGTGCTGCTGCGCAGGCTGCGGCCGGGGTCGGTGCTCGGGACCACGGTCCAGCTGGCCGCGGTGATCGGGGTGGCGGCGGGCTGCAACGTGATCCGGGACGACACGGGCCTGATCGCCGCCGTTCTGATGGGGCTCGCCGTGGCGAACCTGCCCGGCGCCGAGACGGACGCCCGCAATCCGTTCTTCGAGACCCTGGTGCACCTGGTCATCGGTCTGCTGTTCATCTCCATCTCGGCCACCGTCAGCCCCCGTTCGCTGCGCCACGTGGTGCTGCCGACCCTGGTCCTCGTCGTGGTCCTCGTCCTGGTGACCAGACCGCTCGTGGCGGCCCTCGCCTCGCTCGGCACGGATCTGACGCGCGGGGAGCGCGGGTTCCTGGGATGGATGGCGCCGCGCGGCATCGTGGCCGCGGCCACCGCCTCGACGTTCTCCGCCGCGCTGGCCGCGCAGGGCGTGGGCGGCGCGTCGAAGATCCTTCCCGCCACGTTCGTGGTGATCGTGGTGACCGTCACGCTCTACGGGCTCACCGCCGGTCCGGTCGCGAAACGGCTGGGCGTCGTGCGCCCGTCGCGCTCCCGGCCGCTGCTCGTGGGCGGTGCTCCCTGGGTGGTCGATCTGGGACTGGCCCTGCGGTCGGCCGGGCTGGAGGTCGTCATGTGGGCGGGTCACGATGCGCAGCGGGAGCGGATCAGGGCCGCCGGGCTCGAACTGGCCCCCGGGGAGCTGTTCGCCGCGGCCACCGGTTCGGGCGCCGAGCTGGAGGGCCTCACCGGCGTCCTGCTGCTCACCGACGAGAGCGACTTCAACGCCCTGGCCTCCATGAACCTCCAGGGCAGCGTGGAGGGACCGGTGTACCGCCTGGGGCCGGCGACCGACACCCAGGGCGTCGTCGCCCCGTACACCGGCGGTCAGGTGCTCTTCGATCCCTCGCTGACCGGAGCCGAGCTGTCCCGCCGCTACGACCGGGGCGCCCGCCTCGTCACGCGCCGCCTCGACGGCCCCGTCCCGGCCGGACACCACCTGCTGTTCCTGGTGCGTGCGGACGGCACGCTGCTGCCCGTCACCCGGACGGGCGGTCCGGTGCCGCGGCCCGGGGACGTCGCCGTACTCCTGGGCGGGTGACGGAGCCCGGCACCGGCACGGTCACCGGTCCGTGCCCGGATCCCGGTTCGCGGACGTGCCCCGCAGGTCGTTCTCGGCGAGGGGCTGCAGGGTGCCGCTGGTGTCCAGCCGGTAGAGGAGGACCAGCGGCGGTCCGACCAGCACGATCGCGATGACCGTGACCAGGAGCAGCCAGCGCAGGGTCGTCGAGGCTCCGGCCGCCTGGTCCACGGTCAGCGAGGTGGGGATGAGGTAGGGCCGCTGGGCCAGCCCCCAGGCGAGCACGACGAGGGCGACGCTGCCGACCGCCGTGATCCTCGCCCAGCCCGTGGCCGTGCGGTACAGCAGTCCGGCCGTGGCCACGGCGCAGACGACGGCCGCCAGGACGACGGCGAGGCCGGCGCCGCCGGTGAGGCCGTCGTAGACGTAGCGCGCGTCGTGGTGGGTGACGGCGAGGCCGACGACGGCCAGCACGGCGATGACCCCGAGGCTGCACCAGGCGCGCAGCCGGAAGTAGTGGACGAGGTCGGGGGCGTCGAAGCGGCGGGCGTCGGCGGTGAGGAACACCGCGCCCAGGAAGGCGGTCGCGGCGACGGTGAGCAGCCCGGCGAGCACGGAGGTGCCGTTGGACCACGCGTCGGCGGACGCCTTCGTCCCCGGAGCGACCCGGCCCGTGGCCAGGCCGCCGACCACCGCTCCGAGGAAGAAGGGCACCAGGAGGGAGGACACGGCGAAGGCGGCGCCGTAGATCCTGCGGCGGGCGAGGCGTGTCATGGGCTTGCGGAGGGCGAAGCCCGCACCGCGCAGGACGAGGCCCACGGCCGCGAGCGCCAGGGGGAGCCACATGGCCGTGAAGACCGTCTGGAACAGGATCGGAAAGCCCGTCCACATGAACACGAGGACGAAGATGAGCCAGACGTTGTTCGTCTCCCAGACGGGCTCCATCGCGTGGTCGATCAGCCACCGGGGGCGCCTGCCCCGTTCGGTGCCGCCCGCGAAGAGGTCCCAGAACCCGGCCCCGTAGTCGGTCCCGCCCGCGCACGCGTAGGCGGCCACGGCGGCCAGCAGCACCCAGGCCACGACGTCCTGGATCATCGCCCTCCTCCGTCACCGTGTGCGCAGTCGTGGTCCGGTGCGGCCGCGGCGGTCGTCCGGCGGGGCCCGTAGGGGGTGTCGCCTTCCGGGGTGCCGGCGGGGTGCGCGTCGCCGTGTCGTTCATCGGCGGCCCGCCAGCGGGTGCGCATCGTGAGCAGGACGCCCAGGAAGGTGCCGAAGATCAGGACGTAGACCACGATGACGATGGCGAGCATCGCCCACAACGACGCGGCCCGGGTGTCCGTGACGGCTTCGGACACCCGCATGTTCTCGTAGACGATCCAGGGCTGGCGACCCACTTCGGTGGTGATCCAGCCGCATTCCACCGTCAGCAGGCAGGCCGCCCCGGCCACGGCGGCGCACCGGAAGAACCACGGTGAGCGCGGCAGGTCGCGGCGCCGCAGCCAGCACCAGCCGTACCACAGCGCGAGCAGGATGAGCAGGCTTCCGATCGTCACCATGATGTCGAACGCCCAGTGGGCGATCGTGGCCTGGGTCGCCGTGGGGCGGTCGCTCGCGGGGACCGACGACAGACCCGTCACCTGGGTGTCCGGGCTGAAACCGGCGAGGATCGAGTCCAGTTGGGGGATCTTGATCCCGCCGGAGATCGACCCGTCGGGATGCAGGCGCCCGAACAGGTACTCGGGCATGTGGGTGCCGGTCTTCCAGACGATCTCGGTGGCGGCGAACTTGATCGGCTGCTTGTGGAAGACGGACCGGGCGATGGAGTCCCCGAGCACGAACTGCACGGGGGTGAGGATCGCGGCGACGGTGAACGGCACGGTGAAGCCGAGCCGGTGGTAGTGGTCGCGCCGGCCGCGCAGCCAGCCGACCGCGTACACCCCCGCCACGACGTAGCCCGCCGTCAGGACGACACCCGCGACGAAGTGCCAGTACTCGGGGCCGAACATCGGCGTGAAGATCGCCTGGCGGACCTTGACGTCCACGGGGTTGCCGTCCGCGTCGAGCGAGAAGCCGCGGGGCGTGTTCATCCAGGAGTTCGCGGCGATGATGCCGAACGCCCCCAGCAGCGCCGTCAGCGGCAGGGGCAGGCCCAGCCAGAAGTGCGTCCACGGCTTCAGCCTCCGCCAGCCGTAGAGGTAGATGGCGATGAGGATGGCCTCCAGGAAGAACGCCCACGCCTCGACCCCGAACCCGAGGCCGAAGACATCGCCCCACCTGCCCATCAGGCCGGGCCAGAGCAGGCCGAACTCGAAGGAGAGCACGGTCCCGGTGACGATGCCGATGGCGAACTGCACGGCCATGACCGCCGACCAGCGCCGCGCGAGCAGCAGGGCGACCGGGTCGCCCTTGCGCAGCCCGCGGTAGTGCATCAGGAGGGTGATGGCGGGCAGGGCCACGCCGAAGGGCACGAGCAGGATGTGGGAGGCCAGGGTGAAGGCCATGAGTTCGCGGGCAGGGAGCAGCTGCGGAGGGGTGTCCGCCATGATCGCGATCGCGGTGTTCATGTGAGCCTTAGCAGTTCGTGCCGGACGGCCGGAGGATCGGGGCCTCAGCCACCGGTGGCGAACCCGGGGAACAGGGTCATGCCGCCGTCCACGTAGATCGTCGTCCCCACGACGTAGTCGAGCAGGTCGGAGGCGAGGACGGTCACGGCGTTCGCGATGTCCTCGGGGTCCCCGACGCGGCGGTACGGGATGAGCTTCAGCAGGTCCGCCTCGGCCTCGGGGGTGTCCCAGGCGCTGCGGTTGATGGGCGTGCGGATCGCACCGGGCGCGACGGCGTTCACCCGGATCCGGTGCGGGGCGAGCTCCTGCGCGAGCGTGGCCATGAGCATCTGCACGCCGCCCTTGGAGGAGGCGTAGTTGACGTGCCCGGCCCAGGGGATGATCTGGTGCACCGAGCTCATGCAAATGATCTTCCCTGCGGAGCGGGAGACCTCCGGCACGACGCCGCGGCGCAGGAACTCCTTGGTCGCCTCACGGGCGCACAGGAACTGACCGGTGAGGTTGACGTCCAGTACCTTGCTCCACTGGGCCACGGTCATGTCGGTGAACGGGGCGTCCCGCTGCAGACCGGCGTTCGCGACCATGATGTCGATGGTCCCGAACTCCTCGACCATCCGGGCCACCATGTCGACGACCTGGTCCTCCTGCGACACGTCCCCCTCGTGCGCGTAGGCGCGGACGCCGAAGCCCTCGATCTCCCGCACCACCTCTTGCGCGGCGTCCTGTCCGGCGACGTAGTTCACCACCACGTCGGCGCCGGCGCGCCCGAGGCCGATCGCGGTGGCCTTGCCGATGCCGGAGTTCGCCCCTGTCACCAGGGCCTTCTGCCCCTTGAGGACCTGAGGAACGAGGGGCGTTCGACCACGGTCACTGCTGCTGGCTTCCACTGAAACGCTCCCTGGGTGCTGACGGGGACACGAAATCCGCGCCACCACGAGAGCACCGCGGCATTGCCGCGGCCCGGTGGCACGACGGGCACTGACCCGTTGGAGTGCTCTCCCGGACCGAACGGCCCAAAGGGACCGGGAGGAAGACCGGCGCGTACGTGCCCACGGCTCGGGGGCCCGGCCGAGGTGCGATGCCCTTCCCGCGGTGATGGAATGGAAGCACCCGGCGTGCGCGAACCGAACCCCCGACCGCCACCGGCGAGGATGGCGAACATGCATCGAACGGGTGCCCAGTTCCGGCTGACCTGTGGTTCTCAGACCGTCGTCGTCGTGGAGTTGGGCGGCGCCCTGCGCCACTACTCCGTGGCCGGGCGCCCGGTCGTCGACGGTTTCGAGGCCGATGACCGGATCGAGGGCGGACGCGGACAGCTCCTCGTGCCGTGGCCCAACCGGATCGGAGACGGCCGGTACCGGTGGCAGGGCCGGGAACTACAGCTGCCGGTCAACGAGGTCGAACACGCCAACGCCATCCACGGCCTGCTGCGCTGGACCTCGTGGCAGGCGGTGGAGCAGGCGGAGGCCCGCGTGGTGCTGGCGACCACGCTCTGGCCGCAACCCGGCTACCCCTTCCACCTGGTGGCGCGGGCGGAATACGCCCTCGACCCCCACGGCCTGACGGTCGAGATCACCGCCGGGAACGTCGGCGAAACCCCCGCGCCGTACGGAGTCGGCCAGCATCCGTACCTGGCGGTGGGGCCCCGCACGGTCGACGACATGCTGCTGTCCGTGCCCGCCCGGACCCGGCTGCGCACCGACGACCGCGGCCTGCCCCTCGCCTCCGAGCCGGTGTCGGGAACGCCCTTCGACTTCGCCGCGCCGCGGCCCATCGGCCCGCAGACGCTGGACACCGCCTTCACGGACCTGCGGCGGGAGGCGGGCGGGCGGGCCGTCGTACGCCTCGCCGAGCCGTCCGGCGCGTACGGCACCGATCTGTGGCTCGGTGAGGGGGCGCAGTACGTGCAGGTGTTCACCGGGGACACCCTGCCCGAGCCGCACCGGCGCCGGAGCGTCGCCGTGGAGCCCATGAGCTGCGGCCCCGACGCCTTCCGCCGTGACCCCGCGAGCGTGCGTCTGGAACCGGGGGCCCGGCACACGCTGCGGTGGGGGCTCGCGCCCTGGCCGCGGGAGTGAGCGGCTCCTTCGCCGCGCCGAGCGGCCCTGATGGCGCCGCCCCCGGCCGCCGCCCTCAGCCGGCGTGCACGTGGGGGCGGCGGCCCCGGTCGGGCTCCGCCTCGCGGATGACCTCGCGGGTGACGGGGGCGACCTCGCCCTGTCCGAAGAGGAAGAACCTGAAGAAGTTGGCCATCGGATTGCCCTCGGTCCACTCGAAGTAGATGTGCGGCCGCTGCCCGGTCTCGTCCCGTACGTGGAGCAGCAGCGCCGCGAGCGCGTTGGGGATGCTGGAGCTCTCCAGGGTCAGGACGCGGTACCGGTCGTGCAGGACTTCTCCGCGCACGCGCATGCCCGATTCGAATTCGGACGCGTCCAGGACGGTGACCTCGACGAACATGACGTCGTCGGCGGCCGGGATGTCGTTGTCGGCGCGGATCTGCCGCACCTTGTCGCGGTACTCGGCCTTGTCGCGGCTGTCCGGCTCGTTGGCGATGAACCGGATCGTCCGGTTGGCGGTGTCGCGGATGAACCGCTGCGCCATGTCGTCGAACTCCACGTGCGTGACGCGCAGCTCGAAGACGCGGGCGAGGCGGGAGAGCAGCGAGAGGGCCATGATGCCGGCGATGAAGCAGGCACCGATCTTGACGCCGTCGGGGCGCTCGGCGACGTTGACGCCGGTGGTGTAGACGAAGACGGCGGAGATGATCCCGAAGCCGATGGTCCAGCCGCGCTCCCCGGCCCGGCGGGCCGCGATGGTCACGGCGACGGCCGCCGAGGTGATCAGGACGAGCACACCGGTGGCGTACGCGCCGCCCTGGGCGTCGACGTCGGCGTCGAAGAGCCAGGTCACCAGGAAGGCGATCAGGGTGAAGACGATGACCATCGGGCGCAGGGCGCGGGCCCAGTGCGGGGCCATGCCGTAGCGGGGCAGGTAGCGGGGCATCAGGTTGAGCAGGCCCGCCATCGCCGAGGAGCCCGCGAACCAGAGGATGAGGATGGTCGAGACGTCGTAGACGGTGCCGAAGGCGGAGCCGAGGTACTCGTGGGCGAGGTAGGCCAGGGCGCGGCCGTTGGCCTCGCCGCCCGCCTTGAACTGATCGGCGGGGATCAGCAGGGTGGTGACGAAGCTGCTGGTGATGAGGAAGACGCTCATGATCACGGCGGCCGTGGTCAGCAGCTTCTTCGTGCCCCGGATCCGTCCCGCCGGCTTCTCCTGCGTGTCGTCCGGGGAGCCCTGGACGTGCGGCATGACGGCGACGCCGGTCTCGAAGCCGGACAGGCCGAGCGCGAGCTTGGGGAAGACCACGAGCGCGATGGCGATCATCATGAACACGTTGCCGTGTTCGGCGGTCAGGGCCTGCATCCAGTCCCCGATGACGTGCGGCTCGCTGATGACCTGCCACAGCCCGACCCCGATGACGACGACGTTCAGCGCGAGGTACGTGAAGACCAGGACGACGGCCACCCCGATGGCCTCGCTGAACCCCTTGAGGAACACGCCGCCCAGCAGGGCGATCAGGATCAGGGTGATCAGCACTTGGTGGCCGTTGAGCGTGCTGGTCAGGTGCGGGTTCTCCACGAGGTGGGCGGTCGCGTCGGCCGCCGACAGGGTGATCGTGATCAGGAAGTCGGTCGCGGCGAATCCCAGCAGGGTCAGGACGAACAGCTTGCCCTTCCAGAAGGACAGCAGCCGCTCCAGCATCGCGATGGAGCCCTCGCCGTGCGGGCTCTCCTCCGAGACCCGGCGGTAGACCGGCAGCGCGCCCAGCAGGGTGAGCACCACGAGCACGATCGTCGCCAGCGGGGACAGCAGGCCGGCCGCGAGCGCGGCGATGCCCGGCTGGTAGCCGAGGGTGGAGAAGTAGTCGAGGCCGGTCAGGCACATCACCCGCCACCACGGCCGCCCGTGGTCGGCGGCCGCGGCCGTTCCGCCCGCGCCGGGCTCCTCCTGGGGCCCGTGGCCCGACCGGTGTCTCGTCTGGTCGGTCAGGCCTTCCAGGAGCCATGCCCTGAG
This sequence comes from Streptomyces sp. NPDC051582, assembly GCF_040681715.1. Lineage (NCBI taxonomy): Bacteria > Bacillati > Actinomycetota > Actinomycetes > Kitasatosporales > Streptomycetaceae > Streptomyces > Streptomyces sp. NPDC051582. The sequence continues at coordinate 19,631 of NZ_JBFAZJ010000011.1, forward strand.
GCGGCTCTGCTGGGCGGGGGTGGCCATCGCGGGTGCTCCTTCGTACGGCTTGGATCCGGCCATCGGTGCGACGGCCGGGCAAGCGTACGGAATTCGATCATTCGTGCACGCGCGCGATCTCATCCTGACGGGGCCCCGACGGCGCCGCCCGAGGGACTGCTCCGGTTGGACGGAGGTGCGCGCTCTACCCCGACCCCGCCTCCCACCTGCGCAGACGTACGGCACCGAGGGCCGGTGCCCCGGACGGCCGGACCCGCCGGCCCCGACCCGTCTTGACGGCCCCTTAACGGTTCCCTAGCGCTACCTTGACGGCCGGTTTCCGGGCAATCGGACGGCGCGGCAACCGTGAATCGATCGAATGTTCGAGTGGCGCGATATGATGGGTCCGTGAGCACGATCCCCGGCCTCCAGGGCTCCCTCTTCGATCAGGGCGACGAGATCCGCCTCGGCCCGCTCTCGGGGCTGCGCCGCACCGCGCTCGGAGCGGGCGCCTGGGTCGAGCACCTGCCCGGCTGGCTCTCGGGCGCCGACACGCTGTTCGAGCGCCTCGCCGAGGACGTGCCGTGGCGGGCCGAGCGGCGCCGGATGTACGAGCGCGAGGTGGACGTACCCCGCCTGCTCGCCTTCTACGACGAGGCCGAGCCCCTGCCGCACCCGGTGCTGGTCGAGGCCCGCGCCGCGCTGACCCGGCACTACGCCGCAGAGTTGGGGGAGCCCTTCACCACCGCGGGACTGTGCCTCTACCGCGACGGCCGCGACAGCGTCGCCTGGCACGGGGACCGCATCGGCCGGTCCGCCACCGAGGACACGATGGTGGCGATCCTCTCGGTCGGCGACCCCCGCGATCTCGTACTGCGTCCCCGTGACGGCGGCCCCACCCTGCTGCGCCTGCCCCTGGGCCACGGCGACCTGGTCGTGATGGGCGGCTCCTGCCAGCGCACGATGGAGCACGCGATCCCCAAGTCCCGCAGCGCCGTCGGCCCGCGCATCAGCATCCAGTACCGCCCCCGCGGCGTCCGCTGAGCGCGGGGCGCCCCGCAGCGGCCGTAGGCGCTTCAGTAGCCGTAGACGCTCAGCTCGGTGATGGACGCGAAGACGTGCTCCCAGACCGCGGCGCCGGGCTCTTCGGGGTCGCCGGACCCCAGGACGCCCGGCTCCAGCCCGCCCACCTCCCGGAGGAAGGAGCTGTGGCCGCTCTCCTGCGGGTACGGGTCCCAGCACGCCCCCATGAACCGCCGCACGGCCTCCAGGAGGCGTACGAACGTCTCCGTGTCCCGGGCGAAGGGGAACGGCTCCTCGCCGTTGCGGGCCAGTGACACCGCGCCGGTCTCCGGGTGGAGGAGCACACGGCCCTCGTCGGCGTAGCCCAGCTCGAACGTCCCCAGGTGCAGCAGCCCGCCGGAGCCGGCTCCGGGCTCCGCCCGCGCGGGCCCGCCCTCGCTCCAGGCGAGCGCGAACGAGGTCACGCCCGCAGCCCAGTGACGGGGCAGGCCCACCGTGCTGAGCAGCTCGCGGGTCGGCGGGTGGGTCAGCTCCGCGGGCAGCCGTGCCCGCGGCACGCGGACCGTGCGGTCGGCGCCGAACACCGCCTCCACGCGGGCCGCGTCCAGCGGGAGGCCGCCGGGACCCGGACCCGCGAACCACGGGTCGTTCCCGCCCTCGTCCCACGAGGAGGTGTCGGCGCCGCCCGTGGGCCAACCGGCCTCCGCCACCGCCCCGTTGCGCTCGACCACCACGATCCCGCGGGCCTCGGTGAGCAGGAAGCGGCCCCCGCCGAGGGGCTCGGGCTCCTCCCACGTGCCCGGGCAGTGCAGGGCCCAGGCCTCCTCGTCCGGGTCGAAGAGGTACGGCTCCTCCTGCGCCGGCTCCGCCGTGCGCCGGGTGAACTCCCCGGCGGCGGGCGCCGGGCGGGGCTCGCCGGTCGCCAGGTCGAACCAGCGCTCCTCGGTCCACAGCGACCAGACCTTGAGCAGGCTCCGGCCGTCCGGCCCGTCGAAGACGCCGGCCGAGGCGTCCCCGCTGAGGTTCGGCTCGGCCCGGAAGGCACCGACCGGCCGCCACCAGGCCCAGACGGTCCGCCACGGCATGCCCGGTTCGGCCGCGGCGATCCGCTCCGCGTACGCATCGTGCCCGAGCACTTTCGCGGCGAAGTGCAGCCAGGAGCCGAACTCCGCCCGCGACACCTCGGCGCAGCCGAAGACGGCCTGCGCCTGCGTGAAGACCTCACGGCCGACGCCGCCGCCGTCCGCGGGGCCGGGCCACTCCCGTATCCGGGCGGCTCCGGCCTCCAGCAGGGCGGCGGGGGAGGAGAAGGGGGCGTCACGTTCTTCGCAGGGCATGCCGACCATGGTGCCCCAGGCCACTGACAGTCCCCGGTCCAGGGGGTGTTGGGGCGGCGCGGCGCCCTGCCGCTAGGCCGGGTCCGGCTCCTTGGCCGAGGCGGGCTCCGGAGCCTTCACCGCGCCCGGCTGCCGCACCGCCGCGGCCGCCGCGTGCAGCGAGCGCAGCGCCAGCAGCAGCACGCCGATGTCGTCGAGGTACACCGGGTCCGGGATCAGGTCCACCGGAGAGACGGTGTAGATCACCGCGACCCAGAACAGGGCCTTGTCGCGCAGCGGGATCCCGGCGTCGAGCAGGAGCCGCCGGGCGGCGAAGACCCGTACGAGGAGCACGCCGGCCACGATCGCCAGCCCGAGGGCGACGACCGCCGCGATCGTCAGCCAGACCGTCCAGTCCATGTCACCCCTATACCCCGTTCGGACCCGTTGAGCGGTCCACGCTATCCACCGTGCTCGCGCAGCCGGCGGCTCACCTCGCCCAGCCCGTCCGCGAGCGCTTCGAGCTGCGCGGGCGTGAGCACGTCGATCAGCGCCTCCCGGACCATGGCCACGTGCCCCGGCGCGGCCTCCTCCAGGCGGGCCCGGCCGGCGTCCGTGAGGACGGCGAAGACCCCGCGCACGTCGGAGGGACAGCTGCGGCGGCGGACCAGGCCCGCCTTCTCCAGCTGGGTGACCTGGTAGGTCAGTCCGCTCTTCGAATTGATCAGGCCATTGGCCAGTTCCGTCATCCGCAGCTCGCCGTCCGCGGCCGCGGAGAGCCGTACGAGTATCTCGTACTGCGGGTGCGAGAGGCCGGAGTCGTCCTTGAGCTGCTGGTCGAGGCGGCGGTTCACCAGGGCGGAGGCGGCCAGGAAGCCGCTCCAGGCGCGCATCTCGCGCTCGTCCAGCCATCTCGTTTCAGCCATGGGCCCAGCCTACACGGGTTGTTCCAATTTGAATCACTCGTTAGGGTCGGGGCTGGCGGTTCGAATTTGAACAACCTGTGCACCATCCTGCTCCACCGCAACTCCGTCCCCGCCCGGACCGCCCGACCGGAAGGATCCCCCCCCATGACCAGCCCCTCCGTCACCACGACGAAGCCGCAGGCCGCAGCCGTACCGGCCGTCCCGCTCGCCTTCTCCACCCCCGCCCACGACGCCGGCCTGCTCCTCCTGCGCGTCGTCCTCGGACTCACCATGGCCGGCCACGGCACCCAGAAGCTCTTCGGCTGGTTCGGCGGCGGCGGCCTCAGCGGCACCGGCCAGTTCTTCACCGCCAGCGGCTACCCCGCGGGCGACGCCATGGCCGTGGTCGCCGGCCTGACCGAGACCCTCGGCGGCCTCGGCCTCGCCCTCGGACTGCTCACCCCGCTCGCCGGGGCCGCCGTCGTCGGCACCATGATCAACGCGATCGCCGTCCACGGCGCCGGCGCGTTCTTTGCCCCGAAGGGCATCGAGTACGAGCTGCTCCTGACCGTCGCCGCGGCCGCCGTGGCGCTGACCGGCCCCGGCAAGTACGCCGCCGACCGTTTCCTGCCCGTCGTGCGCGGCCACCGCCTGGCCCACGGCCTCCTCGCCGTCGCCCTCGCCGTGGTCGTCGCGGGCGGGCTGCTCCTCGTACGCAACTGATCCTCGCGCACGGATCCTCGCGCACGGATCGTGCGCCCGAGGGTGCCCGGGTCCCGGATTGATTGGGCCCGGGCATTCGCGGGAACAGCGCACAAATGACACAACCCATCGAAGACTACGCACTCATCGGCGACCTCATGACCAGCGGGCTCGTCGGCCGCGACGGGTCCCTCGACTGGCTGTGCCTGCCGCGTTTCGACTCGCCCGCCTGCTTCGCCGCCCTCCTCGGTGACAAGGAGAACGGCCACTGGCGCATTTCCCCCGCCGGGGCCCCCGATGACGAACAGTGCACCCGCCGCGCCTACGTCGACGGCTCGCTGGTCCTGGAGTCGTACTGGGAGACGCCCGAAGGCGGCTCGTTCAAGGTCGTCGACTTCATGCCGCAGCGCGACGACGCCCCCGACGTGATGCGCATCGTCGAGGGCCTGAGCGGCGAGGTCACCGTACGCAGCGTGCTGCGCCTGCGGTTCGACTACGGGAACGTCGTCCCGTGGGTCCGGCGCGTGGACGGTGAGCGGGTCGCCGTCGCCGGGCCCGACTCCGCGTGGTTCCGCAGCGAACCGGCCGTGCCCACCTGGGGCGAGGCCAACAGCACCTGCTCGGAGTTCAGCCTCGCCGCCGGCGAACGGGTCGCCTTCGTCCTCACCTGGCACGCCTCGCACGAACCGCGCCCCGAGCGCTGCGACCCGTACGAGGCACTGCGCACCAGCCTGGCCGACTGGCGGGACTGGTCGGCCCAGTGCACCTACGAGGGCCCGTACGAGGAGGCCGTCACCCGCTCCCTGATCACCCTCAAGGCCCTCACCTACGCCCCGACCGGCGGCATCGCGGCCGCCGCCACGACCTCCCTGCCCGAGGAGATCGGCGGCGTCCGCAACTGGGACTACCGGTACTGCTGGCTGCGCGATGCCACCCTGACCCTCGGCTCCCTCCTGGAGACCGGATTCCTGGACGAGGCCCGCGCCTGGCGGGCCTGGCTGCTGCGCGCGATCGCCGGCGACCCGGCCGACCTCCAGATCATGTACGGCATCGGCGGCGAGCGACGGATCCCCGAATTCGACCTGCCGTGGCTGCGCGGCTACGCCTCCTCCGCCCCGGTCCGGGTCGGCAACGCCGCCGTGGACCAGCTCCAGCTCGACGTCTACGGGGAGGTCCTCGACTCCCTCTACCTGGCCAGGTCCAACGGCCTGCCCGGGGAGCGGCACGCCTGGCGGATCCAGCTCGCGCTCCTGGACTTCCTGGAGCGCAACTGGCGGCGGCCGGACGAGGGCCTGTGGGAGGTGCGCGGTCCACGCCGGCACTTCGTGCACTCCAAGGTCATGGCCTGGGTCGCCGCGGACCGGGCCGTCCGCACGATGGAGAGCGACCCCTCGCTGCTGGGAGACGTCGACCGGTGGCGGACCATGCGGGACGAGGTCCACCGCGACGTGATCGAGAACGGCTTCGACCCGGTACGCGGCACCTTCACGCAGTACTACGGCTCCCGCGAGCTCGACGCGGCCACGCTGCTCATCCCGCGGGTCGGGTTCCTGCCGCCCGACGACCCGCGCGTGATCGGCACGGTGGACGCGGTCCGGGCCGAGCTGGGCAGCAGCGGCCTGGTCCGCCGCTACAGCACCGAAGGGCCGTCCGTCGACGGGCTGCCCGGCGGCGAAGGGGCCTTCCTGGCCTGCTCGTTCTGGCTCGCCGACGCGCTGCACATGACCGGGCGGGACAAGGAGGCGCGGGAACTGTTCGAGCGGCTGCTGGCCGTCCGCAACGACGTGGGGCTGCTCGCCGAGGAGTACGACCCGGTGGCCGGCCGCCAACTCGGAAATTTCCCGCAGGCGTTCAGCCACGTCGGTCTGGTGAACACGGCCATCACCCTGGGCCGCCCCACCGGCCCCCCCGCCGGCTGACCACCCGCCGCGGGCGCAGGGGTCGGGCGCGGCGGCCTGTCGCGAGCACGCGGCGGACGCGCCCTTCGGCGAGGCCGTCATCACGAGGGGCGGGGCCCACGGGAACCGAACCCGTACCGCCCCGCCCCTCGCGCGCGGGAGCGGATCAGACGAGGGCGGGCTCGTCGTCCTCGGGGATGCTGACCAGCCAGCGGGTGTCCTGGCGGGGCCGCAGGTACAGCGCCCAGTACAGCGTGGCCACGGCCACGATCCCGCCGGTCCACAGCAGGTACTGGGTCTCCTGCTGCGTCAGGATGTACGCCAGTACGGCGATCAGCGCGATCGGCACGGCCGGCCACAGCGGCATCCGCCAGGCGGCCACCTCGCGGTGCGCCCCGCGCCGGGCGAACAGCGCGGCCACCGCGACCAGCAGGTACATGCCGGTCACCGAGACGCCGGTGACGCCGTACAGGGTGTCGAGGTTGACGAAGCACAGGGCCGCGCCAGGGACGCCGACGAGGAGCGTGGCCACCCAGGGGGAGCCGAAGCGGCCCAGCTTGGACAGCGCGTGGTTGACCGGCTCCGGCCAGGCCTTGTCGCGGGCGGAGGCGAAGAGCACGCGCGAGTTCTGGATCACCATGACGATGCCCGCGTTGATGATGGCGAGGGCGACGCAGAGGCTGACGAAGGTGCCGACGGCCGAGTTGGACCAGGCGGTGACCATCCCGCCCAGGTCGCCCTCGGTCAGCGCCGAGAGGTCGGGGGCGCCGACGGTGATGGCGATGACCGGGATCAGGATGACGGCAGTGGAGATGGCGAGGGTCGCGAGCACCGTACGGGCGACGTTGCGCCGCGGGTTCTCCAGCTCCTCCGACAGGTAGACGGCGGTCGAGAAGCCCTGGGTGATGAACAGGGCGATGGCGAGCCCGGAGACCACCATCATCGCGGTCACCGTGGACGTGCCGCCGCCCTCGGCGGCGACCGTGCCGTGCACCAGCGCGTCGGCGCCGCGCTCGCTGTGCGCGAAGCCCAGTACGGCCACCAGCGCGGCCGCGACGACCTCCAGCACCAGGAAGATGCCGGTGATCCAGGCGTTGGCGCGCAGGTCGAGGAGGCCGGCGAGGGTGGCCAGCAGCATCACGCCGCCGCCCGCGACCGGGGCCGGTATGTGCACGATCGGCGCGAGGTAGTCGGCCGTGCCCATGGCGATCACCGGCGGCACGATCATCACGACCAGCAGGGACAGGACGAACACCAGCCAGCCGGCCAGCCGGCCCGACATGGTCGACACCATCGCGTACTCGCCGCCGGCGCTGGGAATGAGGGTTCCGAGCTCCGAGTAGCAGAACGCGACGCCGATGCAGAGCAGCGACCCGATGGCGATCGTGAGGGCGGTCCACGTGCCGAGGCTGGAGAACAGGTCGGGCACGACGACGAACAGGGTCGAAGCGGGCGTCACGCACGAGAGCGTCAGCAGTGTGCCGCCGACGACGCCGATGGAACGCTTGAGCTTCTGGGGGACGGGCCCGGTGGCGGGGGCGAGGGCCTGAGGGGCGCTGATCGTTTCAGACATCGGTGCGGGGTTCCGATCGGCTGGTGCGGTGAACTGAGGTGCGGGAGCGGTATCGCCTCCGAGGCGGTGGTCAGCAAGGTGGTTCGGTGGCTCCCGGGCCGATATCGAATCCCTGCGGGATTCGCAGGTCAAGAGCAGTTCTGCTGCGGATTCCATCGTCCGCCGCCGCGGCGGCGGCCCACAGCGGCGTTAAGACCGCGTAAACGCTGCACGGAATGCGGGTGCGGGAACCGCAGCGGAGCGCGGGCAAATTTTCTTCCGCTTTGCCGACATGTGCCCGCGGCGACACCGGCTGCCCACGGAGTGGGCACTCCGGGCGGGGCCTCAGGTCCTCGCGTCGGCCCGCTCGCCGGTGCGCGAGGCCAGCAGCAGGGCGATGTCGTCCGGCCGGTCCGCGCAGTCCCCGGACCCGCCGATCAGCCGGTCGGCCGTCTCGGTCAGCGGAGAGGGCCGGGCCGCGGCCAGCGCCGCCCGCAGCCGCTCCACCCCGAGGTCGATGTCCTCCCCGGCCTGCTCGACCAGCCCGTCCGTGTACAGGGCGAGCACCGAGCCCGGTGCCAGCCGCAGGTCCGTCACCGGATACGTGGCGCCGGGGTCGATGCCGAGCACCACTCCGCCCGGCAGGTCCAGCACCTCGGCCCGCCCGTCCGCGTGCCGCAGCAGGGGCTGCGGATGCCCGGCCCGGACGGCCCGGGCCCGGCCCGACACCGGGTCGAGCAGCACGTAGCAGCAACTGGCGAACTGACCGGGATCCAGGCCGATCAGCAGCCGGTTGGTGCCCGCCATCACCTGCTCCGGCGCACCGCCGCCGAGCGTGAAGGCCCGTACCGCGCTGCGCAGCTGGCCCATCGTCGCGGCGGCCGCCACCCCGTGGCCCTGGACGTCCCCGATCACCAGCGCGAGCAGGCCGTCGCTCGTCTCGACCACGTCGTACCAGTCGCCGCCCACGTCCATGCCCTGGGTGCCCGGCAGGTACCGGCCCACCGTCTCCACGTTCTCGCGCACCGGCAGCCGGTGCGGCAGCAGCGCCGCCTGCAGCCCGCGGGCGAGCGCGGCCTCGGTGTCGTAGCGCTGTGCCCGCTCCAGCGCCTGCGCGATCAGCCCGGCCAGCGCCGTCAGTACCGTGCGCTCCTCGGGGCTGAACCCGCGCGGCGCGTCGAAGCCGAGGATGCAGGAGCCCACCGGCCGGCCCGAGGCGATCAGCGGCAGGAAGGCGCGGGCCCCGACGTGGGCGTCCAGCGGGATCCCCGGATAGGCCTTGGCCAGGTGCTCCATCGACTCGAAGAACATCGGCCGGCCGGTGGTCAGCGTCTCCACGCCCGGCAGCCGCACGTCGAGCGCGACCCCGTCGAACCGGTCGAGGAAGCCCTGGGGGAACCCCGTCTCCCACGCCAGGTGCAGGTGCCGCTCGTTGAGCAGGTAGATCGCCAGCTGGCGGCCGCCGAAGGCGGGGAGCAGCTCCTGCGTGACCACCGCGGACACCTGGCGGGCCGTGACCGCCTCGGTCAGCGCGATCGCCAGGGACACCGGCCGGTACAGCGCCGAGGCGCGGTCGGCCGGCGAGCCGAGCCCGGCCTCCGACCGCGCCACCGTCCCCGGCGCGTAGCCGGGCGGTTCGGCGGCGCCGATCGTCACGGTCACCCCGTCCGCGCCCGGGTACAGCTCCACCTCCACCCAGCCGGCGTCCGGCTGCCGGCCGAGGCGGGCCGGGAAGCGCACCGGCTCCCCGGCCATGAACGCCCCGCGGAAGTGGTCCTCGTACGCGGGCTGCCCGAGCCAGGGCACGGCCTGCCACAGCACCCGCCCGCGCAGCTCCGGCGCGTCCAGGCCCAGCAGAGCGGCGGCGGCGCGGTTGACGTAGCGGATCCTGCCCGCGCGGTCCACGGAGAGGAGCGCGAGGGTGAGCCGCTCCACGGCCTCGCGGGCGCCCTGCGCGGTGTCCGGCGGCGGTACCCCCACCGGATCGCCCGTCCAGGACACCGGCTCCCCGGCCACGGCCAGCGCGGCGAGCTCCTCGGCCAGCCCGTCCGCGGCGCTGCGCAGCCGCTCCCGGTCGGCCGCGTCGACCGAGGCCCCGGGCGTGGCGGGTCGCAGCACGAACAGCACGCCGAACCGCTCCGCCCCGGCCATGACCGGCTCGTAGAACGACCCGAAGGGGAACGGGAGCCCCGCCATCAGCTGCGGGAAGCGCCGCATGGCCACCTCCGCGTCCGGCAGGTGCACCGACTGTCCGGAGCGGAAGGCCTCGGCGACCGGGTACGGGCGGTTCACGTGCATCCGCCACCAGGGCCGGAACAGTCGTCCGGGCAGTCCCGAGACCACGGCCAGCAGCAAGGGGCCCTCGGCTCCCGAGCGCAGGTAGATTCCGCCCGCGAACCCGCCGACGGCCTGCACCGCACCGACGCAGGTCCGCGCGAGCACCCGGGCCGTGGCGTCGGCGGCGGGGCCGCTGTCCGGTCTCGCCGTCACACAGTCAGCATGCGCCCCCGACGCCGGACGCTGCATCCCGGGCTCCGGCGGCCTTCCGGTAGCCGGCCACCACCGCGAGCGCCGCCAGCAGCAGCACCGAGGCCACCGTGCGCAGCGCGACCCCCATCGCGTCCGTGAAGGCGCCGATCTGCGCCGCGTCCCGCGGATCGCCGTGGAACCGGGAGGCCAGCACCGTGCCGACCACCGCCACTCCCAGCGCGGCGCCGATCTCCCGGGCCGCGGTGTTCAGCCCCGAGCCCAGCCCGGCCTGGTGCGCGGGCAGCTCGGCGACCACGGTCAGGGTCAGCGAGGGCGCGCACAGGCCGGTGCCGACCGACAGCACGAGCAGGTAGCAGGCGTACAGGGCGTACGGGGTGCCCGCGTCGACGGTGGAGACCAGCAGCAGCCCGGCCCCGATCAGGCCCAGCCCGGCGCCGACCGGCAGCCGCGGGCCCGTCCGGTCCGCCAGCCGGGCCCCCAGCTTCGGCACGAGCGCCATGCCGACGGTCAGCGGGACGATCGCCAGACCGGTGAGCGCGGGCGAGAAGCCCTTCGCGTACTGGAGGTACTGGGCGTTGACGAAGAAGAGGGAGAAGAGCCCGAAGAAGGCGGCGCCGATGCCCAGCGAGCCGGCCCGCAGCCTGCGCGAGGCGAAGATGCGCGGGTCCAGCAACGGGCGGGCGGCGCGCAGCGCGTAGCCGGTGAAGGCCGCGAGCAGCCCGGCGCCGGCGGCGAAGGCGATCAGCACCGCCGCGGAGCTCCAGCCGTACGAGGGCCCCTCGATGATCCCGTACACGACCGCGAGCAGCGCCCCGGCGAGCAGCAGCGCCCCCACGGGGTCGACGGAGGCGTCGGAGCGGGCCGGGGTGCGGGGGACCGTACGGGCGACGGCGAGCGCGAGCAGCGCGCCGAGCGGGACGACGGCCCAGAACAGGGCCCGCCAGGTCAGGAACTCCCCGACCAGGCCGCCCCCGACGTTGCCCGCCAGGCCCCCGAGGCCGGCGGACAGCGTCCAGGTGGCCAGGGCCTGGCCGCGGCGCTCGGGCGGGGTGAGGTGGATCAGCACGGACATGGTGGCGGGCATGATCAGGGCCGCTCCGGCCCCGCACAGCCCGCGCCCGGCGATGAGGACCGCCGGGGCCGTGGCGAGCGCGCTGAGCGCACCGCCCGCGGCGAACAGCCCGAGCCCGGCCAGCAGGGCGCCCTTGCGGCCGTACCGGTCGCCGAGGGCCCCGGCCGGGATCAGCAGCGCGGCGAAGACGATGACGTAGGCGTCGACCGCCCAGACCAGCTGGCCGGCGGTCGGGTGCAGGGTGGAGGCGGCGAGCTGCGGGATGAGCAGGTTGATCGCGGCGACCATGGCCTGTGCGACGAGCACGCAGGCGCACAGGACGAGCAGCGCCGGCCGGGTGAGGGCGGTGGGCGCCGGGGCGGACGCGGCGGTGTCGGGATCGCGGGCATCGCGCTTGAGGGCATGGCGGAGCACGGCTCCTCCTCGGAGTCGGTGAAAGGGGTGTCGGGGAGGGGAGCGCGGTCGGCGCCATCCCCCTTGCTCCACCGTAGGGTTGGGGTGACCTGCTTTCCAGTGCAAGTTCTGCAAGGGATCGATGCGTGTGACGCAATCCGGGCTGGACCTCAACCTCCTCGTCGCCCTCGACGTCCTCCTGGAGGAGTCGAGCGTGTCCCGCGCGGCCGCCCGCCTGCACCTCTCCGAGCCCGCCATGAGCCGCACCCTCGGCAGGATCCGCAAGGCCCTCGGCGACCCCGTGCTCGTGCGCGCGGGACGGACCATGGTCCCGACCCCGCACGCCCTCGCCGTGCACGGCGAGGTCCGCGCCGTCGTGGAGCGGGCCCGGGCCCTGTTCCTGAGCGGCGGACAGGTCGACCTGCCCACCCTCACCCGTACCTTCACCGTGCTGGCCCACGACGCCTTCGCCGCCACCTTCGGGTCCACGCTCTTCTCCCGGGTGGCCCGGGAAGCGCCCGGCGTACGGCTGCGGTTCCTGTCGGAGAGCCACGTGGACACCCCGGCGCTGCGCGAGGGCGTCGCCGACCTCGAACTCGGCGTGGTGGACAGCGGATCCCCCGAGGTGCGCGTCGAGCGACTCTTCGACGAGCACATGATGGGCGTGGCCCGGGCCGGCCACCCGCTGCTGCGGGGCCGGATGACCGCACGCCGGTTCGCTGCCGCCGAGCACCTCATCGTCTCCCGGCGCGGCCGCCTGGAAGGCCCCGTGGACACGGCCCTCGCCCGCCAGGGCCTGTCCCGGCGGGTGGTGGGCACCGTCGGCTCCTACCCCGCCTCCCTGTTCATCCTGCGCGAGAGCGATCTCGTCGGCCTGATCGCCTCCCAGGCCGTACCGCTCGCCACCGAGCTGGGGCTGGAGGCCTTCGAGGTGCCGCTCGACCTGCCGACGCTGCCCTTCGGCCTCGCCTGGCACCCGCGCCACGACGCCGACCCGGCGCACGCCTGGCTGCGGGGCTGCGCCCGCGAACTGCTCCCGGCGGTCGCCGGGCACCCCGTACGCCGTACGCACTGACCCGAACGCCTCCCCCGTCCGGGGGACGGGCCGCCGCACCCTGCCCTGGTCGGGGGCGTGCGGGGAACGATACGCACGCGTCCCACCCCGCCACGGAAGGCAGAACATGCGTTTCCAGTACGACACCATCGGCGAGCGCTTCGTGGAGGCGAAGACCACGGCGGCCTTCGCCGCGGCCGACACCCACACCCTGCTCGGGGCGCTCGACGCGCTCGGAGGGGTGCACGGGCTCGACACCATCGATCTGGCCTGCGGATACGGCTACAACACGCGGCTGCTGGCGCGTGGCGGGGCCCGCCGGGCCGTCGGCGTGGACATCTCGGAGGAGATGATCCGGCTGGCCCGCGCGCACGGGGTGATCGGCGGGGGCGGCGTCGGCGCGCTGGAGGGCGCCGTGGGCGCCGTACGTCAGGTGGGCGCGGCGGACGCGGCCGGTGAGACGAGTGCGGCGGATGCGCCGGGTGCCGCGGGCATGGCCTCGGGAGCCGGCGGGGGCGCCGGGACGGCCCCCGCCGTCGAATACGTCGTCGCCGACGCGGCCAAGCTGCCGCGGATGGGCCCCTTCGACCTGGCCACCGCCGTGTACCTGTTCAACCAGGCCGGCGACCGGTCGGCCCTGCACGCCATGTTCCGGTCCATCCGCGCCAACCTGCGCGAGGGCGGGCGGCTGCTGGCCATCGTGCCGAACGCCGGGGCGTACCCGCACGTCGACTGGTCGCCGTACGGGGTCCGGATCGTCGACCGCGTCCTGGAAGGCGACGCGCCGCTGCTGAAGGCGCAGTTCCTGACCCGGCCCCCGGCCGACTTCGAGTTCCGCGAGTGGGCGCACGCCGACTTCGCCGAAGCCGCCGTCGAGGCGGGCTTCTCCACGGTCGGCTGGCAGCCGAACCGGACCCCGCCCGCCGAGGGCGCGCGCGACGAGGCGTACTGGACCGCGTACCGCGCCTGGCCGATCAGCTCGCTGATGACCTGCACGGCATGACGGCCCGCACGGCATGACGGCCCCTGCGATGACGGCCCCCGCGATGACGGCCCCCGCCCCGGCGCCGCGGGCCCGCCCTACTCCTCGGCGGCGGACCTGATCAGCTCGACGATCCGGTCCCGGGCCACCCGCCCCTCCGGCACCGGCAGCAGCGGGTATCCGTGCGGCAGCCCCGGCTCCTCGTGGAACTCCACCTCGGCCCCGTGCGCACGGGCCCGGCGCAGCAGCTCCCGGCTGTCGGTGGTCAGCACGTCCCGGGTGCCGGTGAACACCGTCATCGGCGCCAGCGCCGCGAACGAGCCGTGCAGGGGGCTCACCCGCGGGTCGTCGGTGGCCAGGGTGCCCGCGTACAGCCGGCCCGCCTCCAGCAGCCCCGACCGGGCCTGGAGCGGGTCGCCCGCCTCGATCGCCGCCTGGTCGGGGTGGCTCATGGTCAGGTCCAGCCAGGGGGATATCAGTACGATCCGCGAGGGCTGGGCCCCGGTACGGTCGCGCAGGCGCTGTGCGGCGGCCAGCGCCAGCCCGGCGCCCGCGGCGTCCCCGATGAGCACCGTGCCGCCCGCTCCGCCGCTCGCGATCAGCCCGCTGAGCAGGTCCGCGGCCACCGGGACCGTCCGGTCGGCGGTTCCGCGCGGGGCGAGGATGTACGCCGGTACGACGACGCGGGCCCGCGCCCGCGTGACCAGGGTCCGGATCATCGACCAGTGCGGCCGGACCAGTTCGTTGATGTACCCGCCTCCGTGCACGTACAGCACCTGGGCCGCGGGCTCGATCCCGCGCGGCGAGGCGTCGTACACCGGCCAGGCACCGACGAAGGTGCGCGAGACGTCGGCGACGCGGCCCAGCGAGCGCGGCGGCAAGTGCGAGGCCGGCCGGCGGGCCGTCTCCGCCACCCGTGCGCGCACCGCTTCCGCCGTCGCGAACCGTCTTCGCCGTCCCGCCGCGATCAGCGCGACCGACAGCGCTCTGCTGCGCAGACTCGGCACGCCCCTCACCTCCCCATTCCCTGCCCCGGCCGCGGGCCCCTGCCCAGGCCACAGCCCTTCACGTGAGGAGCATAGGCGTGAAGCTGGGCTGTCGACCCGCTTAAGAAATCCTCGATGGACTGATCACCTCCGCGCTCGGCAGATTGGTGCCTGTCGATACGTCGCACCCGCATCCGTGGTTGCAACGTCCCCTCCCGCATGCCTGGAGCCACGCCCATGAAGGCACTCGTCAAGCACAAGGCCGAGCCCGGGCTGTGGCTCATGGACGTCCCCGAGCCCGAGTACGGCCCCGGCGACGTGCTGATCAAGGTGCTGCGCACCGGCATCTGCGGCACGGACCTGCACATCCGCTCCTGGGACGGCTGGGCGCAGGGCGCCGTCAAGACCCCGCTCGTGCTCGGCCACGAGTTCGTGGGCGAAGTCGCCGCGGTCGGCGCTGACGTACGGGACATCGAGCTCGGCGCGCTGGTCAGCGGCGAGGGCCACCTGGTGTGCGGCCGGTGCCGCAACTGCCTGGCCGGCCGCCGCCACCTGTGCCGCAGTACGGTCGGCCTCGGCGTCGGGCGCGACGGCGCCTTCGCCGAGTATGTGGTCCTGCCCGCGCAGAACGTGTGGGTGCACCGGACCGCCGTGGACCTGGACGTGGCGGCGATCTTCGACCCGTTCGGCAACGCCGTGCACACGGCGCTGTCGTTCCCGCTGGTCGGCGAGGACGTGCTGATCACCGGCGCGGGCCCGATCGGCATCATGGCGGCGGCCGTGGCCAAGCACGCCGGCGCCCGCAACGTCGTCATCACCGACGTCAGCCCCGAGCGCCTGGAGATCGCCCGCAAGGCCGGCGCCACGCTCGCGCTCGACGTCTCGAAGGCGACGATCGCCGACGCGCAGGCGCAGCTGGGTCTGCGCGAGGGCTTCGACATCGGCCTGGAGATGTCCGGCCGCGGCGAGGCCATGCGCGACATGATCGACAACATGACGCACGGCGGGCGGATCGCGATGCTGGGCCTGCCGGCGCAGGAGTTCGCGGTGGACTGGGCGAAGGTGGTCACCTCGATGATCACGATCAAGGGCATCTACGGCCGCGAGATGTTCGAGACCTGGTACGCGATGACGGTGCTGCTGGAGGGCGGGCTCGACCTCAGCCCGGTCATCACCGGCCGCTACTCGCACCGGGACTTCGAGGCCGCGTTCGACGAGGCGGCAACCGCCCGCAGCGGCAAGATCATCCTGGACTGGACGGCGTAGGGGCGTTCCGCCCTCCGCCTCCCTCCCACCGAACCATCTCCCTCCGGCCGGGCCCCGCCCACCCTCCCCCCTCCGCGGGGCCCGGCCCCCTTCGTCAGCCGCACGACTCCGCCGCACAAGGAGAAGCCGAAGCCCATGTTCGAGTCCGTACGCGAAGACCTCCGCACCACCCTCGACGAGATCCGCGCCGCGGGCCTGCACAAGCCCGAGCGCGTCATCGGCACTCCGCAGAACGCGGCCGTGGCGGTCACCGCCGGCGGGGCCCCCGGTGAGGTCCTCAACTTCTGCGCCAACAACTACCTGGGGCTGGCCGACCACCCCGAGGTCGTCGCCGCGGCGAAGGACGCGCTCGACCGCTGGGGCTACGGCATGGCCTCGGTCCGCTTCATCTGCGGTACGCAGGAGGTGCACAAGGAGCTGGAGGCGCGCCTGTCCTCGTTCCTCGGCCAGGAGGACACGATCCTCTACTCCTCCTGCTTCGACGCCAACGGCGGCGTCTTCGAGACCCTGCTCGGCGCCGAGGACGCGGTGATCTCCGACGCCCTCAACCACGCGTCGATCATCGACGGCATCCGCCTCTGCAAGGCCCGCCGCTTCCGGTACGCCAACCGCGACATGGCCGAGCTCGAAGCCCGCCTGAAGGAGGCCACCGAGGGCGGCGCGCGGCGCAAGCTGATCGTCACCGACGGCGTCTTCTCCATGGACGGCTACGTCGCGCCGCTCGCCGAGATCTGCGACCTGGCCGAGCGCTACGACGCCATGGTCATGGTCGACGACTCGCACGCGGTGGGCTTCGTCGGCCCCGGCGGCCGCGGCACGCCGGAGCTGCACGGGGTCATGGACCGCGTCGACATCATCACCGGAACCCTCGGCAAGGCCCTCGGCGGGGCTTCCGGCGGCTACGTCGCGGCCCGCGCCGAGATCGTCGCGCTGCTGCGCCAGCGCTCGCGCCCGTACCTCTTCTCGAACTCCCTCGCCCCGGTCATCGCCGCCGCCTCCCTGAAGGTCCTGGACCTGCTGGAGTCGGCGGGCGACCTGCGCGAGCGGCTCGCCGCCAACACCGCGCTCTTCCGCACGAAGATGACCGAGGCCGGCTTCGAGATCCTCCCCGGCGACCACGCGATCGCCCCGGTGATGATCGGCGACGCGGCGGAGGCGTCGAAGATGGCGGAGCTGCTGCTGGAGCGCGGCGTGTACGTGATCGGCTTCTCCTACCCGGTGGTCCCGATGGGCGCGGCCCGCATCCGGGTCCAGCTCTCGGCGGCCCACTCGACGGCGGACGTGGAGCGCGCGGTGGCCGCCTTCGCCGACGCCCGCGCGGCCCTGGCGGCGGCGCGCGCCTGAGACCGCTCCGGCGCGGCGGGCTCCTGCCCGCCGGCCGGCAGGCCCGGGCGGCCGGGGCGGCTCGCTCCACCTGCGAGAATGGTGGGGTGATCGACCCCCGCCGGCTGCGCATCCTGCGGGCCGTGGCGGACCACCGTACGGTGACCGCCGCGGCCGCAGCCCTGTACCTCACCCCCTCCGCCGTCTCCCAGCAGCTCGCGGCGCTGGAACAGGAGACGGGGCACGCGCTGCTGACCCGCAGCGGCCGCGGCGTACGGCTGACGGCGGCCGGCGAGATCCTGCTCGTCCACACGCATGAGGTCCTCGCCCAGCTGGAGCGCGCCGAGGCCGAACTCGCGGCCTACGCGGGAGGCACGGCCGGCGAGGTGACGGTGGCCGCCTTCGCGACCGGCATCGCCGAGGTCCTCGCCCCCGCGATCGCCCGGCTGGCCCGCGAACACCCGGGCATCCGCCTGCGCGTACGGGACGCCGAGGGCGACCAGAGCCTGCCGCTGCTGCTCGACGGCGAGGCCGACCTCGCGCTGGCCGTCGAGTACCGCGGCGCCCCGGGCGCCGACGACGGCCGGCTGTCGGTGCTCCCGCTGTACGCGGAGCCCTTCGACGCGGTGCTCCCCTCGGGACACGCGCTGGCCGATCTGCCCGAAGTCCCGCTCGCGGACCTCTCCGACGCGGACTGGGTGGGGCAGTACCCGGGGAACCCCTGCCACGACGTGACCCTGCTCGCCTGCGAACTGGCGGGCTTCCAGCCCAGGTTCGTGCACTCCTCGGACGATTTCCGCGCGGTGACGGCCCTCGTGGGCGCCGGGGCGGGGGTGGCCCTCGTCCCGCGCTCGGCGCTGCGCGGCATGGACCTCAAGGAGGTCCAGGTGCGCCCGGTATCGGGCTCGACCCCCACTCGGAGGGTCTTCGCGGCCACCCGTCGCGGGGCGGAGTCCCACCCCCTGATCGCCCCGATCCTGGAGGCCCTGTCGCGGGAGGCGGGACGCCTGCCGACGCACTGAGGTGCCGGGCCGGGGCCGGTGCGGCGGGGCCGGTGCGGCCCGGCCGGCCGTCAGACCCTCCGTACTTCGACCCCCGCCGCCTCGAACTCGGCCGCGACCCGGTCCGGCAGGGCCGTGTCCGTGACCAGGACGTCCACCGACCGGGTCGGGCAGATGCGGGCGAAGGCGCGGACCGCGAGTTTGCTGGAGTCCGCCGCGATCACCACCCGGCGGGCCCGTTCGCACAGCAGGCGGTTCATCGCCGCCTCGTCCTCGTGGCGGGTCGCCGCGCCGTCCGCCGGGTCGAAGGCGTCCACGCCGACCACCGCCGTGTCCATCGTCAGCTGGCCCAGCACCTGCTGCGCCAGCGGGCCCGTCAGCTCGTACGACTGGGGACGGGCCACCCCGCCCGTCAGGACGATCTTGAACTGCGGTCTGATGACGAGCTCGCCCGCGATGTTGAGGGCGTTGGTGACCACCGTAAGCGCCGGCGAGCCCGCCGCCAGGTCCGGGCGGCCGGCCAGCGCCCGGGCCACCTCCGTGGTCGTCGTACCGCCCGTCAGGCCGATCACCTCGCCCGGGGCGATCAGCTGCGCCACCGCCTCGCTGATGCGGTGCTTCTCGGCGGCGCGCCGCGAAGTGCGGTAGCGCAGGGGGAGTTCGTAACTGACGCCGTGCACCACCGCTCCGCCGCGCGTGCGGACCAGCAGCTGCTGCTCGGCCAGCTGGTCGAGGTCGCGGCGGATGGTCGCGGCGGACACGCCGAGGGCCTCCGCCGCCGGCTCGACCTCCAGCTCGCCCCGCTCCACCAGCAGGTCCAGCAGTGTCTGCCAGCGCTCCTTGCGGGTCATGGACCCCACGGCGATCGACCCCCTCGGGTGTGCTCCAACGGCCTAGGCGTCGACATTAACCCAGGAGAACAACCCCCCTGGGTGCTTGAAGTTGCGTGAAATGGGCCGCTACCTTGCAGGAAACTGCACCCACCACGTCAGGGAGCCGGCATGAGCCACGTCGCGTACGAGTTGGGCACGCAGCCCGAGTGCTGGGAGCGGGCCGCCGAACTGGCCCCGGCCCACAAGGCGTTGCTGCCGCGGCCGGGGGAGCGTACCGCGATCGTCGGGTGCGGGACCTCTTACTACATGGCCCAGGCGGCCGCCACCCTGCGCGAGGAGATGGGCCAGGGCGAGACCGACGCCTTCCCCGCCTCCGAATTCCCCCTGCACCGCCGCTACGACCGGGTCGTCGCGCTCACCCGCTCCGGCACCACCACCGAGGTGCTCGACCTGCTGTCCGGGCTGCGGGACACGGGGGTGCGCACGACGGCCGTCATCGGGGACCCGGCGACCCCGGTGATGACCCTCGCCGACGAGCTCGTCGTACTCGACTTCGCCGACGAGCAGTCCGTCGTGCAGACGCGCTTCGCGACCACCGCCCTGACCCTGCTGCGCGCCCACTTCGGCCTGCACAGCCCCTCCGTCGTCGCCGACGCCCGGACCGCACTCGCCGAGCCGCTGCCCGAACAGGCATCCAGCCGGGGCCAGTTCACCTTCCTCGGCCGGGGGTGGAGCGTGGGCCTGGCGCACGAGGCCGCGCTGAAGATGCGCGAGGCCTCCCTGTCCTGGTCCGAGTCGTATCCGGCGATGGAGTACCGGCACGGTCCGATCAGCGTCACCGGGCCCGGCACCCTCACGTGGTCGCTGGGCGAGGCGCCCGCGGGGCTCGCGGAGCAGGTGCGGGCCACGGGGGGCCAGTGGGTGGCCGGGCGGCTGGACCCGCTCGCCGAGCTCGTACGCATCCACCGGCTGGCGATCGCGGTGGCGGCCCGCCAGGACCTCGATCCGGACCAGCCGCGGAACCTGACCCGTTCGGTGATCCTGACCGCCGGCGAGGAGGCGGTCCGATGAGCCTGGTCTCCGCAGGGACGCTGGTCCTGGACGCGGCCGCGGCGGGCCGCGCCGTCGCCGCGTTCAACATCATCACGCTGGAACACGCCGAGGCCGTCGTCGCCGGGGCGGAGCGGGTGGGCCTGCCCGTCATCCTCCAACTCAGCGAGAACGCCGTGAAGTTCCGCGGCGGGCAGCTGCTGCCGATCTCGCGCGCCGCCGCCGCGTGCGCGCAGGCCGCAGGGGTCCCGGTTGGCCTGCACCTGGACCACGTCAAGAGCCCCGACCTGCTCCGGCAGGCGGCGGACGCCGGGTTCGGCTCGGTGATGTACGACGCCGCGCAGCTCCCGTATGCCGAGAACCTGGAGGCCACCCGCTCCGCGGCCGACTGGGCGCACGCCAACGGGCTGTGGATCGAGGCGGAGCTCGGCGAGGTGGGCGGGAAGAACGGCGCCGCGCCGCTGGACCCGCACGCGCCGGGGGCGCGTACGGATCCGGACGAGGCCCGGCGGTTCGTGGCCGACTCGGGGGTCGACGCCCTGGCCGTGGCGGTCGGCAGCAGCCACGCCATGACCAGCCGCACCGCCGAGCTGGACCACGCGCTGCTGGCGAGGCTGGCCAAGACCGTGGACGTGCCGCTCGTGCTGCACGGCTCCTCGGGGCTGCCGGACGCGGAGCTCGCGGCGGCGGTGGCGGGGGGCATCAGGAAGGTCAACATCGGCACGGCGCTGAACCTGGCCATGACGGAGGCGATCCGTACCCATCTGACCCCGGCCGACCCCCGGCCCTACCTGACGGCGGCCCGCGCGGCGATGGCGGCGACGGCCGCGGCGATGATCACGGCGCTCGGCTGACGGTGCTCGGCTGACGGCGCCGGACCGACGGCGCCGGACCGACGGCGCCGGACCGACGGCGCCGGACCTGCGGGCGGGGCGCGGGTGGGTCAGCGGGCCACGAGCCGGGCCTGGTGGCACGTGAGGGCGTGCCAGCGGGCCCGGTCCGGCGTCGCGCCGCGCTCCAGGGTGCGGCGGGCCTCGATCGCGGTGACGTGGCGGTCGGTGGACAGGCACAGGAGGACGAACAGGTCCGTGTGCGCGCGCTCGACCGTCTCCTCGTAGTACCACTCGGCCGTGACGGTCCGCCGGCCGGCCAGGAAGGGGCGCTGGAGGAAGTCCTGTACGCCGAGGGGGAAGTGGCCGAGCACCCCCTGTGCCTCCGGCGGGTCCAGGACCAGCCGCTCCACGGGTGCGCCGGGCCGGCCGGGGGCCACGGGCGAGCCGACGCCCGCCCGCGGCGGCCGGGCGTCGAAGGAACGGGTCAGCAGCGACCCGGGCTCCACCCGGACCCGCTCGCCCCGCTGCCCCTCGGCCCTGCCGCCCCGGTACACCGGCTCGACCCGGCACAGGCCCCGGTCTCCGAACACCACCGCGAACGGTGCTCCGTCGGCGTAGACCCGGGCCCACCACACCAGGGACCGGCCCGCCTTCTCCAGGGTCCTGGCGCGTACGTCGTCCGGCAGCAGCTCCCAGGCCCGCAGGCGGTCGGGGGTCTCGGGGTCGACGGGCAGCGAGCCCGGCTCGTGGATCTGGGTCACGCCCCCGGGGACCTCGTCCCGCCCGGTGGGCACCAGGTCCCCGGGCGTGCGGTCAGGGGCGGCGGGCGGCTGCTCCCGGCGCCCCGGCGACCGGTCCCGGCGCTCCGGCATCGGGTCCCGCCCGGCCCGTTCCCGCTCCCAGGCCTTCTCGTCCACGCATCCCCCCGGATCCCCGAACTCTCCTGAGCCGAAAGCTCATTGTGGGTCACGAAGCACCATCCCGCCGCCGGTCGGCGCAATCGGCGGCCCGCGAGTCCTTCCCCCTTCTTGGAACACGTTCTACTCTGTGCGCCGCCACCACAGCGACCGGCTGGACCGCGAGACACCCGGAGGGGCCGTGCACCTCGAATACACGCCTGAGCAGCAGCAGTTGCGCACCGAGCTGCGCGCCTACTTCGCCGAGCTGGTGCCGGAGGACGGCTACGCCCGCTACGAGGACCCCGCCGCCCAGAAGCGCTTCTACCGGGAGACCATCCGCAAGCTGGGCTCGGACGGCTGGCTCGGGGTCGGCTGGCCCAAGGAGTACGGCGGCCGCGGGATGTCGCCCATGGACCAGTTCATCTTCTTCGACGAGGCCGCGCAGGCCGTCGTACCGCTGCCGCTGATGGCGCTCAACACGGTCGGGCCGACCATCATGCAGTTCGGCACGGACGAGCAGAAGGCGTACTTCCTCCCGCGCATCCTCTCGGGCGAGATCGACTTCGCCATCGGGTACAGCGAGCCGGACGCCGGCACCGACCTCGCCGCCCTCAAGTGCAAGGCAGTCCGCGAGGGCGACGAGGAGAGCGGCACGTACCTGGTCGACGGCCAGAAGATCTGGACCACGAACGGGGACACCGCCGACTGGGTCTGGCTCGCCGTCCGCACCGACCCGGACGCCCCGGCGCACAAGGGCATCACCATGCTCCTCGTACCGACCGCCGACCCCGGCTACTCCTGCACCCTCATCAACACCCTCGCCTCGCACGACACCACCGCCAGCTACTACGAGAACATCCGCGTCCCGGCGACCCGCCGCGTCGGCCGGGAGAACAAGGGCTGGCGCCTGATCACCAACCAGCTCAACCACGAGCGCGTCACCCTCGCCGCCCACGGCACCATGGCCATCCGGGCCCTGCACGACGTCCAGCGCTGGGCCGCGGAGACCAAGCTGGCCGACGGCCGCCGGGTCATCGACCTCACCTGGGTCCGCGGCCGCCTGGCCCGCACCCACGCCCGCCTCGACGCGATGAAGCTGCTCAACTGGCAGATGGTCAACGCGGTCCAGGACGCCACCCTCACCCCGCAGGACGCCTCCGCCGTCAAGGTCTACGGCTCCGAGGCCCGCCGCGACGCGTACGCCTGGCTGATGGAGATCGTCGGCGCGGCCGGCTCCCTCAAGGACGGCTCGGCGGGCGCGGTCCTGCACGGCGAACTCGAACGCGGCTACCGCAGCGCCGTCATCTTCACCTTCGGCGGAGGCAACAATGAGATCCAGCGCGAGATCATCTCCTGGATCGGCCTGGGCATGCCCCGCGTCCGCCGCTGAAGGAGTGTGACTCACAACGATAGTTGACACATAACAGCCGTTGTTGTCACCGGACGTGCGTGCGAACGCGCGCTGAACTCAGATGCCCGTTCGCCAGCCTGAACCCACGATGCTTCGGCGGTCCGTGCGTCGGCGCGTTACGGCGTGCGTACGCCGCCCGGGCGCGCGGCAACGGTCGCCAGCCGGGGAGAGGGTGCGTGCCGCTGTTGTCTGACGTCGGGCAGGTCTTTGCCGGATCTGGGGGCAGCAGCGTTGGAAGGACTCCCCGCTCCTGCTGGCACCTTTCTCGGCTGGCATCCGCGCGAAACTCGGGTGGTCAGTTCAGTGGCGGGGACGCCTCCTGTCTGCTTTCTTGGTAGGTCCTGCGTTGTACGTGCGTGGAGGCTGCCTTGGGCAATACCCGCAAAACCCGACCCGCCACCCGTAAGTCCACGCTCCACCGGTTGAGGGCCGAAGGGCATGCCGTGGAGCTGAGCGAGTTCGTGCGTGACAGGTACCTTGACGGCGCTGACTATGAGGTCCGGAACTTCACGCGTGAAGGCATCGAGGGACTGCTGATGACGGGAGGAGTCCCTCGCGAGCGCGCTGATTGGTGCGACACCGTCGAGTCCATCACCGGCCTGAACGTCAACGAAAGGAATCATGCTGCAGCCGGCCTGGTCATCATGCGTACGGCCCGTGGGGTCTATGCGCTGAGTTACGGAGTAGGGCACCACATGCTGGATCCCTATTACCGCGATGACGAGTTCGGGCTGGAATTCGCAACCCGCTGCCTCGACGACGCTGGAGTCATCAAGGTCCGCAATCAGATCATGGACGGCCGGGGCAGGGTCGACGAGTACTCGGTCTCGCGCGGCGAACGCATCGACGATTTCGGACTGGACCGCTTTGGTGCTGTTGTCCGCCGCATATGCGGAACCGTAAGCGGGCTGGCGCTGACGTCATTGGAATCGGGCCGGATACGTCGAGTACGGGTCGAATGCTCCCAGGCCACCATAAAACTCCCTCTGGCCACCAGCCTGGAAGAGTTCCTCAGCGACCTACGGACGATCGAAGACGTCTGCGCAAGACCCGATCCCCTACCCCAGCTGCGATTCGTCAGCAGGGTCCATACCCTCAACAATGGCAGCCGCAAGGCTGTCGAAGCCCAGAAGATCCTCGAGGGCCTCCTCGCAGACCCGGGCAGTCCCCGCCTGACCACCGGAGTTCCCGACGCCTGTCAGGAAAGCCACAGCTCGGCCCAGGCGTTCCGCATCCGACGCGGAGCCCGAGTGATCGAAACCAACGAGCTCGAATTGAGCCAGCTGCTGGCCTTCGTGAAGGACAAGCCGCACGGCGAGCGACTGAAGGCGCTCGCCGACGTCCGGGTGACCATGTTCAGCGACGACGACTGCCAAACCCCTGCCGGCGTCGCCACCAATGGCAAGGAGTGGCTGATCGCTGACATACAGGCCAACCCCGACCGGCTGTTCTACGGCAACGGAAAATGGTTTGAGGTGGGAGCTGGCTTCATCGAAACCCTCGAAGAGGAGCTCACCAGCCTCTTCGAGGCCCCGCGGACCGTCACGCTGCCCAGCTGGACGAGGGGACCGCTCAACTCAGACGGTCAAGACTCCCACGATGAAGACTGGTTCAACCACCGGGCAGCCGAGCAGGACGGATACCTCCTCTTCGACAAGAAGAATGTCCGCACCAGCAAATTCAAGGGCGGGGGGTTGGAGATCTGCGACGTCTTGGGCCCTGACAGTCAGCTGATCTGCGTCAAGAAGGCCACCTCGAGTACCGCCCCCCTCAACCACCTCTTCGCCCAAGGGGTTGTCGCCGTGGAGACCTTGCGGAGTGATGCGGAGGTGCGAGCCAAGTTCCTCAAGCAGGTAGCCGCCCACAGCCCAAACCACCGCCTCATCCAAGACTTCGGTACGCTCCGCGTGGTCTTCGGCATCCTGCTGAAGGACGGCGAGGATATCGCCGTCGACTCTCTCTTCGCCTTCGCTCAAGTCTCGCTGCTACAAGCGGTGCGGAGGCTGCGCGCCATGAACGCGGACGTCGAGGTCATCGCCATCCGGCGCTGACCGCAGGGCTTGCTCGTCGCTGCGCTCCTCGTAGGTACGTGCTCTGCGTGGCATCGTCACGGCATGGCTCGGCGGTTGGACTTCACGCCTCGGCCGGTGCATCCAGTCGGCAGTGGACGTCGACGATGCCCTCGACAGAGCGGGTGAGGCGTTCTGCCAGGGGGATCAGGTTGCCGTCGCGGACCTCGCCGGTCAGGGTGGCGATCCCTTGGGCCACGGTGACCTTGACTGCCTCGTGGGAGAGGGGGAAGAGGCGGTCGACGACGGTGCGGCGGATCTCGGTGGCGAGTTCCTCGTCGGTGCGGAGGAAGACCTTGAGGAGGTCGGCGCGGCTGACGATGCCTTGGAGGGTGCCGTCGGCGTCGACGACCGGGAGGCGCTTGATGTGCCGGTCGGCCATGAGGCGGGCGGCCTGCGGGAGCGTGGCGTCGGGGCGGATAGTGACGGCCGGGGTGGTCATCATGTTCTCGGCCCGGGTGGAGCCGGCCTTGGCGGTGTCGCCCAGGCGGCGCATCTGCTCGATCAAGCCGGGGCGGTGCTCGTGGAACTCCTCCTTGGGGAGGAGATCGGCCTCGGAGACCACGCCGACGACGTGGCCCTCGCCCTCGATGACGGGCAGGGCGGTGACCTTCCACCGTTCCATCGCGGTGGCGATGTCCTTGAAGCGGGTCGAGGGGGTGACGGCGATGACCTCGGTGGTCATGACGTCGGCGACGGTGTACGGGGTGGAGGTCATGGCGGGGTCCTCAGCGTGCGTAGACGAGCGGGGTGCCGCTGCCGTGAGGGGCGAACAGGTCGAGGAGTCGGGTGCGGGCGGAGTCGAGCCGGTCGGCGATGGCGGCCGCGACGGTGGTGGAGACGGACCGGCCCACGGCCGAGTCCTCGTTGCACAGCTCTCGTATGGCGGCGGCGTCGAACTCGAGGGCGCGCACTTCGTGAGTGGCGGTGGCGCCGAGGTGCCAGGTGTAGGGGCGGAACATCCAGGACCAGCCGAGCAGTTCGCCGTAGCCGAGGGTGTCGATGACGGCGTTCTTGCGGCCGGGGACGTGGGTGTCGAGGTCGACGGTGCCGCATTCGATGATCCAGAACTTCTCGGCCCGCTGGTGTTCCTTGAAGATGCGGGTGCCGGCCGGGAACGTGACCTGGTGGGAGTGGGCCAGGGCCTCGCGGGCTTCGGGGGGCATCTGTTCGAGGATGCTGTGCATGGTGCTCATGGAGTGCCTCCAACCCTTCGCATCCACCCTGCTCGGTGGGCACCCTGGCCGGGAGGGCCGCGCGGTGCACACCGTGGGGACCGTCCGGCCCGCCTCAGCGGACCAGGACGGCCTCCCCGGACTTGGGTACGACGGCCGTCCATTCCAGCTCGTGGTCGATGCGGTCCCGCAGGGTTTCGGAGGCGGTCTCCTCGCCGTGGACGAGGTAGGTGGTGTGCGGGGCCGGGGCGGCGCGCAGCCAGTTGATGATCTGGTCGGCGTCGGCGTGCGCGGAGAAGTGCGGGACGTCGGCGACCTCGGCGCGTACGGGGACGTACTCGCCGAACATCTTCAGCACTCGCGCGCCGTCCACCAGGTCCCGGGAGCGGGTGCCGGCGGCGGCGAAGCCGACGATGACGACGGCGTTGCGGGGGTCGGGCAGGAGCCGGTGGAGGTGGTGCAGGACGCGGCCGCCGGTGGCCATGCCGGCGGAGGAGACGATGATCGCAGGGCCGGTGGAGTCGTTGATGTCGATCGATTCCTGGACGGTCCGGGCGGCCAGGAAGGGCTCCGGGCTGATCGCGGCCTCGCCGGCGGCCAGGATCTCCGGGCGCAGCTCGGACGCGTGGGAGCGGACGGCGTCGCGGTAGACGTCCAATGCCGCCAGGGCCATGGGGCTGTCGACGTAAACGGGTACGTGACGGGGGAGGGTGCCGTCACTGCGCAGGGTGGCCAGCTCGTGCAGGACGACCTCGGTGCGGTCGATCGCGAAGGCCGGAATGACCACGGTCCCGCCACGGGACAGCGTCCGCGTGATCGCCGAGGCGAATTCCCGGCGGCCGCTTTCGTGGTCGTGGCGGCGGTTGCCGTACGTGGACTCCATCAGGAGGACGTCTGCGCCGGAGAACGGCTCCGGCGGTAGGAGGAGCGGGTGGCCGGGGCGGCCGAGGTCACCGCTGACAGCGAGGGAGTGGCCGTCCTCCAGCGTCAGGTGCGCCCAGGCGGAGCCGAGGATGTGCCCTCCGTGGTGCAGCATCAGCTTCGTGCCGGCCATGATCTCGATCTCGCTGCCCACGGTCACCGGGTCGAAGTACTTGATCGTCTGGTCGACGTCATCGTCGTCGTAGAGCGGCTTGGCGGGGCGGTGCGTGGACCAGCCGTGCTGGTTGGCGTGCTCGGCGGCTTCCATCTGGAGGCGGGCGCTGTCGCGGAGCACGATCTCGGCGAGCCGGGCGGTGTGGGCGCTGGTCAGGATGGGGCCGCGGAAGCCGTGCCGGACCAGGCGCGGCAGGTAGCCGCAATGGTCCAGGTGGGCGTGGGTGACGACGACGGCGTGGATGTCCGAGGCGTCGCAGGGCAGCTTGTCCCAGTTGCGGCGGCGCAGGTCAGCGACACCCTGGAAGAGTCCGCAGTCGACGAGGATCCGGGCGTGGTCGCTCTCGACCAGGAACTTGCTGCCGGTGACCGTCCGCACTCCGCCGAGGAACCTCAGCAGGGCCGGGCGGGCGGAAGCAGGAGACGGGAACGGGGCTGACTGGGACATGGCAGCAGCCCTCCTTTCGGAACGGATGCCGGTCTCCACCGTCGCACCGGAACGCCCCGTCCGCTGGGGACCTACCGGCCCCGGGTAGGGGCCGACCGGCCCAAGCGGGACAGAGGGACACAGGCGCAGGCTGACGGTGACCCCTCCCGCGCAGCGCACAGAGAGAAGGCCGCGCCATGAAGGCACTCGTCTTCCACGGACCCGGGCAGACCTCCTGGCAGGACGTTCCGGACCCCTCCATCAAGGACGCCGCCGACGCGATAGTCCGGGTCGACGCCGTCACCATCTGCGGCACCGACCTGCACATCATCAAGGGCGACGTCCCCGAAGTGACCCCCGGCCGCATCCTCGGCCACGAGGCCGTCGGCACAGTCGTCGAGACCGGCGGCGACGTGCGCACCGTCCGCCCCGGTGACCGCGTCCTGATCTCCTGCATCTCCGCCTGCGGCCGCTGCCGATTCTGCCGTGAAGGGCACTACGGCCAGTGCCGCGGAGGCGGCGGCTGGGTCCTGGGCCACACGATCGACGGCACCCAGGCCGAATACGTACGCGTCCCCTTCGCCGACCTTTCCGTCCACCCGCTGCCCAGCGCCCTGGCCAGCCACGACGCCGTACTGCTCGCCGACATCTTCCCGACGTCGTACGAGGTCGGCGTGCTCAACGGCGGCGTGCGCCCTGGCGACACGGTTGCCGTGGTCGGTGCCGGACCCATCGGACTGGCCGCCATCGCCACCGCCCAGCTCTACAGTCCCGGGCGGATCATCGCCGTCGACCTCGCCGCCTCCCGGCTCGCTGCCGCGCGCGACCTCGGCGCCGATGCCACCGCGAGCGCGGACGAAGAGCCCGAGCGCCTGGTCGAGGACCTCACGGACGGACTCGGCGCGGACGTGGTCATCGAGGCCGTCGGCGTGCCCGAGTCGTTCGAGATGTGCACCCGCATGGTCCGCCCCGGCGGACGGGTCGCCAACATCGGCGTACACGGCAAACCCGCCGTCCTCCACCTCGAGGACCTGTGGATCAAGGACGTCACCATCACCACCGGTCTCGTCGACACCCACTCCACGCCCATGCTGCTGCGCATGATGGCCGCCGGCCGCCTGCCGGGGGCCGCGATGGTCACCCACCGCTTCGAGCTGGACCAGATGGAAGAGGCGTACGACGTCTTCTCGCGCGCCGGCGAAACCGGCGCCCTCAAGGTCGTGCTCGGCGGACCGCAGCACGACACGGTCGCCGTACCGCCCCAGGAGCAGTGAGTGCCGTGAAGAGCACATCGAGTACCCGCCCGCAGCAGTCCGGCGAGCCGGCCGGACACACCGACCTGGGCCGCCGCCTGGCGGCCCGCCGTGAAGCACTCGGCCTGAGCCGCGACGAACTTGGGCGGCGGTGCGGTGCCGACGGGAGGTACATCGCCTACCTGGAAGAGCGCGCCTCCAGCCCCGCCATCGGTACTCTCGTGCGGGTGGCCGACGCCCTCGGCCTCAGCGTCGACGACCTGACCGGCGCCAGCGCCCACCGCGTCGCAGGGCGGGCCGCCGCCCGGCGCGACAGTACGCTCGTACCGCTGGACGAGACCGAATGCCGACGACTGCTGAACACCCACGGCGTCGGCCGCATCGCGATCTTCACGCCCGAGGGCCCTGCCGTCCTCCCCGTCAACTACCTGATCGCAGGCCGCGACATCGCCTTCCGGACCTCCGTGGAAGCCGTCACCGCCAGAGCTGCCGGAACCGAGGTCGCCTTCGAGATCGACAACATCGACGACGTGACCGCCACTGGTTGGAGCGTGCTGGCCGTGGGCGAACTGGCAGCGGTCACAGACCCGGACGAGATTCACCACCTCAACACCACTGCTCGCTCCCAACCCTGGGCCGGTGGTCCGCGCAGCCACTGGATGAAGCTCACCCCCACCCGTATCACCGGCCGTCGCGTGGTGCACGACTCATGAACGACCTCCGCGCGGTCGTTTTCGACACGGACGGAGTGCTCCTCGCCACGGCGGACCGCCACGCGGCCGCCTGGAAGGAGACCTTCGACGGCTGCCTCCCCGAGTGGCAGCCATCGCAGGCCGGTGCACGACCGCGCCCGTTCGACGCCGTCCGCGAGTACCGGGACCTGGTAGACGGCAGGTCCCGTCTCGACGGCGTACGAGCCTTCCTCGCCGCCCGCCGCATCGACCTCCCACCCGGAACGCCTGAAGATCCACCCGGGTGCGCCACCGTCCACGCGGTCGCCGCCCGCAAGGAGGCAGTCTTCTCCGCGATGCTGCGGACCG
Organism: Streptomyces sp. NPDC051582; assembly: GCF_040681715.1. NCBI lineage: Bacteria > Bacillati > Actinomycetota > Actinomycetes > Kitasatosporales > Streptomycetaceae > Streptomyces > Streptomyces sp. NPDC051582. The sequence continues at coordinate 49,658 of NZ_JBFAZJ010000011.1, forward strand.
ACGGCGTCCGTACATTCGACGACGTGCGGCCCGCGCTCCGGCGACTACGGGAGATGGAGGTGCGATGTGCGGCCGTTTCGGCTTCGCGGCACGCTCGTTCCCTCCTGGAGTGCGCACAGCTCATCGGCTACTTCGACGCACTCGTGGACGGCCAGGACGCCGCCGCACTTGATCTTCCGGGCAAGCCCGACCCTGCCCTCTTCCTCGAAGCTGCCGGCCGTCTCGGCGCGGCCCCCGCCCGCACTGCCGTGGTGGAGGACGCACTGGCCGGCGTCGAAGCGGGACGACTAGGCCGTTTCCGCCTGGTGGTGGGACTTAACCGCGAAGCCGACCCGCACATGAGGGACGCCTTGCGCGCACGCGGCGCCCAGCTCGTCCTACCCGACCTCGTCGGGCTGCCCGCCGTACTCGAAGGAGACCGCCCGTGAGTACGGCCTGGCTCTGGGAGTACCAGCGCTACGACCCCAAGGCCGAGCGGCTCGTCGAGTCCCTGTGCACCCTGGGCAACGGTCGCTTCGCCACGCGTGGTTCAGCGCCCGAATGCGTCGCCGACGACGTCCACTACCCGGGTACGTACCTCGCAGGCTGCTACAACCGGCTGGACTCCACCGTTGACGGACGCACGGTCTCCAACGAGGACATGGTCCGACTGCCGGACTGGACCGCCCTGCGGTACCGCTGCCTGCCCGAGGGCGCACCGCCAGGCGACTGGCTCACGCCCGACCACCCGTCCCTGCGCCACAGCAACGTGTCGCTGGACCTGCGTGCCGGAACGCTCTCCCGTCGCATGCTTTTCCACGACGCCGAGGGCCGTCGCCTGAGCGTCACCCACACCCGCCTCGTCCACATGGGCGATCCGAACCTGGCCGCTCAGAGAACGGTGTTCAGAGCGTACGGCTGGAGCGGCCGGATCGATATCGAGTCCGTACTCGACGGCGACGTCACGAACGCGGGAGTCGACCGTTACCGCGCCCTGGCAGGGCGGCATCTCGTCGAGCACCGGGCCGGGGCGGAGGCGGGGGGCACCGCCTGGCTCTCCTGCACCACAACCAGCTCCGGGGTACGGATCGGGCTCGCGGTGCGGACATCGGCACGTCCTCTGGCACCGGTGGGCGGGGCAGGCGCAGCCACCACCGCCACGCAGACGTTCGTTCTGCCGATCAAGCGGACGGCCCCGGTCGTCGTTGTGAAGACAGCCGCCCTGTGCACCTCGCTCGACCGTCCCCCGGCCGATCCGCTGCGGCGGAGCATCGACTGCGCCACACACGCCCCGGACTTCCCTTCCTTGCTGAACTCCCACCGGACGTCCTGGCAACGCCTTTGGAACGAAGGAGAGTTGAAGGTGCCTGGAGAGACGGGCAAGGTTCTGCGGCTGCACGCCTTCCACGTGCTGCAGACCCTCTCGCCGCACACCGCCGAGCTCGATGCCGGCGTCCCTGCCCGCGGCCTTCACGGCGAGGCCTACCGGGGCCACGTCTTCTGGGACGAGCTGTTCGTCCTGCCCTACCTCGCCCTCCACCTCCCCGAGACCGCTCGCGCCCTGCTGATGTACCGGCACCGACGGCTCCCCGCGGCCCGGGACGCCGCGCGCAGGGCGGGAGCGAAGGGAGCCATGTTTCCCTGGCAGAGCGGTAGTTCCGGCAGCGAGGAGACGCAGCGGCTGCACCTCAATCCGCGCTCCGGCCGCTGGCTGCCGGACCACTCCCACCTCCAGCACCATGTCGGGTCGGCCGTGGCCTGGAACGTGTGGCGGTACGGTCAGGCCACCGGGGACGTCGGGTTCATGCACGGCTCGGGCGCCGAACTCCTTATGCATGTGGCCCACTTCTGGGCCGACGCGGCGACGTGGGACACCGGCCTCGGCCGCTACCGGATCCGCGGCGTCGTCGGACCCGACGAGTATCACGATGCCTACCCGGACGCCGTCGCTCCCGGCATCGACGACAACGCCTACACAAACGTCACCGCCGCGTGGGTACTCTCCCGCGCCCTCGACCTCTACGGGGAACTCCCGGCGACCCGGCGCGCGGAGCTCCTTACGCAGCTCGGCATCGGCCCCGACGACCTCACAGTCTGGGAGGACGTGTCCCGCCGCCTGTACGTGCCGTTCCATCGCGGCGTGATCAGCCAGTTCCACGGCTACGGGGACCTGGCCGAACTCGACTGGGACGGCTACCGTGCCCGCTACCAGGATGTCCGCCGCCTGGACCGCATCCTGGAAGCCGAAGGCGACACCCCCAACCGCTACCAGGCCTCCAAGCAGGCCGACACCCTCATGCTCGGCTACCTCTTCCGCCCCGCAGAACTCGAACAAACGTTCCTTCAGCTCGGGCATCGCCTCGACGACGGCATCTGGCGCAGAACGGTGGACCACTACCTGCGGCGGACCTGCCACGGCTCCACGCTCAGCAGCCTCGTCCACGGGTGGGTCCTCGCCCGGGAACAGGGCCCTGACGCTTGGCGCTACTGCCAGGAAGCCCTGCTCAGCGACATCACCGACGTGCAAGGCGGCACCACCGGCGAAGGGATCCACCTCGGCGCCATGGGCGGCACCCTCGACCTCGTCGAGCGCGGCATCGTCGGACTCGAGCCCCACGGCGACGGCTTGCACATCGACCCGGTACCCCTCTCCGAAGTGCCCAGTTCCTCGTTCTCGATCTCTTACCTGGGGCACCGGGACATCCGTATCCGGTTCCGGCCTGGCCGGCTCGGCATCAACGTCCCCGCGTCACTCCTGGGCCCGGTGCCCCTCGTCCTGCCCGGCGACCGGTACGAACGCATCGCCGCAGGCCAAGAGCGGTGGTTCCGGCTACCCAAGGGATGACCCGGTAGCCACCCCGTGCTCGCGTGGCGGGGCGATCGTGATGCGCACACTGTGGATGTATCAGCCGTTGGGAAGGGTGAACGGAATGGACAGGCAGCATGAGGCTCCGCGGATCGTGGTGGGCGTCGACGGATCGCCCTCGTCCCAGGCCGCGCTGCGCTGGGCGGTCCGGTACGCAGGGCTGGTGAGCGGGCGAGTGGAGGTGGTCGCGGCATGGGATCTGCCCGGTGCCGCATCGTGGTCGGCTCCAGCGGTGGACACCACGTTCGACGAGGAGGAGGCCGAGCGGCGCCTGGTCGAGGAGGTCCGCGCGGTGCTCGGTGAGGACGGCGCCTCCTCCGTGCACCAGCGCCTGGTACGCGGCAATCCGGTCGACGTCCTGGTGGATGCGGCAGAGGGTGCAGCCATGTTGGTCGTGGGCAGCCGTGGTCGAGGTGGCTTCAGCCGAGCCTTGCTCGGTTCGGTGAGCCAGCAGGCGGCCCTCCATGCTCCGTGCCCGATCACCATCGTCCGGGCGGACACCCCCGTCGAATAGCCCCACCTCGGGCCGGCACATAACCTCACGGGATGGTGCAGAGCAAGGCAAGCGACGTCGACGACTACCTGACCGAGGTTCCCGAGGAGCGCAGAGGCGCACTGACCAAGGTGCGGCAGCTGTGCCGTGAAGAGCTGGCCGACTTCGACGAAGTCATGGCGTACGGGATGCCTGCGTACGAGCGCGACGGCGCCTGCGAGATCGCGTTTGCCAGCCAGAAGCAGTACATCTCCTTCTATCTCATGCGCGGTGACGTTCGCGAAGCGTTCGAGGAACGGCTGGCCGAGCACGACATGGGCAAGGGCTGTCTGCGGTTCCGCAGGCCGGCGAACATCGACTTCGACCTGCTGCGGGACCTCCTCAAAGCAACGGCTGCCCGCCCCGGGAATGCCTGCTGACACCTCCACCTCTCCTCGCCGAGGTCATCGGCGTCCCCGGCGCGCGGTTGACGGTGGTTCCCACTCATGGTCCTGAGCAGGACGGACACAGTCCTGCCGCGGGCTGGGCCGCCGCCCGGTACCGGACCCTGAGCCGAGTTGCCCCGCTCGGAAGCGGGCCGCTCGGCCCCGTGTGAATGGCCCCCTCGGCACTGCGGTCTTTCCGGCCTACGGCGTGATCGTGGAACCCGGACGCCATCCCGGCGCCACCTTCCGAAGAGGGTGACCACGATGCAGCGCATTCGGATCCAGACCCGGCCCAAGCAGCCCCGCAAGCCTGCCCCGCTGGATCTGCGCACGCCGTCCGGCCGCCCCCTGCCGTACTGATCCTGGCCGATACGCAGCCCCGGAGGACGTCATGGGACACATGCGACGCGTCGTACCGTTCACCGAGCTCGGCCGAGGCGACATCGGCAGGGTCGGCGGAAAGAACGCTTCCCTCGGAGAGCTGACCGGACGGCTGACCGCCGCCGGCCTGCGTGTGCCATCCGGCTTCGCCACGACCGCCGACGCCTACGAAGAGCTGCTCGACGGACACGGTCTGCGTACCCGCATCCAGGAGCAGCTCGACCGGCTCCACGACGGTGTCGCGCTCGAAGACGTCGGAGCGGGCATCCGGTCCATGATCATGGGCGAGCTGCTGCCCGCACCCCTCACCACCGAGATCCTCACCGCGTACGAGGACCTCGGCCGGGAGTTCGGACGATCCGGCCCGGAGGTCGCCGTACGCAGCAGCGCCACCGCCGAGGACCTCCCGGAGGCCAGCTTCGCCGGCCAGCAGGAGACCTACCTGAACGTGAGCGGCGCCGTACAGCTGCTGGACGCGGCGCACCGCTGCTTCGCCTCCCTCTACACCGACCGTGCGATCGACTACCGGGAGCGAATGGGCTTCGACCACCTCCAGGTCGCCCTGTCCGTCGGCGTCCAGGTGATGGTCCGCTCCGACCTCGCCGGGGCAGGCGTGATCTTCACCCTCGACCCGGAGAGCGGCTTCCCGAACGTCGTCGTGGTGAGCGCGGCCTGGGGCCTGGGCGAGACCGTGGTCAGCGGGCAGACCGACCCCGACGAGTACACCGTCTTCAAGCCCGGCCTCAAGGACCCGGCCCTGAACCCCGTCATCGACGTGCGGATCGGCGCCAAGCGTCGCAAGGCCGTCTACGCGGAGCGCGGACTGACCGATACCGTCGACACCACCCCCGAGGAACAGGCACGCCGGGTTCTGACCGACGCGGAGGTGCGGCAGCTCGCCGAGTGGGCCGTCGCCGTCGAGGACCACTACGGCTGCCCGATGGACCTGGAGTGGGCGAAGGACGGCATCACCGGCGACCTCGCGATCGTGCAGGCCCGGCCCGAGACCGTGCAGTCCCGCCGGCTCGCCACGACGCTGCGGCGCTGCCGCCTGACCACCGCCCCGGGCGACGCCCTCGTCGAAGGCATCGCGGTGGGCGAAGCCATCGGAGCGGGTGCCGTCTGCCGTATGGACACGCCCGTGGATCTGGACCGCTTCCCGGCCGGAGCCGTGCTGGTCACCTCGATCACCGACCCGGACTGGGAACCGGTCATGAAGCGTGCCGCGGCCATCGTCACCGACCACGGCGGACGCACCTCCCACGCCGCGATCGTCAGCCGTGAACTCGGCGTACCGGCGGTCGTCGGCACCGGGAACGCCACGGAGGCGCTGCTTGACGGTGCCGCTGTCACCGTCTCCTGCACCGAAGGCAACCGGGGCAAGGTGTACTCGGGCCGCCTCCCGTACGAGGAGACCGAAACGGACCTGTCGGCCCTGCCCGCCACCCGTACCCGGGTGATGCTCAACCTCGCCGATCCGTCCGCTGCCTTCCGCTGGTGGCGGCTGCCCGCTGACGGGGTCGGTCTGGCCCGCCTGGAGTTCATCGTCGCGCACCAGGTCAAGGTCCACCCCATGGCCCTCCTGCATCCGGAACGCTTGGATGCCGCCGACCGCTGTGCCATCGACCAGCTCACCGAGGGCTACCTCGACCGCGGCCGGTACTTCACCGACCGCCTCGCGTACGGCATCGGCCGGATCGCAGCCTCCCGCTGGCCCGCCCCCGTCATCGTCCGCACCAGCGACTTCAAGACCAACGAGTACGCCAAGCTCCTGGGCGGCCGGCCGTTCGAACCGGTGGAGGCCAACCCGATGATCGGATGGCGGGGTGCCAGCCGCTACTACAGCGACGGCTACCGGGAAGGCTTCGCCCTCGAATGCCAGGCCCTGCGCCGGGTGCGCGAAGAGATGGGCCTGACCAACGTCATCGTCATGATCCCCTTCTGCCGCACCCTGCTGGAGGCCGACAAGGTCCTTGAGGTGATGGCGGCCGAGGGACTGCGGCGCGGCGAGAACGGCCTCAAGGTCTACGTGATGGCCGAGATCCCAGCCAACATCCTCCTCGCCCAGGACTTCGCCGAGCGCTTCGACGGCTTCTCCATCGGCAGTAACGACCTCACCCAGCTCACCCTCGGAGTCGACCGTGACTCGGAGGCCCTGGCCCATGTCTTCGACGAGAACGACCCGGCCGTCACCGATCTCATCCGGATCCTCCTCCCGCGGGTCCAGACCCTGGGACGTCCGGTGGGCCTGTGCGGCCAGCGACCCAGCGACGACCCGGCGTACGCCGCCTTCCTCGTCCGGGCCGGTATCGACTCGATCTCCGTCGCCCCGGACAGCTTCGCCGCGGTCAAGCAGCACGTCGCCGCCGCCGAGGAGAGCCGCTACGGAGAGGACCGAACGGCCCCTGTCGGGATCCGTCCGGCCCAAGCGGACCGGCCCTCGGCCGCGTGAGAGTGGCATCAGCCCCGGACCACGGAACCAAGGAGCACCCGCCATGAGCACCAAGCGAGTCCTGGTCGCCTACGGCACCAAGCACGGAGCCACCGCAGGCATCGCCGAACAGATCGGCAAGACCCTCCGAGAGGACGGTCTCGACGCAGTGGTGCTGCCCGCCGATGATGTCCACGACGTCCGCGCCTACGACGCCGTCGTCCTCGGCGGCTCCCTCTACGCCGGCCACTGGAGCAGCAAGGCCAAGCACTGCGCAGAACGCAACGCCGAATCCCTCCGGCACCGCCCGGTATGGATGTTCAGCAGCGGCCCGCTCGACCGCTCCGCCGAGGAACACGACATCCCCCCGGTCTCCGCCGTCGCCCGGGAGATGCAGCTGGTCGGAGCGCGCGAGCACATGACCTTCGGCGGCAGCGTCACGGCCCACACGCCGGGATTCCTCGCCAAGGCACTGACCCGGCAGGGCAAGGGTGGGGACTTCCGCAACCCCGAACGGATCCAGAACTGGGCCCACCACATCAGCGCCGAGCTCGCCGCCTGACGGAACGGCCCGGCTCGGCACGCACCAGGACGGAGGCGAGCCATGCGCTACCGGACGGGGGAGACGGGGGACAACCCTCTTCGGCGGGATGCCGACCGCACCCGGACGCGTATGCGTGCCGCCTTCGCGCTGACCTGCCTGCTGGCGGTCGTCGTCGGCTTCGTCCTCGGCCGGGCGGCCTGGACGGACGGTGACCGCACCGCCGAGAACATCGCACGCCACCGGCACACCGTGACGGCCACCACGGTCAGCGAGACGACCTACCGAACTGGGGACCAGCCAAGCAGTCGGCCGGTCCCCGTAGCGACCGCCAGCTGGCGCTACCCCTCGCAGCGCCTGCACACGGAAACCGTCCCGGTTCCGGCAGGCACCCGGAACGGTGACACGGTCCGCGTGTGGGTCGACGCAAACGGCCGTGTGGCCACGGCGCCGCCCAGCCAGGCCGACATCGTTCTCCACGCGCTGGGGATCGGAGCGGGAGCACTGTCCGGGATCGTGCTCGTGGGTGGCTGCCTCGTCGCCGTGCGTCTCCGTATCGTCGACGCGCGCAGCGCACGGTCCTGGGAGTCCGAGTGGGCGGGCGTCGAGCCCCTCTGGTCAGGGCGTCTGCGGCCCGAACAGGGAGCCGGCGATGACTGAGACCACCGCCGGCCCGGACCTCACGCCGGACACCAAACCGGACCCCCTGGAGCCTCTTCCGCTACTCCGTCGCGAGCTGCACACCGGCCCTCTGGGCCTGTCGAGCCGGGAGGCGGCACGCCGACTGGCCGTCTACGGCCCGAACGAGGTCCGCCCCACCACCCGCTCCAGCATCCTGAGGGAACTGCTGCGGCAACTCGTACACCCGCTGGCCCTGCTGCTGTGGGCTGCGGCGGCCCTCGCCTTCACCGCGGCCATCGCGGTGCTCGGCTGGGCGATCGTCGCGGTCATCCTCGTCAACGCCGGATTCGCACTCGTCCAGGAACGGCAGGCGGAGAAGGCCGTCGAGACGCTGGCCCGCTACCTCCCCGCACAGGCCCAGGTGATTCGCGATGGACAGGCACAGCGGGTCCCGGCCCGTGACCTGGTTCCCGGCGACCTCATCGCCCTCGACGAAGGCGACCGGGTACCCGCCGACGCCCGTCTGACCGAGGGAGGCATCGAGGCCGACCTCTCCATGCTGACGGGCGAGTCCACCCCGGTCGAGCGTGTTGCCGGCCCGGGGCTGGAGGGCCTTTCGCTGCTGCAGGAGCCCAACCTCGTCTTCAGCGGCACCACCGCCACCGAGGGCCAGGCGCAGGCGATCGTCTTCGCCACCGGGGACCACACCGAGCTCGGTCGGATAGCGGCCCTCAGCCAGCGCACCCGTCGTGAGCCGAGCCCGCTGGAGCGGCAGGTCAAGAAGGTCGCCTGGCTGATAGCAGCGGTTGCGGTCGGCATGGGCGCCGTCTTCCTCGTGACCGGGGTGGCGGTCGGCCTGCCGCTGACCGACTCGCTGATGTTCGCCATCGGCCTACTCGTCGCCAACGTGCCCGAAGGCCTCCTGCCCACCATCACCCTCGCCCTCGCCGTGGGCGTACGGGTCCTCGCCCGGCAGGGCGCGGTGGTCAAGCGGCTGAGCGCCGTCGAGACCCTGGGCTCCACCAACGTCATCTGCACGGACAAGACCGGCACTCTCACCCGCAACCAGATGCGCCTCCACTCCACCTGGGTGCCGCCGAACGAGGATGCAAGCGGTACGGAGACTGCCGAACTGGTCCGTGCCGCCGCCCTGTGCACCACCGTCACCCGCGAGCGAGACGGTGCGCTGCACGGGGACCCGACCGAGATCGCGCTGGTCGAGGGAGCCTCACGACACGCCGCGCCCCTCGATCCGGCCGACCGGGACGCCCGTCGTCGGGTCTGCTTCCGCTTCGACCCGCGCCTGCGCCGCATGTCCGTGATCCATGGCGGAGAACACGGCACCCTCCACGTGATCGTCAAGGGTGCACCCGAAGCCGTCCTGGCGCTGCTGGCCGAGGGTGAGCCGGCCGGCGAGGCCCAGCAGGCCGCCGACGCTCTGGCAGCGGACGGCATGCGTGTGCTGGCCGTCGCGGTGCGCGAGCTGTTGACCGGCAGCGAGGCAGCGCTCACGCGGCGGCAGGATGCCGAGCGGGACGTGCACCTGCTCGGCCTCGTCGGCCTGTACGACCCGCCGCGCCCTGAGGTCGCCGCAGCGGTCCGGCGCTGCCACGAGGCGGGTCTCACCGTCCACGTCGTCACCGGCGACAACGGGGCCACCGCCGCGGCCGTGGCACGCGCCGTCGGCATCGGTACACCGAAGCTCCAGGTGGTCGCCCAGTCCGAAGACATCGACGACCGTGAGCTCGACCAGCTCCTCCGCCAGGACGGTACGGAGATCGTCTTCGCTCGCTCCTCGCCCGAGACCAAGCTGAAGGTGGCCGATGCCCTCCGGGCGCACGGCCAGATCGTGGCCATGACCGGCGACGGGGTGAACGACGCCCCGGCCCTGCACCGTGCCCACATCGGTGTGGCCATGGGGCTCTCCGGCACCGACGTCGCCCGCGAGGCGTCGACCATGGTCCTGACCGACGACAACTTCGCCACCATCGTCACGGCCATCGAGTCCGGCCGCCGCGTCTACGACAACGTCCGCAAGTTCATCGTCTACATCTTCGCCCACCTCACCCCCGAGGTCGTGCCCTTCCTCGTGTTCGCCCTCTCCGCAGGGGCCGTACCGCTACCGCTCACCGTCTTGCAGATCCTCGCCATCGACCTCGGAACCGAGACCCTCCCGGCCCTTGCCCTCGGCCGCGAGCGCGCCGAGCCGGGGATCATGTCCCGACCGCCCCGGCCCGGCTCTCAGAGCGTGATCAACAAGGACATGCTCGTGCGCAGCTGGGGCTGGCTCGGCACCGTCTCCGCCGTCCTCGTCATGACCGCCTTCTTCTACGTCTTGTGGCGCGCGGGCTGGCACCCGGGCGACCCCACCGGACCCGGAAGCGCCCTGCACCACGCCTACCTCACCGCGACCACCGCCACCTTCGCGGGAATCGTCACCTGCCAGGTCGGCACGGCCATCGCCGCCAGAACCGATCACGCGGCCCTGCGCGACATCGGGTTCTTCACCAACCCGCTGCTGCTCGCCGGCATCGCCTTCGAGCTCGTCTTCACCGCGGCGCTCGTGTACGCGCCGCCACTCCAGAACCTCTTCGGTACTGCGGCCCTCCCGCTGGACGTAGTCCTCCTCATCTCCTTCTTCCCACCGCTGGTCTGGGGAAGCGACGAGGTCCGGCGCTGGGCACGACGCCGACACCACCGATACTCCTGACCCGACTGGAGGCACACCATGTCGCACACGAGCGAATGGAAGGCCCGCGTCTACCTCTTCGAGGAAGAGCACACGACCAAGGTCCGCGTCGAACTCGACACCGGCACCACCCGTCTCACGGGCCACGGCACCGCGCGCTGCAACCCGACCGACAAGGACGTCCCCGAGATCGGCGACGAACTCGCGGCCGCCCGGGCACTGGAGAACCTGGCCGCACAGCTCAAGCGCACCGCTTACGGCGACATGGCGGCAGCGGGTGCCGCATCGCAGCACGCCCCCCTCGCGGCGTACGACCTTGGGTGAGCGGGCGGGTCTCCGGCAGCGGGCTCAGACTGGATTCATGGGTGACGGGCCGGCGATCGAGCTGACCGGACTGACCAAGAGGTACGGGCCGGTGCTGGGCGTCGACCGCCTGAGCCTCACGGTGCGACCAGGTGAGGTGTTCGGCTTCCTCGGGCCGAACGGTGCGGGGAAGACGACCACGCTGCGGTGCCTGACGGGGTTGCTCCGGCCGAGCGAGGGGCGTGTTCGGGTGCTCGGGCTGGACCCCATCGCCGATCACCGCGGCGTGGCCCCGCACCTGGGATACCTGCCGGGTGAACTGCGCCTGTACCCGGAACTCTCCGGAGCGGAAACGCTGGATCTACTGTCCGCGCTCCAGGGCGCCCCCGTGCCCCGCCGCGGCGAGCTGTGCGACCGGCTGGGGCTGACGCCCGTGATCCTCGCCCGCCCAGTCGGGGGCTACTCGCGGGGCATGAAGCAGAAGCTCGGTCTGGTGCAGGCGATGCAGCACGACCCGCACCTGGTGGTGCTCGACGAACCGACCGAAGGGCTCGACCCGTTGGTCCAGGAGACGTTCTTCGCGCTGCTGGGCGAGGCTGCCACGGCTGGACGCACCGTCCTGCTCTCCAGCCACATCTTGCCGGAGGTGCAGCGCACGTGCGGGCGGGTGGCGATCATCCGGGACGGGCGGCTTGTCACGGTCCAGAGCGTGGCCGGCCTGCGCGAGGCCCGTGCCCGGCGGATCAGGTTGTCCTTCGCGGACGGACAGGGCGCACGGCCACTGGGCGACGCCCAGCGTTGGGCACCGCGCTGGCAAGGAGACCGGGTGGAGCTGCTCGTTCCGCCGGGCGAGGTGGTGGGTGCCCTGCGGGCACTGCTCGGCCCGGCGGTGGTCGATGTCACGGTAGAGGAGGCCGGGCTGGACGAGGCCTTCATGGACCTGTACCGCAACGGCGCCGCGCGGGAGGGGCCGTGAGACGGCGGTTGCCGCTGCTGTGGCTCGCCCTGTACCGGCGGCGCCGGATGCTGGCCGCGCTGATCATCGGGATGGTCGTCTTCGAAGCGCTCATCGTCGTCGTCGCCAACGCGATCCCGCCCGGTCAGCTCTTCGCGGCGGGCGGGAAGGGACCGCCCTCGGCCTACCGGGCCTTCAGCGGATCCAGCGGCGACGTTTCGATCGCCAGCTACCCCGGGCTGCTGGGCGCGGGCCTCACCCACCCGTTCTGGATCGCCATGCAGCTCACCGCGATCGGTTCGCTCGCCGCGGCAGCGGTGGCGGCGGACGTGGAGTCCGGGACGGTGGAACTGGTCATGGTGCGTCCCGTCACCCGCATCCGATTGCTGACGGAGCGGACCGCCGCACTGGTGCTCGCGGCGCTGGCCCTGAACCTGGCGGCGACCCTCACGGTAGCGGCGGGGGTGGCCCTGTCACCGGATATCCACCGTGTGGTGCCGATCGGCGGGGTGTTCGCCGCCGGGGTCATGGGGCTGGGCTTTGCCCTGTGCCTGATCGGGCCTGCGATGGCCGTATCGGCGATGGGACGACGGCGGGCCCAGGTCGTCGGCGCGACCATCGCGATCGGAGCCGTGGGATTCGCCGTCAACTTCATCGCTCTGGCCTGGGCCCCGGCAGCCCCGCTCAGGTTCCTGAGCCCGTTCCACTACTACGCCCCGGGCGACGCCCTGGCCGAAGGCGGCGTGCTCTGGCCGCAGCTCGGAATCCTCGTCGGCGTGGGACTCCTGGGCATCCTGCTGGCTCACGCGGTGCTCCGCCGCCGAGACCTCGCGCCCTGAGCTCGTCTCCGGGCTCAGTACGGCCAGGACCAGTCAGCGACCTCCGGCAGGTCGGTGCCGTGCTCGCGGATCCAGCTGTGGTGGCGGATGCGCTGGTCGGCCATGGCCTGGCGCAGTCCCTCGGCTCGGCCGGCCAGCCCTGGGACGCGGTCGATGACGTCCATGACGAGCCGGTACCGATCGAGGTCGTTGCGCACGACCATGTCGAAGGGGGTGGTCGTCGTGCCGGACTCCTTGTACCCGCGCACGTGCAGGTTCGGGTGGCCGGCGCGGCGGTAGGCGAGCCGGTGGATGAGCCACGGGTAGCCGTGATAGGCGAAGATCACCGGCTTGTCGGTGGTGAAGAGCGCGTCGTACTCGACGTCCGTCATGCCGTGGGGGTGCTCCTCGTGGGGCATGAGCCGGGCGATGTCGACGACGTTGACGACCCGGACGGCCAAGGAAGGGAGGTGCTCGCGGAGCAGGGCCGCCGCGGCCAGGACCTCCATGGTGGGTACGTCTCCGGCGCAGGCGAGTACGACGTCCGGTTCACGGGAGCCGTGTTCGGTACCCGCCCACTCCCAGACGCCGGCACCCCGCGTCACGTGGATGCGGGCCTCGGCGATCGGCAGCCAGTCGAAGCAGGGCTGCTTGCCGGCGACGATCACGTTGACCTGGTCGCGGCTGCTCAGGGCGTGATCGGCCACGGCGAGGAGGGTGTTGGCGTCCGGAGGCAGGTAGACCCGCACGACCTCGGGGCTCTTGTTGAGGACGTGGTCGACGAAGCCGGGGTCCTGGTGGGAGAAGCCGTTGTTGTCCTGGCGCCAGACGTGTGAGGTGAGCAGGTAGTTGAGGGAGGCGATCGGGACCCGCCAGGACAGTTCGCGCGAGGTCTTCAACCACTTGATGTGCTGGCCGACCATGGAGTCGACGATGTGGGCGAAGGCCTCGTAGGTGGAGAAGAGTCCGTGGCGGCCGGTGAGGAGGTATCCCTCCAGCCAGCCCTGGCAGACGTGTTCGGAGAGGATCTCCATGACGCGGCCGTCACGGGACAGGTTGCGGTCCGTGGCCTCCGTCATGCCTTGCCAGGCCTTGCCGGTGGCGTCGTACAGGTCGTCCAGCCGGTTGGAGGCGGTCTCGTCCGGTCCGACGACCCTGAAGTCGCGCCGTCCTGCTGTCTCCCCCATGATCTGGGCGAGGAAGTGCCCCAGGACACGGGTCGGTTCGTGGAGGGTACGGCCGGGCTTGTCAACGGGGACGGCGTGTGTGTCGAGCACGGGCAGCGGCAGCGGCTGCAGCATGCGGCCTCCGTTCGCGTACGGTACGGCGCCCAGGCGGCGCTCGCCGTCCGGGATGCAGGCCAGAACCTGCGCCGTGGGCCGGCCGTCGGTGTCGAAGAGCTCCTCCGGCCGGTACGAGCGCAGCCAGGCCTCCAACTGCCGCAGGTGGGCGGGGTTCTCGCGCACCCCGGCGAGCGGTACCTGGTGCGCCCGCCACGTGCCCTCGACCGGGTCGCCGTCGACGGTTGCGGGTCCGGTCCAGCCCTTTGGAGTGCGCAGAACGATCATCGGCCAGCGTGCGCGCTCGTGCTGCGGTCCGGTGCCCGCTGCCCGGGCTTCCCGCTGGATGAGCGCGATGCGGTCCAGGGCGTGGTCCATGGCACGGGCCATGGCGTGATGCACCTGGGCGGGGTCGCTGCCGGTCACGTACAGCGGTTCGTGCCCGTAGCCGCGCAGCAGCGCGTCGAGCTCGTCCTCGGGGATCCGGGACAGGACCGTCGGATTGGCGATCTTGTAGCCGTTGAGGTGCAGGATCGGCAGGACCGCGCCGTCGTGGACCGGGTCGAGGAACTTGTTCGAGTGCCAGGAAGCCGCCAGCGGCCCCGTCTCGGCCTCGCCGTCCCCGATGACGCAGGCGACCAGCAGGTCGGGGTGGTCGAAGGCGGCGCCGTAGGCGTGGGCGAGGGAGTATCCGAGCTCGCCGCCTTCGTGGATGGAGCCGGGGGTTTCGGGTGCCACGTGGCTCGGTACGCCGCCCGGGAAGGAGAACTGCCGGAACAGCTTCGCCATGCCGGTCGCGTCCCGCGTGATGTCCGGGTAGGTCTCGGTGTACGTGCCCTCCAGCCAGGAGTTGGCAAGGACGGCCGGACCGCCGTGGCCGGGCCCCCAGATGCACAGCGCGTCCAGCGCGCGGTCCTTGATCACACGGTTGAGGTGGGTGTGGACGAGGTTCAGGCCGGGTGAGGTGCCCCAGTGGCCGAGCAGCCGCGGCTTGATGTGCTCCGGCCGCAGCGGCTCGGTGAGCAGCGGGTTCTCCATGAGGTAGATCTGGCCGACAGCCAGGTAGTTGGCGGCGCGCCAGTGCGCGTCGAGTTCCGGAATGGGGTGCGTGGTCATGCCCGCTCCTGAGTGCGACGGTCCGGGAACGTTCGTCGACTGAGCCGACGCCTCCACGCTGCCTGCCCCGAGCCGCTGCCGCGAGGGGAGAACCGGCCCTGGGGGAGGGACTGTCGGCCCCTGTGCGCCACGGCGCCCGGCCGCGAGGGTGGGGGACATCGGCGCCGGTCTCCCCCGGCCGGCGCCACTCCCCTGACGGCCGACCCCGATGCCCGGCATCGGTTTGGAGGACAGACTCGTGAAGCGCAATCTGGTGGTCGGAGTGGACGGATCCCCTCAGAGCCGGGCTGCGGCGGACTGGGCCGCGCGGGAAGCCGTACGGCGTGACCTGCCCCTGCACGTGGTCCACGCCTGGCTGTGGCAGCCGCTCGCCGCCCCGATCGTCCAGGACCGCGACACCGAAGCCCGCCGCGCCGACGACGTGCTGAAGGAGGTCGTGGGCGAGCTCACGCACCGGTACCCGGGACTGGACCCCGCTGCGGAAGTTCTCTCCGACGCGCCCGTCCCGGCCCTGCTGCACGCGGCCAAGGACGCGGAGATGCTCGTCATCGGCACGCGCGGACACGGAACCCTGGTCGGATTCCTGCTGGGCTCGTACGGCCGGCAGGTGATCGCCGCCTCCGAGTGCCCCGTCGTCTCCGTACGCTCTGCGCACGGCAGGCCGGTCGCCGTACCGGAAGAGGGTGAGGTCGTCGTCGGACAACAGGGCGGCGTGGAGGAGTCCGCCGAGGTACTGCGCGTCGCCTTCGAAGCGGCCGCGGCACGCAAGGTACCGCTCCGTGCGGTCCGGGCCTGGAGCCTGCCCCCGGTCTACGGCTACAGCCCCGGGTCGATGTGGATCGCCGACCAGTTCGGCGGCCTGGAGCCGTATGAGAAGGCCGCGCTGGAGCAGGCGCTGGAGCCGTGGCGGCTGAAGTACCCGGAGGTCGAAGTCATCGCGCACGTGGAGCAGGGCAGCGGTGGCCAGGTGCTGCTCAGCGCCGCGTCGGACGCGCAACTGCTCGTCGTGGGCCGCCGCGTCCGCGAGTCTGCGGTGGGGGCGCACATCGGGTCCGTGGCCCATGCCGTCCTGCACCACGCGATCTGTCCTGTCGTGGTGGTCCCGCACGCCTGATCCGTCCTGGGGCGGGCGGCAGGTCGGGCACGCGGTCGTACCGCGTGCCCGACCGCCGACTACTCCGAGCTCGGGAACGGGCGCTGGCTCGGCGGAATCAGCGTATGACTGGCGATCACGGCGGCTTGGACGCGTCGCTCCACGCCCAGTTTGGTGAACAGGCGCGAGATGATGTTCTTGACGGTCTTCTCCGCGAGGTACAACCTCTTGCCGATCTCCCGGTTCGTGAGCCCCTCGCTGACCAGGACGAGGACCTCCTTCTCCCGGTCGGTGAAGCCGGGCAGACCCGGGACCTGCTCCTCCTCGGGCGCGTCACCGCGCATGCGGGCCATCAGCCGGGTCGTGGCTCCCGGATCGAGCATGGACTGGCCCGCCGCGACCGTGCGGACGGCGGTGACCAGGTCCGTACCGGTGATCTGCTTCAGCACGTATCCGGAGGCACCCGCCATCACGGCGTCCAACAGGGCCTCCTCGTCGTCGAACGAGGTGAGCATCAGGCAGGCCAGCTCGGGCATCCGCGAGCGCAGCTCACGGCACACGCTCACGCCGTCGCCGTCCTGGAGCCGTACGTCGAGGACCGCCACCTGGGGGCGCAGCGCGGGAATGCGGATCAGGGCCTGCTCCGCCGTCCCCGCCTCACCGACCACGCTCAGGTCGGGCTCCGCGTCCAGCAGGTCGTGCACCCCACGGCGTACGACCTCGTGGTCGTCGAGGAGGAAGACCGTGATCGGCGTCCTGGTGGGGGAGGGGGCACCGCTGTCGGTCATGACGCAACTCCTTCGCCTGGTTCGTCCTGGGTGCACGAACCCCGGCATCTTGCCTGCCGAAGGGGCCTGACGGCCAGGGCCGATCGGCCCTCATTCGGCCCCTGTCACGAGCGATGCGGGACGAGGAACGGAGGACCTTCGGCCCTGCGCAGGGGGCATGCGGTCCTTCCCGGGGCCGGACCGGCCGCGGTGAGCTGGTGTCGCACGGGGAAAGGAGCGGCTCGACCGCAGAGCCGCACACAGCGTGGAGGTTCCATGACGACCACCTTGATCGACCTGAAGACCGCGGTGAGGAACGACGGCGAGGTGCGGGTCACCTTGGCCGGAGAGCTCGACTTCCACACGGCGCAGCAGGTGGAACCCCGACTCATCGCCCTCGCCGCATCCGGTCACCGCAGCCTCGTCCTCGACCTGCCCGGGATCTCCTTCTGCGACAGCGCGGGCGTCGACCTCTTCCTGCGCGTGCACCACCGCTGCCACTCGACCGGGACCCGTCTCCGGCTGGTGGACGTACCGCCGCTGGTGGCCAAGTCGATGCGGGTGCTCGGCGCCGACCGGGTGCTGTGGCTCGCGCCATCCTGACCAGGGCGGTGTCCGAAACAGGGCCCCGGCTCGGGACCGTTGGTCCCTGGTCCTCGTGGTGGTCGGGAGGGAGGCTGGTGACTCGGAAGCCGCAAGGACCGATCGAAACCGGATGAAGGTGCGCAGCATGGACGAGGCCGGTGGCATACGGCGCACCAGTGGTCAAGAGGGGGATTCGACGGCCACCCGGCGCATGCGCGAGCTCGACAGGGCCGAGGCGCTGAGGCTGCTGGCGACGGTGTCCCTGGGGCGCATCGTCTTCACGCAGCACGCCCTGCCGGCAGTCCGCCCGGTCAACCACCTCGTCGAGGCCGAGGACGTCGTCGTGCGGATCCACGACGACGGAGCGCTCGCCTCCCTCGTCGTCCCGGCCGATGGCCCCGGCGTGGTCGTCGCCTATGAAGCGGACGCCATCGATCCTGTTACCCACCTCGGCTGGAGCGTCGTCGTCACCGGCTACGCCTGCCCGGTGACCGATGCTGAGGACGCAGCTCGGTTCGCTTCCCTGCTGCGGCCCTGGGCGGGACGGTCCATGGCCCGAGCCTTGCGGATTCGTCCGGACCTCGTGACCGGATTCCGGTTGGAGGCGCAGACGCTGCCGGAACCGGTCACCCCGCGGTGACCGCGTCGGTCCGGTCAGCTTCCGGCGGCAATCGGCGCCCGCCACACGAGTCGGCTGCCTCCCTCGGCGGGGGCGTCCACGGTGAAGGACCCGCCCAGGCCCTGCGCCCGGTCTTCGAGGTTGCGCAGCCCGCTCCTGCGGCCCTGGGCCGGGATGCCCCTGCCGTTGTCGGAGACCGTCAGTACGACCTCGCCCGGTTCCGCCTTGAGGGTTACGGCGACCCGGCTCGCGCCTGCGTGGCGGGCGGCGTTGCTCAGGAGCTCGCCGAGTGCCGCCATCACGTGATCGGCCACGTCGGACGGGACGTCCGTGTCGAGCAGGCCCTCCATGCTCAGGCGCGGCGGATGGCCGAGGGTGGTGGCCGCATCCCCCACGGCCCGGGCAGCGCGGGCCCGCAGACCAGGGCCGCTCTCGCGGTCCTTGGTGCGCAGACCGAAGATCGTCGAGCGGATGATCTTGATGGTTTCGTCCAGGTCGTCGACCGCACGACCGACACGCTCGGCGGCCCCCTCGTGCTCGACGAGCCGCGCGGCGCTCTGGAGGGTCATGCCGGTGGCGAAGAGCCGTTGAATGGCCAGGTCGTGCAGGTCCCGCGCGATCCGGTCCCGCTCCTCCAGCAGTGCGATCTGCTCGGCGTCCCGACGCCGCTCGGCCAGCTCCAAGGCGATGGCTGCCTGTCCCGCGAAGGCGACGAGCGGCTCCAACTCGTTCTCGCCGAACACGGGCTCGCCGGCCGCGCGCGCGAGCAGGAGTACGCCCCGGCTCTCGCCGCCGGCGGTGCCCAGCGGGACCGCGACGGCGGGACCCAGCCCACCCTGTGTCTGGACATCGGCCGCATGGATGCTGTCCTCGGAGGCGGGCACGACCGTGACGGGCTGCCCCGTCCGGTGAGCGGTCCCCGACAGGGAGCCCGCAAAGGGGACGACGAGTCCCTGACGGGCCTTGCTGTCCGCACCGGCCGCGAACTCCACGAACAGCCCCTCGGCCCCCGTCACCGGAATCGAGACGTCGGCGATACGGGCCCCCGTGATCTCCTGGGCCCGCAGGGCGATGAGCTGCAGCACCGCCGGACGGGAACTGCCCGACAGCAGGCTTTCGGTGATCTCCGCGTTGGCCTTGAGCCACCGCTGCTGGCGCTGCGCCCCCTCGTACAACCGTGCGTTGTCGATCGCCACGCCCGCCGCCACCGAGAGGGTGGAGATCACCGTCTCGTCCTCGGTATCGAAATCGAGTCCGCCCCGCTTGTCGGTCAGGTAGAGGTTTCCGAACACCTCGTCACGCACCCGGATCGGCACGCCGAGGAACGTGCGCATCGGCGGGTGGTTCGGCGGAAAGCCGTACGACGAGGAATGCGCGCCCAGGTCGGTGAGGCGCAAGGGCTCCGGGTGGTGGATGACCTCGCCGAGTAGACCGTGACCGGCAGGCAAGGGCCCGATTGAGGCGATGGCCTCCTCGCTGAGCCCCACGGTCAGGAACTGGGACAGAGAGCGCCCATCGGCCCCGATGACCCCCAGCGCCCCGTACTCGGCGTCCACGAGCAGGGCAGCCGCCTCGACGATCCGCCGCAGCACCTGGGCCAGATCCAGCTCGCGGCCCACCGAGACGACCGCCTCCAACAGGCTGTGCACCCGGTCGCGGGTGCCGCGTACGGCGTCGATGCGTACTTGGAGCTCGTCGAGCAGCTCGTCCAGCCGCATCCGAGGCACCTGCGTCAACGGATCCCCGACACCCACGTGATTCCCCTTCGCTGCCCGTCCCGTCCGGAGCCAGCGTATCGGCGCGGTCGGGCTGGAGGAGGGCATCCGCCGCGGCACCGCGGACGGGGGGAGCGGATGCCCGGTCAACGCTGGGTGTGAGGTCCGGTCCGGCGTTTCGACACACCCGTGCGGCGCGCGAGAAGGCCTTGCGCGCCGGCGCGCGCCGTGACCGACTTGATCGCAGCACTGGACGACGAAAGGGACGGTGGCGTCGATGACCCTCAAGAAGGCGGTCTAC
The DNA here is from genome assembly GCF_040681715.1 of Streptomyces sp. NPDC051582. Classification (NCBI taxonomy): domain Bacteria; kingdom Bacillati; phylum Actinomycetota; class Actinomycetes; order Kitasatosporales; family Streptomycetaceae; genus Streptomyces; species Streptomyces sp. NPDC051582. The sequence continues at coordinate 69,636 of NZ_JBFAZJ010000011.1, forward strand.
GAGAAGGAGCTGCTGAGGCTCCAGACGGAGCTGGTCAAGCTCCAGGAGTGGACGCGTGCGGAGGGCGCCCGCCTGGTCGTCGTCTTCGAGGGCCGTGACGCCGCGGGCAAGGGCGGCACGATCAAGCGCGTGGCCGAGCACCTGAACCCCCGTGTCGCGCGCATTGCGGCCCTGCCGACACCGACTGAGCGGGAGCGTACTCAGTGGTACTTCCAGCGGTACGTCGAGCATCTGCCCGCCGCCGGAGAGATCGTCCTCTTCGACCGCAGCTGGTACAACCGCGCCGGGGTGGAGCACGTCATGGGGTTCTGCAAACCCGTCGAGCACCAGCGCTTCCTGCGCCAGTGCCCGCAGTTCGAGCGCATGCTGGTCGAGGACGGGATCCTGCTCCGCAAGTACTGGTTCTCCGTCAGCGACGCGGTGCAGGGGGAGCGGTTCCGGCGCCGGGCGGAGGACCCGCTGCGCCGGTGGAAGCTCTCTCCGATGGATCTGGAGTCCCTCACCCGCTGGGAGGCGTACTCGAGGGCCAAGGACGAGATGCTCGTTCACACGGACACGGCCGACGCCCCCTGGTACGTGGTCGAGAGTGACGACAAGCGCAGCGCGCGACTCAACATGATGGCCCATTTGCTGTCCTCGGTTCCCTATGAAGACGTGGCCGTACCCTCGCTGACCCTGCCTCCGAGGCCGCCGTCCACGGGCTACCAGCGTCCGTCCAAGGAGCTGCAGACCGCCGTACCCGACCACGCGGCCACCCTCGGAAAGGGCTGAACCGAGGTGGGGGCCGGTGGTGTCTACTCCCGGATTTCCAGGACCTCGGTCAACGGACGCCGTGGGGTGTCGGGGCCTGCGGGGCCGTAGCCGAGGCGGAAGACCATCTGCACGTGTCCCATGGCCGCGACCGGGTCGCGGGCCGTCCATCGCAGCTCAGGCCATTCCAGCGGATGGGAGGTCATCGACGTGGCAAGGCCGTCGGCGGTCGCCTGCAGCAGGACCCGCTCCATGGCCTGGCCTGCGCGCAGCCAGTCGGCTCTCGTATCTCCCCCGGTGCTGAGCAGGGCCAGCTGCGGACGCTTCTCGAACACGGCCCAGCCGCGATCCGGTATCGGGTTGGCCCAACCGAAGTCGCGCACGGGGGCGGCCCGGCCGGATGCCTTGGGCCCGAATGCGGCGGCGGGAATGCCGTCGCGGCGCGTCCCCGCATCGCTCTGCGTATGGGAGGTCCAGGCCGTAGTCTCCGCCCGGGCGAGCGGATCGATCTCCTCGCGGTGCTCGGCGTCCCGTACCAGCCCGAGCACGGTGTCGATGTGCCAGGTGTCCGGGACGGTGAGGCGGCAGCCCTCCAAGTGGGCGGCGGCCCACAGACCGTCCAGCAACGCCGTCGGCACCGGCTCCTCGCCGAAGGGGTACCGGCTGGTGTGCCGACGCCGGATGGCGCCGTGCAGGGAGGCCAGTTCGCGTTCCGCGTCCGCGGTGTCGTCGGTGGTCACCGTGGCGAGCAGCCACGGTTCGGCGTCGTCGGGCAGCAGCCGCACGCGGACCGGGAGGCCGAGCGAGGCGGCGGACACGCGGAGGTTGAACAGTGCCGCGCCGCAGCCGAGGTGGAGGCTTCGGTGGTCCGGGTCGGTTCGGGGCATGGCGCGGTCCGGATCGCCGTACAGGGCGAGTGCACCGCTGCCGACATGGAATTCGAACTTCCACGGTTGGGCGTTGTGCATGGACGGGGCGGTGACGGCGTCACCGACGAGCCGGATGACGGTGTCGGGGTCGAAGTGTGTTGCGGTCACGGGACTGTTCCTGTCTGTCCGGCCTCAGTCGTGCGCCACGATGGCGACCGGTGAGGTGGCGTGGTGCATCACCGCGTGGGTGATGGGACCGATGCGGCCGCCGAGAGCCGGGCGGCGGTTGCGCCGGCCGACGACCACGAGTGCCGCGCCGGACGCCGCGTCCAGGATCTGTATGGCGGGCTGGCCGATGACGACGCGTGCGTCGACGGCGAGTCGCGGGTACTTCTGTTCCCAGGGCCGCAGCAGTCCGCGGAGCGTGGTCTCGAGCCCGTCGGCCATCTCCCTCGCGACGCCAGGATCGAGGTGGGGAGCGTAGGAGAACACCGGCGGGAGCGACCAGCCGTGTACGACGACGAGCGGGCAGGCCCGTCGGTCCGCTTCCTCGCAGGCGAAGGCGAAGAGCCGGTCGCAGTTGCTGCGCAGGTCCACTCCCAGCACCACCGGTCCGGCGCCGTCCGCGGGACCGGGCGGTTGGTCTTGGCCGTCGACGGAGCGCACGAGGGCGACGGGCGTCTCGGTCTCGGGGATGGTCGCCGAGGCGGTCGAGCCCACGACGAACCCTGCGACGGCGCCGAGACCACGGGAGCCGAGGACGAGCAGGTCCGCCTCGGCTGCGGACGAGGCGAGGACTTTCGAGGCCGTGAGCCCGCTCGTGCCGCGGGTGCTGATGTCCAGTGTGCCGTGATCGCGCAGCAGCCTGTCCCGCGTGAGAGCAAGGAGGTCCTCGGCCCACTGAGGACGCGGTTCGGGGAGTGGAGCGGCGAAGGGCCCGTACTGTGCCCAGTCCTCCGCATGGACGAGTTCCAGAGCCGCGCCGCGCAGTTCCGCCTCGTTGGCGGCCCAGCCGGCTGCTGCGCTGCCGGCGCTCGATCCGTCCAGACCTACCGTGATCAGGTTCGACATGGTGTTCCTCCCGGGGCCGTATGGCCGGCTTCCTCCAGGTTCTTCCGCTTGCCGTGTCCCTGGGAAGGTCCGAGCGGGCCAACCGGGGACCGTTCGGCCCTCCTTTGCCCGCTCAGCTTCGCTCGGCCTCAGTGCAGGTGAGTCTGCTGTCGACGTCGACGACCCCGTCGACGCTTTGGCAAAGGCGGACCACCACGGGCAGCAGTCCCGGCTGCGGCACGGTGCCGCTGAGTGTCACCAGGCCGTCGTCGACTTCGACGGTGATGGCCGAAGGAGCGAGGTGGAGTGTCCGGGTGAGTACGTCCTCGAGGATCTCTGCCTGTATCGCGTGATCGCGGCGGAGGAAGAGCTGGATCAGATCGCTGCGACTGAGGATGCCGACCAGGCGGCCTTCCTCGTCGACGACCGGCAGCCGCTTGACCCGGTGCCGTTGCATGACGCGGGCGGCGCGCACCACGCTCCACTCGGGCCGTGCCGTGACGGCCGGGCTCGTCATCAGCTGCTCGGCGGTTGCCGCACCGCCGACGGGCCGCCGACGGAGCAGGTCGGCTTCGGAGACGACCCCGACCGGGTGGCCGGCTTCGTCGATCACCGGCATGGCGGTGATGTCGAACTCCTTCAGGAGCCTGGCGATTTCCTTGAAGGCGGTCGCGCGCCGGACGGTGACGGCGCTGGGCGTCATCAGGTCCGCGACGCTGCGGTGCCTCATGGCGGTCGTGCCCTCATGCCGAGACAGGGGCGACGAAGTCCGCCTTGACGTCCACGACGCCCGGTACGGTTCCGGCGGCGCGTACGACGATGTCTTCCATCGCGGGGTCCGGCAGCGACCCGCTGAGGTAGGCGATGCCGTTGGCGACGTGGACGTGCACCTCGACGGGACCGTGCGCGTGGACGTGCGCTTCGGCGGGAAGTTGTGGGAGCAGCTGGTACATGACCAGCTCGCGGATCTCTGCGCCGATGTCCTCGTCCGGGCGCAGGAAGACCTTGAGCAGGTCACCGCGACTGACCACGCCGACGAGGCGGCCCTCGCCGTCGACCACGGGAAGGCGCTTGAGGTGCCTGCGGGCCATCAGACGTGCCGCGGTGGGGATGGTGGCGTCTTTCGTGACGGTAACGGCCGGGCGGGTCATCAGTTGCTCGGCGGTGGTGTCGTGGGCCGTGTCGGCGCCCTGGGGCTTGAGCAGCAGGTCGGCTTCGGAGACGACGCCGACCACCTGTCCTTCCTGGGCAAGGACGGGGAGGGCGCTGACGTTCCACATACGCAGCTCTTCCACGATGTCCTTGAACGCGGCTCCTCGGTCGACAGAGATCACGGCGTGAGTCATGACGTCCTCGACGTTGCGCAGGTGCTTCATGGTCTTCCTCCTCGACGGGACGGCCGGTACTCGCGATGGTGCGAGGGCGTTCACCGGATGCGGCTCCTTCAGTCGTGGGCGATGACGGCCACGGGGGATGCTGCGTGGTGCAGGACCGCGTGGGCGGCGGTGCCCAGGTGCGCGCCGAGGGGAGAGTGGCGCACACGGCGTCCCACAACGACGAGTCCCGCACCCTGGGTGGCCTTGACGAGATGCTCGCCCGCCGACCCCGTGAACACGGTGTGGATGACGTTCACGTCGGGGAACTTGTGCTGCCAGGGCAGCAGCATGTCGCCCACCATGTGCGTGACGCTCCTGCCGATGTCCCGTTCGTTGTCCGGGTCGAAGAAGGGGGCGTAGCTGTAGGCGGTCGGCATCTTCCAGCCGTGCACCGCCCGCAGCGGGCAGTCGCGCCGGGCCGCCTCTTCGAAGGCGAAGGCGAGCACCCGGTCGCACGCTTCATGGATGTCGACGCCTACGACGATCTCGGCGCCCGAGCCCGTGCCCGGCCCGTCCGGATCGTCGGCGAGGCGGACGAGGACGACGGGGGTGTCGGTCGCCACCACGGTGGACGTCGCCACCGAGCCCATGACGAAACCGACGAGGCCGCCCAGACCGCGCGATCCCAGAACAAGCAGCCCGGCGTCGGCGGCCTCGGCCGCGAGGGCGGCGGCCGGCCGGGCCGTCAGGCAACGGGTCGTGATCTCCAAGCTCTGGTGGCGCCGGTGCAGCTCCTGTGCGGCTTCGCTCAGGGCCTGGTCCGCCCAACGGTCCACGTCCTGGCGGCCCAGGCCGGGGTACACCGGGTCCAGAGGCCAGTCAACGGCGTGCACCAGCCGCAGCGGCACCCGGCGCAGGACGGCCTCCTGCGCTGCCCAGCGGGCCGCTGCCCTGCTCTCCGGGGAGCCGTCGACTCCGACGGTCACGTGGTGTTGCATGGCTGCGATTCCCTTCGTACCATCCGGTGTTCATCACCACGGCATTGCGTGCCGGTCCGCCTGAGTGGCCGCCGTGTCGTCGGTGCGGGCGGTGACACGCGATGCCACAGCGACGACTCCTTCGACTTGCTCGACGAGGCTGATGAGCGGGGGGAGCTGACTCCGGCGCTCGACACGGCCGTCCAAGGTGACGAAGCCGTCCACGACGTGGACGTCGACGTCCTCAGACGGCACACCGAGTACCTCCGTGAGTACCTCGTCGGTGACACGTCGGCGTATCTCGGAGTCCGGGCGCAGGAACATGCGGAGCAGGTCCCGGCGGGTGACGATGCCGACGAGCCGGTCCTCCACGTCCACGACGGGGAGGCGTTCGATACCTCGTCGGGTCATCAGCCGTGCCGCGTCAGCCACCGTCTCCTCGGTGTGGACCGTGACCGCGGGCGCGGACATGACCTCGCCCGCGGTGGGCGGCCCAGGTGCCGGTGTGGTCATCTCAGGGAGATGGGAGCCCGGCACCGCGTGGGCAAGCAGGTCTGTCTGCGAGACGACGCCCACCACACGGTCCTCGTCATCCAGGACAGGGACCCCGGAGATGTCGTACTGGGCGAGGAGCTTCGCGACATCCTTGAAGCCCGTGCCCGGGGCCACGGACACGACCTCGTCGGTCATCAGGTCTGCCACCTTGATGTGCTTCATGAGGCCCTCCTGCTCCGCCGTGCCCCACGAGGCTGGTGTCCGGTGTGGGGTGTGCCCCCACCATCCATCGACGATCGCCGGCGATCGAGGGCCGAACGGTCCCGACCGGGGCCCGTCAGGGCCCGACGTGACTGGTCGACCACGACGGGACCTTTGGTCCCGTCGCCGGTCCCGGGCGGCCCTCTTGCCGAAGCGCCGGAGGTGCCAGCGTGAGGGGTGTCCCTCATAGGCTCTCGGTTGGGAGGAATCGTGGAAACCACATTCCGCACCCCGGATACCAGCTCGGTCATCGTCGGCGTGGACGGCTCGGAGTCGGCACAGGTCGCTGCCTTGTGGGCAGCCAAGGAGGCCGTACGCCGGGACCGTCCCCTTCACATCGTCTTTGGCGCCGACACCGACGGCAGGGCCTTGTACCTGTCGGCGGAGACCATCGAACGGGTCCGCGTCAACGGTCGGGCGCTCCTGGACCAGACGGCGAAGACCGTGTCGGCCGAGCACCCGGGGCTGAACGTGACCACCGAGTTCAGCCGCGCGGGCGCCGTCGACAGCCTGCACCGGGCCGGCGGGCTCCACGGCACGGTCGTGGTGGGCAACCGCGGCCTGGGCGGGTTCAACTCCCTCATGCTCGGCTCGGTCGGGCTGGGAACCGCAGCCATCGCCATGACGCCCGTCATCGTTGTCCGTGGCGTCGAGGGGGCCGAGGAGACCGACACCGTCCTCGCGGCCATCCGCGATGAGCACGACCTCCTGATCGCCCGGTACGCCGCCAAGGAAGCCGAGCTGCACAAGGCCTCCCTGCGGCTGCTGCACGTCTGGAACGTGCTCCAGTCCGTCGGCGAAGTGGTCAGCATGCTCGACGGCGTCGACGAGATCGCCGGCGGGCACGCTGAGGCCCTGCGGGCCGTCACGGACGTGGTCCGCGGGGAGTTCCCCGACCTGGAGGTGAAGGCCGATGCGGAGAAGAGCATCTCCGTGGCCCGTGTCCTGGTCGAGGCGTCCCGTCACGCCGACCTGCTCGTCATGGGCGGCCGCCGGGCCCCAGGCTCCCTCGGGCTCGCCCCCAACCTGGGCAAGGCCACGCACAGCCTGCTGCACCACGCCCACTGCCCCGTCCTCCTCATCCCCCGGACCGGCACCGACTTCGGGAGCCGGTCATGACCAGTCACCAGACAGGAAGCCATGACCTCGTCGTGGGCATCGATCCGGACAGGGACTGGCACCTCGCCCTGGCCTGGGCCGCCGACGAGGCGCAACGGCGCCGGCTCCCGCTGCGCCTGGTGCTCGCCGTACCGCCCCAGCACGACACCCATCACGTGGACGGCACCCCCGACCAGATGGCCCTGCGGCAAGCCGGATCCGACAGACTCGAACAAGCGTGCAACTGGGTGCGTGACCGCCAACCGGAGGTGGCGGTGACCAGTGATCTGCGCGGCGGATTCCCGGCCCATGTGCTGGGCGGCGCGGCGCGGGAAGCCCGCATGGTCGTCCTCGGATCCCGGCACCTGAGCCGCACCGCCGAGTTCTTCAGCGCCGGCTCCCTCGTGGTCCCCGTCACCGCCCAGGCTTGTTGCCCGGTAGTCGTCGTGGGCGACGCCGAGCACATCAGCCAGCAGCCGCCGTACCTCGTCGCGGGCATCGACGGAAGCACGTCCGCCACCGCCGCACTGGCCTTCGCCTTCGACGAGGCCGACCTCCGGGGCGCGGCGCTGCGGGTCGTCTGCGTGTGGCAGCCCCCGTTGATCATGCTGGACGACGAAGAGGTGGCGCTGCGGGCACAGCGGGCCCTGCTCTCCGAGGCCACCGCCGGCCTGTCCGACAAGTACCCCGACGTGCACGTGACCCACGAGGTCCTCACCGGCCACCCCGTCGAGGAACTCGCCCAGGCTGCCGAGCACGCCCTGTCCGTCGTCGTCGGCCGACGCGGCCGCGGCGGATACACCGGCATGCGGATCGGGTCCGTCGTCCACGGCCTCCTGCACCGTGCGCACTGCCCGGTGATCACCGTCCCCACCGGATGAGCCCGCCATGACCAGCCGCGCGATCGACCAGCCTGTCGGCTCCCCAGCCCCGGCGGGGCTGACCCAGGCCGAGGCCGAACACAGACTGGCCCGCTACGGACGCAACGAGGTGGCTCCTCCGCAGCCCCGGTCCCTGCGCCGGCGGGTTCTGGCACAGCTGCGTGATCCACTGATCATGGTGCTGCTCGGTGCCGCACTGCTGACCATCGCGATCGGCGATCACCCGGACGCCGTCGTCATCGGTCTGGTGGTCGTCTTCAACACGACCGTGGGCGTCAGCCAGGAGGTCCGGGCGGACCGCGCGGTCGCCGTGCTCTCCGCTCTCTCGGCCCCACACGCCCGAGTACGGCGCGACGGCGAAGCGCACGACGTGGCGGCAGCGCTCGTGGTGCCGGGTGACAGCCTGCTCCTGGGCGAGGGAGACATCGTCGCCGCGGACGCAGATCTCACCGAGGCGTCCGCTCTCCTCATGGACGAGTCGATGCTCACCGGCGAATCGGAACCCGTAGCCAAGGCCGCCGGTGACACGGTCGGCGCCGGCACCGTCGTGGTGCGCGGGCGGGGTGTCGCGACCGCCACGGCCACCGGTCCCTCCAGCGCCCTCGGCCAGATCGCGGCGCTCCTCGACGGGGAACGCGGGCCGACCCCGCTCCAGCGCCGCCTTGCCTCCCTCGGCCGCGTCCTGGCCGCGGCCACCGTCGCCCTGTGCGTGCTGTTCTTCGCCCTCGGCCTCGTACGCGGTCTCGACGTGAGCACGATGGCCGTCACCGCCATCAGCCTCGCCGTCGCGGCAGTACCCGAGTCGCTGCCCGCCGTCGTCACCCTCGCCCTCGCCCTCGGGGCCCGCCGCATGGCGGCCCGGGGGGCCCTGATCCGACGCCTTCCGGCCGTCGAGACACTCGGCTCGGTGAGCGTGCTGGCCACGGACAAGACCGGCACCCTCACCGAGGGCCGCATGGTCGTCCAGCACGTGTGGACGCCGTCCGGATCCGCCGACGTGTCCGGCAGCGGTTACGAACCCGAAGGAGCCCTGACCCGCGCCGGCCACTCCCTGGCACCCGAGCAGCTCCGCCCCCTGCAAGAGCTGCTCACCACGGCCGCACTGTGCAACGACGCGAGCCTGAAACCGCCCCAGGGCGGATCCGGCGTGTGGACGGCCGTGGGCGATCCCATGGAGGCCGCCCTGCTGGCAGCCGCTGCCAAGGCGGGGTGCCCCGACCCGGCCGAGCTGCACAGAGCCTGTCCCCGAATCGGCGAGGCGCCGTTCGACAGCCTCCGCAAACGGATGACCACCCTCCACCATCTGCCCGACGGCAACGTCCTGGTCTGCCTCAAAGGGGCGCCCGAGGCCGTCCTGGCTCCCACGGTGCTCGCCGAGCCGCCCGAGGTCCTGGACCGGGCCCGCCAACGTGCAGCCGAGCTGGCCGCGCACGGATTCAGGGTCCTGGCAGTGGCAGGCACCGAACGGCTCCAGTGGAGCCGACCCGCCGCCGAGGCGGAACACGGACTGAGCCTTCTCGGCCTGATCGCCATCAGCGATCCCCCGAAAGCGGCGGCAGCGGCCACCTTGGCAGCCTGCCGCGCCGCCGGCATCACCCCGGTCATGATCACCGGCGACCATCCGGCGACGGCCCACGCCATCGCCGTACGCATCGGACTCGTCGAGGACGGCCGGGCCGACGCGGTCGTCACCGGACCAGAGCTGGCCGCGGCGCCGGACACCGACCTGACCGCGGTCCGGGTCTTCGCCCGGACCGATCCACAGCAGAAGCTGGACATCGTCCACGCCTGGCGGGCCCGCGGCGCAGTCACGGCCATGACCGGGGACGGGGTCAACGACGGCCCCGCCCTCCGCCAGGCCGACATCGGCGTCGCCATGGGGGCCCGCGGCACCGAGGTGGCCCGCCAGGCCGCCGACCTCGTCCTCACGGACGACGAGCTCTCCACCGTGGTCACGGCCGTCGAGGAAGGCCGCCGCGTCTACGACAACATCCGGCGCTTCCTCGTCTACGCCATGGCCGGCGGAACGGCCGAGATCCTCGTGATGCTGGCAGGTCCCCTGCTCGGCTTGGCCCTCCCGCTCAGGGCGGGACAGATCCTGTGGATCAACCTCCTCACCCACGGCCTCACCGGCGTGGCCATGGGCGCAGAGCCGGCAGCACCCACGGCGATGCGGCGGCCGCCCCGGCCGCCGGGACAGCACATTCTGGCCGCAGGCGTGTGGCAACGCCTCCTCGTCCTCGCCGCTGCCGTGACAGTGTTCAGCCTGACCGCCGCCATCGGCGCGCGTGGCATGGGCCTGCCCTGGCAGAGCGTGCTCTTCCTGTCCCTCCTCGGAGCCCAGCTGGGCGTGTCCCTGGGGCTGAGGGCCCGTTTGCTCACCACCCAGAACCTCTTCCTCCCCGCCGCCGTGGCGGCCTCCGCCCTCCTCGCGATGGCTGCCCTGCACGTTCCCGCCCTGCAGTCGCTGCTGGACACCCAGCCGGTGGGCTGGGCCGGCGCAGCCCTGGCCACTGCGGCAGCCCTCGCAGCATTCGTCACAGCCCGGCTCCTGCGGAGCGCATTCCACCGAAAGGCATGACCATGAACACGTATTCACCTGCGGACGCGCACGGCATCCATGCCGCAGTGGGCGACCAGATCCTCGTCGGCGGTCCCATGGTCGGAAAGCCCGGCCGTGACGGCGAAGTCGTCGCCCTGCACCACGACGACGGCACCCCGCCCTATGACGTGCGCTGGTCCGACACCGGCCGCACCAGCGTGTTCTTCCCCGGCCCCGACGCCCACGTCCGGCACCTGCACGACGAAACCGGCCCGCCGCGGCACGAGGAGAGGCCGAACGGCGCAACGGCCTCTTGCTGACTGGGAAGGCCCTCCGGCCGGAGATACCGTGGAAGCGCTGGCCCTCTCATCATTGCTGCCGTACGGAGGTGGGGCGTGAGCGCTGGTGACCCGCCTGCCCGAAGTGGTGTCCCGCGGCTGCGGCTCGACGAGCTGCTCGACGAGCTCCAGGTACGCATCGACGAGGTCAGGGGTACCCGGGACAGGCTGAACGGCCTCCTGGAGGCCGTCATGTCGGTGGGTCGGGAACTCGACCTGCCGCATGTCCTGCGCGGCATCGTCGAGGCGGCGGTCGTACTCGTGGACGCCGAATACGGGGCCCTAGGCGTCATCGGGGACGGCAAGAAGCTGGACGAGTTCCTGCCCGTCGGCATCAGCGACGGCCTCCGGGCACGGATCGGGGACCTGCCGTCGGGCCACGGCATCCTCGGTGAGCTGATTCGCCACCCCGAACCACTGCGGCTGTCGGAGCTGTCCGAGCATCCCGCCTCGTACGGATTCCCGGAGCACCACCCGCCGATGCACTCCTTCCTCGGTGTCCCGATCCGGGTCCGCGAGGAGGTCTTCGGCAACCTCTATCTGACCGAGAAACGCGGCGGAGCAGAATTCGACGCCGAGGACGAAGCGGTCCTGTCCACCCTCGCCGTCGCGGCCGGCATCGCCATCGAGAACGCCCGTCTGTTCGCGGAGGTACGCCTGCGCGAGCGCTGGCTGGAGGCCAGCTCGGACATCACCAGCGCCCTGCTCTCCGGAGCGCCGGAGGAGGAGGTCCTCGAGGGCATGCTGGACCGGGCCAAGGACATCACCGGCGCGGACATGGGTGTCTTCTACCTGCTCGGCTCCGCTGGTGAACTGCGGGGCTCCCTTGCCCTGGGGGAGGGAGCGGAAGCGCACCGCGGGATCGTCCTGCCCAGCACCCGGGGCACCCTCGCCGAAGCCGCGCTGGCCCGCGACGGACTCATCGCGGTCCCCGACGTGGCGGCCGATGAGCGTGTCACCGTCCAGCCCGAGAGGTGGACCGGCTTCGGCCCGGCCGTGGCGGTCACCGTCGGCACGAAGGAAAAGCTCAGCGGCGTCCTGATGCTCGCCCGCCGGCACGGCCGCCCCGGCTTCGCCGGATCGGAGATCGCCGCGCTGCCGGGGTTCGCCGGCCAGGCCGCCCTCGCACTGGAGCTGGCCGACCGGCGCCGCGACGCCGAGCAGATGAGCCTGCTGGAAGACCACGACCGCATCGCCCGCGACCTCCACGACCTCGCCATCCAGCGGCTCTTCGCCACTGGCATGACCCTCCAGAGCGCCCAGCGCTTCGTCGACCACCCCCAGGCGTCCGAACGCCTGGCGCGCGCCGTGGACGACCTGGACGCCACCATCAAGATCATCCGTTCCACCATCTTCGGACTCCGTGAGCACGAGACCCCCGGGCAGACGTCCAAGCTGCGATCCCGGCTGGTCACAGCGATGGACGAAGCCGCAGCAGCTCTCGGATTCGCCCCGGCCCTGCGAATGGAGGGCCTGATCGACACAGACGTACCGTCGGCGGTCGCGGACGAGGCCCTCGCCGTGGTGGGGGAGGCACTCACCAACGTCGCCCGCCATGCCGAGGCCACGCAGGCGGAGGTCTCGATCGTCGCATCGGCCGGAAACCTGACCGTCACCGTGACCGACGACGGTGTCGGCCTGCCCGACAGCGGTAGGCGCAGTGGACTGCGAAACCTCGCAGAACGCGCGGAGAGACTGAACGGCCGGATGAAGGCCGCAGCGCGGGATGACGGAAAGAGAGGCACTCGCCTGGAGTGGCAGGTGCCCCTGGTTCCACCACCGCAGTGACCGACTCCGGCGTCACTACTGCTTCGCCGTCCCGGTGCCGTCCTCGTGCACCTGGGCGGCGATCACGGCCGCCTGGACCCTCCGCTCCACGCCGAGCTTCCCCAGCAGCCGTGAGATGTGGTTCTTGACCGTCTTCTCGGACAGGTAGAGCTGCTTGGCGATCTGCCGGTTGGTGAGGCCGTCTCCGATGAGTTCCAGGACGGCCCGCTCGCGTTCGGAGAGAGCCGCCAGTCGGGCGTCCTGCGGTTCCTTCGCCACCGCAGGATCCCGCAGGGAGTTCATCAGGCGCGCGGTGGTGGCCGGGTCGAGCATGGACTGCCCGGTCGCCACCGTCCGTACGGCGGAGACCAGGTCGGAGCCCTTGATCTGCTTCAGCACGTACCCGGCGGCGCCCGCCATGATCGCGTCCAGCAGTGCGTCCTCGTCATCAAAGGACGTCAGCATCAGACAGGCCAGGCCGGGCATGCGCGAGCGCAGCTCGCGGCAGACGGTGATGCCATCACTGTCGGGAAGCCGCACGTCGAGCACGGCCACGTCCGGGCGCAGCGCAGGCCCGCGAGCCAGTGCCTGCTCGGCCGTGCCCGCCTCGCCCACGACGGTGATGTCCGGTTCGGCGTCAAGGAGGTCCCGCAGTCCGCGCCGGACCACCTCGTGGTCGTCGAGGAGAAACACCCTGATCGGAGCTCCGGCGGAGGCATTCGGATCGTCGGACATGATCGCCCCTGGTGCAGTGCCAATGACGCATTTCCCATCGAATTGTCTCAGGAAGGCGCACAAAACACCCCGTAATCGTGAGGCGGCACTATGCGGCCACGGCGCCGTCCAGCTCCATCCGGACGTCCACGACACCTTCGACCGCGCGGATCGCCCGTGCGAGCAGGGGCACCAGGGCCCGGTCCCGCAGCGGGCCGCGCAGGGTGACCACGCCGTCCTGGACGCCGAAATCCGCGTTCACGCCGGGTGCCAGCTCGCTGAGGACGCTCTGGCGGATCTCCTCCGCGAGCTCCTCGTCGGGCCGCAGAAACACCTTCAGCAGGTCACTGCGACTGACCACGCCCTCCAGCATGCCGAGCGCGTTCACCACGGGGAGGCGCTTGACGTGCTTGCGCGCCATGATCCTGGCAGCTTCGGCGACAGGCGCGTCGGGGTGCACGGTGATCGCCGGGCTCGACATCAGCTCCTCGGCCAGCACCCCTCCGGCCTTCGACGCTTCCTCCAACTGATCAGGCAGGGTGGGGTCCGTACGCCGGAACTCCTCCTTCGGCAGCAGATCCGCTTCCGAGACGACTCCGACGACGCGCCCCTCGCCTTCCAGGACGGGGACCGCGCTGACCTCCCATTGGTGCATCAGCTCGACGATCTCCTTGTAGGAAGCTTCGCGGCCGATGGCGACGGCGGTGTGCGTCATGACATCACTGACGGTGTAGCGGGATGCGGGCATGACCGGCTCCTTCGGCGTACGGACGATCAGAGGAAGCTGCCGCTGCCGTAGGGCGCGTACAGATCGAGAAGGCGCACACGGGCGGCCTGCAGCCGGTTGGCAAGGACCTGCCCGACCCAGTGGCCCAAGGCAGAACCGAAGGCAGGGTCGGCGTCCATCAGTGCCCGCACGCGCTGCGCGTCGAACTCGTACGCGCGGACGGGCGTCATCGCTTCGGCGCCCAGGCGCCAGGAATAGGGCTTGAAGAGCCACGAGCAGCCGACCAGCTGGCCGGCGCCGAGGCTCTCGATGACCGCGGCGCGCCGCCCTGGCACATGGACGTCCAAGGTCACGGTGCCGGAGCGGACGATCCAGAAGCGGTCGGCGTGGCCGCCCTCGCGGAAGAGATGGGTCCCTTCTGCGAAGTTGACCTCTCGGGCCAGTTCCATCAGGCGGGAACGGCAGTCTGCGGGCAGTGCCTCGGAGATACGGGTGGGTGAAGGGGTGCTCATGGACGGCCTCCTGTTCGAGTCCGTCTTCAGTCTTGGTCTTCCCACCGGTCCCGAGCATGGGCCCTGTGGTCCCGTCCAGGGGCCGATCGGCCCCTGTCCGAGATCGGAGTGCGCGGAGAACCTTGCAGCAGACGGTCCGTTCACGCCTTCACCCCTGGCCGACCGGCAGGCGCGCGACATGCGGGAACGGGCACGGCATGGTGAGCGGGGTGTTCACCTCCCGTGCCATGCCGTCGATCCGGATCCCGCCTGCTCGCTCGACGAAGGGCGACCACGATGAAGAGCCACCCGGCCGGTGCGACCACCGCTTCGCCTGCCGACAGCGTGCCGGGACGAAAGATGGAAGAGCTCGGGACTGACGAGGCGCTGCAGCTGCTCGGCACCGCCGAACTGGGCAGGATCGTCTTCACCCGTCACGCACTGCCGGCGGTACGCCCGGTGAACCACGTCCTCGACGCTGGCGACATCATCGTCCGCGTCCAGGACGGATCGACGCTGGCGGCGCTGCTCGCGACCCAGCAGGGTGCGGGCGTGGTCGTTGCCTACGAGGCCGACGACATCGACCCGGGTGAACATCTGGGCTGGAGCGTGGTCGCCACCGGCTACGCCACCGCTGTCACCGACGCGGACGAGATCGAACGTTACGCGCGCCTCCTGGAGCCCTGGGCCGTGGGCAGCGCATCGCGCGCGATCCGGATTCGCCCCGACCTGATCACGGGCTTCCGCTTGCGCGAGGGCAGCCCGTAACGTCGCCCGCACGCGCGCTTCGCCTCCACACCGCCCTCCGCACGTCACGATGGTGCGGCACACACCCGCAGGAATTCCGGAGGTGCCATGCCGAAGCGCGGATGGACCGTGGCGGTCCCACCTGCTTTCCACGGCTACCGCTTCTCCTGGCTCCGGGGTGACGTACTGGCCGGCATCACGGTCGCCGCATATCTCGTGCCACAGGTCATGGCCTACGCCGGCGTTGCCGGCCTCCCGCCGGTCGCCGGGCTCTGGGCCGCCCTCCCCGCCATGGTCCTCTACGCCCTCAGCGGGTCCTCCCGTCTGCTGTCCGTAGGACCGGAATCAACCACCGCCCTCATGACCGCCGTGGCCGTGGGCCCGCTGGCGGCCGGCGACCCCGCGCGCTACGCGCTGCTCTCGGCGGCCCTGGCCGTCGTGGTCGGCCTGCTCAGCCTCGTCGCCTGGGCCGTGAGGCTGGGCTTCCTCGCGGATCTCCTCTCCCGCCCGGTGCTCGTCGGCTACCTGGCCGGCGTCGCCCTGATCATGATCGTGGACCAGCTTCCCCGCCTGACCGGAACCACCAGCAGCGGATCGCACTTCTTTCCCCAGCTGTTCTCGTTCCTCCACCACCTCGGTGACGTGCACTGGCCCACCGCCCTGCTCGCCGGCGGATGCCTCGCCCTTCTGTTCGCTCTGCCCCTCCTGTGCCGACCGCTGCCCGGGCCTCTCGTCGTGCTGGCGCTCGCCACGGCAGCGGTGGCGGGCTTCGCCCTCGACGAAAACCACGGAATCAACGTCATCGGAGCAGTCCCGACCGGCCTCCCGGGCTTCGCCCTGCCCGATCCGTCCGACTACGCCGACTTGGTCCTACCGGCAGTCGGAGTGCTCCTCGTCGGATATTCGGACGTCGTCTTGACCGCGCGCGCCTTCGCCCGGCACGACGATCCGCACCCCTTGGCCGCCAACCGAGAACTACTGGCGCTCGGCGTGTCCAACCTCGGCGCCGGCGTCCTGCACGGCTTCCCTGTCAGCAGCAGCGCCAGCCGCACCGCTCTCGCCGACTCCGCCGGCGCCCGCACCCAGGCGTACTCCCTCGTCGGCGCCGTATGCGTGGCCGCCGTACTGCTCTTCCTGGGCCCACTGCTGGCCCACACCCCGTCCGCCGCC
This sequence comes from Streptomyces sp. NPDC051582, assembly GCF_040681715.1. Taxonomy (NCBI): domain Bacteria; kingdom Bacillati; phylum Actinomycetota; class Actinomycetes; order Kitasatosporales; family Streptomycetaceae; genus Streptomyces; species Streptomyces sp. NPDC051582. The sequence goes on from NZ_JBFAZJ010000011.1 coordinate 85,829, forward strand.
CTCGGCGCCATCGTCGTCTACGCCGCCGTACGCCTGATCGAGGTGGGCGAGTTCCGCAGGCTGGCGGCCTTCCGACGCCGTGAGTTCCTGCTCGCGCTCGGCTGCGGTCTGGGCGTCCTTGCCTTCGGCATCCTGTACGGCGTGCTCCTTGCCGTGGCGCTCTCCGTCGCCGAACTGCTCATGAGAGTCGCCCGCCCCCACGATGCGGTCGAAGGCATGGTGCCCGGACTGGCCGGCATGCACGACATCGACGACTACCCGACCGCGCGCACCATTCCCGGTCTCCTCATCTACCGCTACGACTCCCCGTTGTTCTTCGCCAACGCCGAGGACTTCCGCCGCCGGGCCATGGCATCGGTGACGGTTCAGGACGAACCGGTGCACTGGTTCGTCCTGAACACCGAAGCGAACGTCGAGGTCGACATCACGGCCCTCGACGCTGTCGAGGCCCTGCGCTCCGAACTCGCTCAACAGGAGATCGTGTTCGCCCTCGCCCGCGTCAAGCAGGACCTGCGCCACCCCCTCGACGTCTATGGCCTGACAGCAAAGGTCGGCCCGGAGCGCATCTTCCCCACGCTTCCCACAGCCGTTGCCGCTTACCGGGACTGGCAACGCGCCACAGGCCGCCCTCCAGCCCTCTGAGCATGACCGCGACCGAGTAGGCGGACGCTGAGCACGGGAGGATCAGCATCGGACCTGCCTCGGAGGCGCTGCGGCCCTTTATGATTCCAGGAGCGCCAGCATGACTTGTCCACGCACTTGCTGTCTGTCTTGAGCGCCCCGTAGCCGCAGTCGTCCGTACCGCGTCAGATGTGGTTCGAGGAGATTCCGGATGAGTTTATAGAGATCGGGGTGCCGACGGCCGAGCTCCTCGCGGGCGTCGCGCGCCGCTGCCATAAGGAGCGGCTTTTCGGGATGAGCATGCTCGGCGATGCTGATGGCATCGTGTACGGCATACCGAAGGCGCCGGTTCTCCCCGTACCGCTGGAGCAGGTTCCCGAGGAGGCGCCGTCGGCCCATCAGTTCTCTCACCTCGTGGAGCGACTGTGGGCGCAACTCCTCCCAGGCCAGGGGAGCGAGGTTTTGAGCAGAGGAGCTGAGTGCACCCGGTGCCACATCAGTCTGGAGCTGCTTCAGATGCTGGCGCCAGCGGTGCAGGAGGAGCGGATGACAGAGGGCGTCATCGCGGTCGGCCTGCGTACTGGCATCGTGAAGCACGCGGAGCCGGAACTCGCCCTCGCTCATGCTGTGGACGTGTAGGGCATCCCCATGGAGGGGAGCGTGAATCAGACCACGTGCCGTGGCACGCTCGATGGCGCCGCGTCTGGTCCGGACGGCCGCTGACGCTTCCGGTGGCAACCCGGCGGCCGCCGCGTATTCGGTGAACAGCTGGCGAAATTGCGGTTCGAGATGTTGGGCGAGCCAGAGGAGCGCCTGCTCTCTCGGATCATCCGTGGCCGGGAGTCCGGGCAGGACCCCGGCGGCGGTGAGGTCCTCCGTACGGCGTCGCTGAAACTCCTTCCGGGCTTCCTGGGCGCGTTGCGCTACGGCCGTGTATTGCCAGTCGAGGTGTTGCGCCTCTTGGTCCCACAGGCCGACGGCAAGGCATCGTTCCTCACGACGGATCTGCAGGTCGTGCTGGGCGTGCGTCAAGGCATCGATGGAAGCGGACAGTCGATCGCCGTCGTAGACAGCTCCAAGCGGAGGGCCTCAAGGTTCGGGTCCGGCGGAAAGATCGTCACCTGGCTATCGCACGGTTTCGCCCCCACATCTGTCAGTGCAGACCTCTGCCCTATTTGGCAGGATCCGCGCAGCCGTGACGTTGCTGCGGAGCGTTCTGCTGGTGCGCGCGCCGGCGTTCGGGGTTTGGGAGGAGGAGAAGTGTGATGAAGCAGGTGTGGTCCGTGGCCATCCGGCCCGGCGACTATGGGCCGGTCCTCAGCTGTCACAGCTGCGGCAGCGTGAACAGTGCCGGTCGAGACGTGCGGTCCGCGGCCTTCGGGCATCTGGCGGAGCATGCCCGGAGAGAGGCTCTGCCGCAGCACCTGCGGGTCTGCCGATGCTCCGAGCAGGGTTGCCGTTGGCACCGCAGCCGTCGTGGGTGTCATGGAGCCCTCGAGCTCGTCCTCGTCAGAAGTGAAGGCGGGCGCCGCTGGACACTGGCCGAGGCGTGCCTGGCGTGCGCTCGGGCGACGGAACAGGCCGCGGTTATCCCTTCGACCGTTCTGGCGGTCCGGCCCTCGCTCAGGCCCGGCGCCACGGTTCCGGCCGGGTACCGGCATGGTGACGCGCAGCGGCGGCGGGTGGCCTACCTACTCAGTTACCTGGCCTCGGCGTTGGATCCGGCTGTGGGCGCGCATGCCCGTCTGGTGGCCGTGCAATTTGCGCTACGTGCTTCGCGGGCGGGAGGAGTGCGGCTCCCTGGAGGTCTCTTGCGGGGGATGGGTGTGCACAGCCGTGTGAGTTTGTGGCGGGAGCTTGAGTTCGAGGGATGGCTGCGATGGTCCGGATGCTGGTCGGGAGCCAAGCGCAGTTCTGCTGTGGAGGCTCAAGTACTCGATGGCGTGGCGCTCGTGCAGAGTCCAGGGCGGACCGACCGCGCTCGCGCCGCCGACTGGGCGTTGCGAACGACTGCAGAGGCACGGCACCTGGGCGCATCGGCCTCGGAAGAGCTGCTCCTACTCGTGTTGGCGGCACATGTGCCGCCCACAGCGAGGACCGGTGTTGCCGAGCTCGAGCAACTAGCCCGCTGCTGCGCGCTCCCGGCAGTGTCGTTCCCGCACGCGCTGCGTGCACTGCACGGGAAGGGAGTAGCAATGTCGTGGTCGATCACCTCGGACATGCAGGACGTCAGCTGGTCATCCCCGACCCCGGTGACTGTGGCGTAGCCGCGACCGCTGGTGCCGCTGCGCTTGTACAACATCCCGTTGATGGTGAGGGAGCGTTCACCGTGCTCCGCGCGGCCGGAATCCTGGTGGCCGCTCGACGAAGCGCGAGTCTCCCGAGTTCGAGCGGACTCTCAACAAAGCCGGCGTCGCAGCGGGGGCGCCTATGGTCCCGGAACGAGGCCATCAGCGTAGTCGTTGATGCGCAGGAGGAAGCGGAGCCTGGCTCCTCTGCGGTTGCTCGGGGTCTGCAACTGTCCGATGGCGGCGACCAGTCGCCTGGTGGTTTGCTGTGCTTGGCGAAGTGCCTCGACCGTCGGGCTGTGCAGGTAGTCCCCTTGGGTGACGCGAGCCCACACGAGCGCAGATACAACGGCCTGAATCAAGAGGGAATCCACCTTGGCGAGGTGGGCCAGGCCGGCAGTCAGCGCTTCGAGATCATCCGCTGGGATCTGCCAAGTGCTCAGCGTTCGCCGGCGCGCGGCGAAGTCAACGCGTAGCGTGGTCGTGTCCAATTCCTTGGCAACAGTCTCGACCGCCACGTCGAGCAGCGGCCAGAGGTCGCCGGGCAGCAGGCTTCGCTTGATTACGGTCAAACTACGCTCGGCGGTGATTCGAGGAATTCCCAGGGTCGTGGCGCATTGTGGCCAGGTTCCGCCGCCGGCCATTTCGACGAGCTTTAGCGAAGCAACTCGGCGTAGGTGCCGTAGATTCCAGACACTCTTGATGTTCTTCTGGGATGCGAGCTCAGTGAAGTGCGCGCCGAGCCATGCCTCCGGCAACAGGGCAGGTACATGCCCGATTCCGAAATGACACTTGCGTGACGGAAGGAGTTGTCCGGCGTGGGGGTGGCCGCCAGCGCGGTTAAAGCCTAGGGATCTCCGGACGAGGGCCTTTGCCAGATCTGTGGAGACTTCCATGCGCCGGAAGGCCGCCCCGATATTTGCCCCGTTACGCATGAACGCCGTGTCGGCGAGGGGCTGGATCCGCTCGCGCAGGGCTGTACCGTCTTGGCCCCGATCGCCGAGCAGGGTTTCCGCAGCAAGCAGAAGTGCTCCGCACTCGGCCGGGTCTTCGGGCGCGGCCCACGCGTCACGAACCCGCTTGCCCGGTCCGCACCTGTCGCGGAGAGTGGTCCAAATGGCCACGTGTTCGGCAATCCGGTCGGCGAGGGCCGTTGAGGCGGCGAAGCGTGCGCTGTCAGGCCAGCTGAGCCGGATCAGCTGAGCGGCAGCGATCAGGTCGGGAAAGAAGTACTGCTCTGATGCCGAGTACTCTTCATTTGTCGCTGGTGACTGCCTGGGCATTAGGTATCGGTCGATACGACCCTGCAGTCCGAGCATAATGTCGAGGTCGCTGTCCGGTCTCGTGCCCGCACAAGCCACCCGGTCAAGACGTGCTCCACACACTAGTGTCTGGCTGCCGGTATCGGCAGGCCTGGAGACGAGGTGGCGGCACTGTGCGGGGTGTATGCCAGTGACCGCGCGCTGTGTGATGAGCCCTTGGCGCTCGGTATTCGAGGGCAGGTTCTGACGACCTCCGCACTGCGGACACCCCTGCTCCAGAAGGCGACGGTGGGCAGTGCATGCGAAGGAGACCGGGAGATGCCAGCGCAGTTTCCACGGGCCGCCGTACGCGTTCTGGACATTACTCCCGTCCCCGGTCAGGCAGATAGGACAGTAGCGGCTGGACAGGCTGAGGGCCCAAGTACGTCGAGCAGAGCTCAAATTGCGACTGTCGTCCAGACGCAGGGCAGCCAGCGGTGCGTAGGAGTTTGCCATGGCTGACAGGGTGAGTGAATCGGCCTCACCGTCGCGTAAAGATGCGGTTTCTTCAAGAGACTTGGCAGCCTCTGAAGGCAAGGTCAAGAGGTACTGGGCAGGAAGCCGATGCTGAAAGTGGCTCAGACCGCACAGCGTGGCGATTCTGGCAGGTGAGCGATCCAGGCGGTAGGCCAGTCGCAGGATTAGACCCGGCAGAGACTCTTCCGGCAATGGAGCTAGGCCCCGCGCGAGCGGACGTGTTGTCAACGGATAGGATCAAGCGTGCGTGTGGCACACGGGGTAACCCGGCTCAGCACTTCGAATCGCAAGTCCGCCCCGTCGTCACAGGCTCGGGCGAGCTGTGTGGCATAGGCCACGAGCCGCTGGCGCAGAGCGACGTAGGAAGGCCTGCGTTGTTTCCTGTTCGCGAATAGCCCGGCCTGTTCGGTCAGCCGATGCGGAGAGGGCGAAGTGGAGCGGCGTTGAGTTACCGCCGGGCTGTGAAGGTAGCTGGACTCATTGACCACGCACCAGATCACGGCTTCGCCGACTTGAGGGTCCCCGGTCGCCTGACGTTGTTCGAGGCCGGGGATCCCCTCGCACAATGTCATCCAAATTTCGGGCGAAAGACGCCAGTCTGCCGTTGAAAGGCGCCGGCGGGCGTAGTTGATGCGACGGTCCTGTGCGTTCAGGTAGTGCGCGACCTCGTCGACCACATTCTCGAATACCAGCCAAAGGCCAGGGTCCGTCAGTTCTTTCCCCAATACGTTCATGGTCCGGCTGGCGCTGCTTCGAGGAATGCCGAGGGTTTCCGCGCATGCTCGCCAGGTACCACCGCAGATCAATTCGGTCAGCCTGAATGAGGCGGCCCACCGCAGATGGCGCTCCAGGATAGTGGTCATCGGGGGCAGCTGGTGCAGCAGAGGCTTGAAGTATGTGTCAAACCAGTCCTCAGGAAGGAGGGGAGGGATCTCGGAGGCGCGGAAATGGAAAGACTGCGAGCAGACCCGCGACGTGGAGCGTTTCTGGAACCCGTAGATGCGGGGTGCGGTGGCACGGAGCAACGTGGCCGAGGCATGGCTGTCTTTCAGGAGCTTGTTGCCAATGGAGGCCGAGCGGCGGTGTACCTCCCGGGTGAGCGGCTCGATGCGCTCGCGTAGGGGTACGAGGTCCCGATCGCCGAGGACGGTCGCGGCTGCGAGCAGCAGGGCCGAGGTCTGTGCAGTACTTCGGGGTGCGCTCCGCTGGATCTGAACTCCGCGTTGGGCTGGGTTATGAACGTAGGGCGTGGCGTATTCGTCCACGAGGTCCATGAGTGTGGTGGAGGGCACGAATGTGGCGCCCATGGGCCAGCTCAGTGTGATCAGGCGTGCGGTGGTGATCAGGTCGGTGAAGTAGGTCTCCGGTGCCTCTTCCTCGGCCGCACCCTGCAGCCGGCCCGGCATCAGCCTTAGGTTCAGGTTGTGTTGGAGACCGAGGACCCGCTGTAGGTCCGGTGGTGGCAACGGGGTGGCGGCGTCATCGCGGGCATCCAGCCGTGCGCCGCATGGCGTGGCGCGAGCCCGAGGTTTGGGTGGTGGTCCGGGAGCCGGGTTGCGGCACTGGGATGGGTGGAGGCCGGAGACATGGGGGATTCGGACGAGGCTATATCGCCGGAGGATGCGTCCGCTGAGTGGCTGTGCGCAGTGCGGGCAGGCGCTTTCCAGAAGACACGAGTGCTGGGTGCAGGCGAACGTGACGGGCAGGTACCAGCAAAGTTGCCAGGCGCCACCGAACGCCCGTTGGACAGGACTGCCGTCCCCGTGCAGGCAGGCAGGACAGTAGCGGCTGTCGGGATTCGTGGCCCAGTTGATATGCGACGTGGAGCCGATGTCCGCTCTGCCGGTACGGAGCTTGGCCAGCGGTGGGTAGGTCTTGGTGAGTTCCTGGAGAGTCAGCGCCTGAACCTCCGGCATGCTCAGGTGCGCGACCGAGGCTAGTTGTCCGGCGGCTTCCGGGCTCAGTCCGCGGAGCTGGTCCTGGGGAATGCTGTCGCTGCGACAGGTCAGACCGCACAGCACCGCCAGGCGGTGCGGAGTGACGCCCATTCGGTAGGAGAGACGCAGGAGAAAGCCGGCCAAGGACTCGCCGGGCAGCGGATCGAGGCTGCGTGCGAGTGGACGGGGGGTCGGTTGCGTCATCCTGCGGACTCCGCTGTCGGCCCGGCGTCGTCGTAGACGGTGTTTCTGCTTCTCTGTCTCTTCTTCGGCGAAGGCTTGACCGGTGGGATCAGCGGCTGCTCACCGGAGTCGGCATCCAGGTCGGGAAGATCGGTCGGACTGACAGCACAGCGGTTCAGCAGGTCCTTGGTCAGCCACTCGCTGCCTTCCTCGATCGCGACTCGGCAGCCGCGCTGCACCAACTTCTCCAGGAGACCGACCACCCCGTTGGTGCGCTGGAACAGATATTCCGGCATGGATCCTGACGTGAGTACACCCTCAGTGTCGTGGAGGAGGCGCAGGCTCCTTTCCAAGGCTGCCAAGTGGTTCACCCAGGCGACGATCTTCTCAGGCGTGTCGTAACTGAACGGCTGCAGGTCAATCATTTCGAAGCGACGCTCATGCTGGGTCGAAGCATACGGATTGGGGCTGCGTCCGCGATCGTTGACCGGGGGAATGACCCATTCTTTGGTGACGGGATTGAAACTGCCGCGCCGTAACAGCCCCGAGGTGGGGATGCCCACGCCTACGAGGATGAGAGTGACGGACATGCTCATAATTTCCAGCAGCAGGTCCAAGACATCCTGGTCGCGTTCGCGATGGAGCTTCAGGCGTGTGATGTCGTCGATCACAAGTGCTTTCGTCGCGTGTGCATAGATGGCAGCGTTCACGGTTCTGATCAGGTCTGCTTGGCGCATGTTCTTGTAGTCCTCGCCGTAGAAGTCGAGGATGCGCTGACAGGTGGAGACAGGAGTTGCCTGGACAGGGCAACGTACATACACGACGGGCGCCAGCAAATCCCTGGTGCCCGCCATGGCCTCCGGATTCACGTATTCGTTCACCTCCAGCCAGTTTTCCTCGAATGCCGCCAGCGCCGCGCAGACCGTCTCCGTCTTTCCCTGGGCGCCACCGCCGTTGACCATGACCCCGGTCCGGATACCGGCCTTGTGGCTGTACGCGCCGTCCTCGATCCGTGCGTTCACCAGCCAGTCCACCGCCTCGCTCATCGGGGTGGACTGCAGGGGCAGGCTGCTGTGGGTGGCCAGCCGATGCAGGTCGTGAATGCGGCGTCGACGGGGTGTTAACTGCAGGTATTGCTCCATGCTGAGCACGGGTGCCGGCACGAAGAGATCGCGGGTACGCACCCACCGCTGCCAGCCCTCCACACGGGTCCGGTCGACCGGCGGACCGGGCAGGAACGAGGCGACGGCAGCTCTGCGAGGCTTAACGGGCTCGCTCACGGCTGGCCTTCCAGGCTGCAGCGCTGCACCAGGTTCCCAAATGGCTGTGGACCGTCCTCGGCCGTTAGAAGCAGCTGCTCCTGCACCCGCAACGGGTCGCTCATGGGCCTTCGTCCGGCCGAGAGGGTGTCGATCAGGCCCACTACGTGGTCGTGCCAACCAGCAACCACTGAGTAGTTCCACCCGGCCACCAGGGCGACCTCCGCCGCAGCGGCGAACTTCACCTCGTCCTCGGCTTCGATCCGCTCCGCCGGCCGCACGTCGATCAGCCACGGCGTTCCGTCGGTGAGCAGAAGGTAGTCCGGGATGTGCGCGATGCTCCCGTTAACGCTCTGGAAGCGCAGACGGAACGGTTGGGCGAGAGCCTCCACTAGGGATCCTGAGAAGTCCGCTGCCAGAAGGAGGAGTTCCTCCTCGAAGCTCTCGAAGCCATGGTGGCGGCCAGTGCTGACCAGATAGCCAAGGCCCGGACGATGCCACTGATCGGTTCGCCAAGTGAAGCGGCGCACGGGAACGCTGGAGGTCATGTCGACCTCGCACAGGTCCTCAACGGCGTAGTCGGTCGCCGTCCTCCCAAAGCGCCAGGCCGTCGTCCACCGGGCAGTCCAATCCGACCGCATGACCAGCTGGCTGAAAGCATCAGCCGAAATGTCGTGCACTCGCGCGAGATCATGCAGTGTCGATGTGTCCGACCATGGGTTGGTTGCCCGCGGTGCGCAGACTGGCTCGCGATCGAGAAGCAGGGTCTGAGGAGCCACGTCTCCGCCTTACATGCCATGAGTGCGGTGGAAATTGCGAAGAGCATCGTGATTGTCTTCTGACTTTCGCAACTCGTCTCATCACACCGAGAAGTGAGTGGCCCGGCCTGTGGTAGGCGCCCCGGCAGCCTTGAGGGAGCGCTTCACGGAGGCATTCCGGCGGGGTGTCTTTCAGGGCTCAGCCCCGCAGTCGCTGACCACGAGCGGCCGAGGACCCGTACGTGACGGAGCGAGGCGGCGTACGCGAGCGGCTGGACGAAGGGCCCCGCGATGTGCACCCCTGGCAGCCGCGTCGGTAATCAAGGCACCGCGGGCGCGCTTTCGAGGGAATGATCCAGCAGCAGTCCGGGAAGGAGTCGGGAGCGACGAAGCGGGCGAGTGCGCATCTTGCGCTGCTGGAGGGGGGAAGAAGCGTCTTGGTCAGCGCCGCGGCCGGAGGGCCCGAGTGTGTGTACCGATGTGCCAAGAACCCTCGGTAGACAGCGCCACCTGGTGCCGAAGCTGGTTGGCATAAGTACAGGTCAATCGGATGGGCTGGGGACACCTAGCGTCTGTGGTCACAAGGAGGCCGGATCGGCCCCGCTGCCGGTCCTTACTCCAGGACGTCCGCGGGCAGGGGTTCGCGGGCGGCGTGCCAGGCGTGTGGGAGGGGGGTGACCCCCGTGCGTGCGGCGATCACCCCGCCCGCGACGGCACAGGTGGTGTCGATGTCACCGCGGCCGGCGACGGTGGACCACAGGCCCTCGTGCAGGTCGTCGAGGTGGCCCGCCGCGCACCACAGGGCGTACGGGACGGTGTCGGGTCCGGACATCCGGTAGCCGGAGCCCAGCACCTTCGCGGCGTGGCGGACCGAGGCGTGCGGGGACATCCGGGCGGCGATCCGGACCCCGGACCGGACGTCGCCGTCAGGGAGCCGCTCGGCGACGGCCCCGAGGAACTCCGGGCGCGCCGGGGCGGGCCCGCCCCGGCTGCGGGTGGCCGGCGCCGCGGCCACGGCGACCGCGACGGCCGCGGTGGCGGCCTCCGGGTGGTGGTGCGAGACAGCGCTCTGCGCGGCGGCCTGCTCGGCCACGGCGTCGAGGTCGGCGGCGAGCCAGGCGCCGAGCGGGGCGACGCGCATGGCCGCGCCGTTGCCCCAGGAGCCCTGGCCGCAGAACTGTCCGGCCACCACCTCCCGCCAGGACTCGCCGGCGCCGATGCGGCGCAGTACGTCGTGCATCGACGCCCCGTAGCCGCGGTGCGTGTCGGCGGCGTAGGCATCGGCGAGGCTCAGGGCGAGACGGTCCTGTTCGACGGCGCCGCCGCCCTCGGCGAGTTCCCGTACGAGGACGACAGCCTGGGCGGTGTCGTCGCTGGCGCGTGCTTTCCGGGCACGGGGATTTCTCGCCATGACATCGCCATGACTCAGCGCCTGACCGCGGGGTGCCCCGGTGGTTTCCTCCACCGGGGCACCCCCTCTGCCGTGGAGGGGTTACGGGACGGGCTGTTGCTGGGTGACGCAGTGGATTCCGCCGCCGCCCGCGCCGAGACTGTCGATGTTGAGCTGTTCGACCGTGCGGCCCGGGAAGAGGCGCTGGAGGGTGGACTTGGCTCCGGTGTCGGCGCGGGAGTCGCCGAACTGGGGAGCTATGACCGCGCCGTTGCACACGTAGTAGTTGGCGTACGCGGCGACGAAGTCGGGGTTCGTGGAGCGGATCCGGCCGTAGTCGGGGCCCTGGAGCCTGGTGACCGCGATGGGGTTGCCCTGGGCTCCGGTGGAGGTGGAAAGGATCTGGTACTGCTGGCGCGCGTCGTTCGACCAGGGGTCGGTGTCGCCCGCGAGCGGCATCTGGACCATCCCCTGGCCCGGGGCCGGGAAGCGTGATGTGGCGTCGACGTGGTCGTCGGTGATGTCGCGGCCGAGCACCCCCTTGAACCAGATCACCTTGGAGGCGCCGAAGGCGCTGCACATCGCCGCCTCGATCTGCGACTGGGTCAGGCCGGGGTTGCGGTCGGGGTTGATGATGCTGCTGCGCGTGGCCATGAGGGTGCCGGCGCCGTCGGTCTCCACCGCGCCGCCCTCGCCCACGAAGGCGGCGGCGGTGAAGGGGACCCCGGCGTAGGCCGCGATGCGCGAGGCGACCAGGGCGTCCTTCGCGTGGGTCTGCTGGTTGCCCCAGCCGTTGAAGTTGAGGCCGACCGTGTCGAGTCCGCCCGCGCCGTTCGTACGGAACACCGGGCCGCTGTCGCGCATCCAGCAGTCGTCGACGGGGATCGAGCCGATCACCGTGACGCCGGATCCGCAGGCGCTCCTCGCCTTCGAGACGCTCGCCGGGTTGGCGCACATGACCACCGGCTCGTACGCGGCGATGGTCTTCGCGATGAGGGCGATGTTGGCCTGAACGCCCGCCAGTTGCCGTCCCCAGATGGCCGAGCTGTCGGGCCAGGCCATCCAGGTGCGGGTGTGCCGGACGGTGTCCAGCGGGACGGCGTAGCCGCCGGCGGCCGCCGGCCGCGCCGAGGGGCGGGTGGCCGCGAAGGCCTCGCCGCCCGCCACCGCCAGTGCGGCGCCGGCGGCCGCGAGGCCCGCCGCCGTCAGGAAGCCCCTCCGGTCCAGGGTCCGTTGCGGCGTTCTGCCGGGGGAGGGGTCCTGGGGTGCAGCGTGATCGTTCATCACTGTTCTCCGATCGGCCGGGGGTGGATCGCTCCACCGACTGGCCCGGAACGTATTACTGACCGAGCGCTCGGTCAATAATTTGGAACGCACCAACTCACCTGGAAATGAACGATGTTGATGCTGCTTGATCGTTCTGACGCCGGTGCGGACGCGGGGTCGTTAGAGTGACGCCGTGGCAGCAGAACTGGCAGCACGAGCCGAGGGCGGGCGGCCGCCCGCTCCGTCCCGCACCACCCGCACCGCCCGTACGTCCGCGAAGGGCGAACAGACCCGCGCGCGGCTGATCGCCGCCGCCCGTACCCTGCTCGCCGGCGAGGGTTTCGCCCGCTTCAGCACCCGCAACGTCGCCGCGCTCTGCGGGATCTCGCACGGGATGTGCCACTACCACTTCCAGGACCGCACCGCCCTGATCGTGGCCGTGGTCGAGGACATCGGCCCCGAGTGGATCGGCCCGATGGAAGCCGCGGTCGACCGCCCCGGCTCCTTCGCCGAGCGTGCCGAGCGCGTGATCGGACTCCTCACGCAGCCCGAGGGCCCGGACCTCTCACGCCTGCACTCCGCCCTCCACTGGTTCGCGTTGAACGACGACCGGGTCCGGGCCGCGGTCGACGGGGACTACCGGCGCTGGCGGGAGTGCTTCGTACGGCTGTTCCAGGTGCTGGCGGACGAGCACGCCGGCGCCTTCGACCCCGTTCCGCCGGGAACGGCGCTGGCCGCCGCCGCCGACGGGCTCGCCGCCCTCCAGTCCCTGGATTCCGGCGTCGACCCCGAGGCCACCGTGCGCATCCTCGTCGCGGGCCTCGCCGAGGCCGCCGTACGCCGCCACCCCTGAGCCGCGCCCCCTCTCACAGGGCCCGGCGCGCCGCCGCGATGCCCTGCGGATCCCAGCCCGGCCGGGGCACGGACTCCAGCAGCAGCCGGGTGTACGGATGCTCCGGCGCGGCCAGGACCCGCGCGGTCGGGCCGGCCTCGACGATCCGGCCGTGCCGCATGACGACGACGTCGTCGGTCACGCAGCGCACGACTCCGAGGTCGTGGGTGATGAACAGGTAACCGATTCCCGTCTGTTCGCGGACATCGGCGAGAAGGTTCAGGATCTGCGCCTGTACGGACACGTCCAGGGCGGCCACCGCCTCGTCGAGCACCAGGACGGCGGGCTCCACCGCCAGCGCCCGGGCGATCGCCACGCGCTGGCGCTGCCCGCCCGACAACCGTCGCGGCAGCGCGTCCGCCTCCCGGGCCCCCAGGCCCACCTGGTCGAGCAACTCGGCGATCCGCCGGGCGTGATCGGCGTCGGGGAAGTGCAGCCGCAGCGTTTCGCGGAGCGCTCCGCCCACGCTCGTGCGCGGGTCGAGGGACAGGAACGGGTCCTGGAAGACCATCTGCACCTCCCGGGCCCGTGCGAGGCGTTGCGCCTTGCCGCGCACGGCTGCCCGCGCGTGATCGCCCCGGTCCCGGCCGTGGACCAGGACGCTTCCGCCGTCCGCGTGCTCCAGACCCACCACGATGCGGGCGGTGGTCGTCTTTCCCGAGCCCGATTCGCCGACGATGCCGAGCGAACCGCCTTCGGCCAGCCGGAACGAGACGTCGTCCACCGCCCGTACGGGCCCGTAGGCCCGACGCAGGCCGACGGCTTCCAACACGGTCTTCCTCATCGGTGGCTCTCCTTCCGGGCGGGGGACCGGCCGGACCCGCCCTGCTCGCCGGGCCCCTCGCCGCGAGCCCGGTCGGTGTGGTGGCAGGAGGCGAGGTGGCCCGGCAGGCCGCCCGCCGGCGGCAGCAGCCCCGGCGCCTCCCGGCCGCACAGGTCGGTCGCGTACGGACACCGCGCCGCGAACGGGCACCCCGTCACCTCCTCGCGCAGGCTCGGCGGCCTGCCCTCGATCGCGGCGAGCCGGCCCCGCGGCGCGTCCAGGCGAGGGGTCGATTCGAGCAGCGCGGCCGTGTACGGGTGGCGCGGCCGCGCGAACAGCTCCTCGGCCGGGCCCGTTTCGACGATCCGGCCCGCGTACATGACGTACACCCGGTCGCTGATGGCCGCGGCGAGCCCGAGGTCGTGGGTGACGAAGAGCAGGCCGGTGCCGAAGGCCTCGCGCAGCTCGCCGAGGAGCGCCACCACCTCCGCCTGCGTCGTGACGTCCAGCGCCGTGGTGGGTTCGTCGGCGAGGATCAGCGCCGGGTCGCCCATCAGGGCCGCCGCGATCATGACCCGTTGCAGCATGCCGCCGGAGAGCTGTCCCGGGTACTTCCGCAGCGCGGCGGCCGACAGGCCGACCGCCTCCAGCATCCGCACCGCCCGCGCCTGCGCGGCCTCCTTCTTCATCCGGGCGTTCAGGCGAAGGCTCTCGGTGAGGAAGTCACCGACGCGGCGCATGGGGTTGATGGCGGCCCGCGGGTCCTGGAAGATCATGGCCGCCGTGCTCGTACGCAGGATCCGCAGCTGACCGGCGCTCATGCCGAGGACGTCGTCGCCCACGACCCGTACGGACCCTTCCGCCTCGGCACCCGCCGGCAGCAGCCCCAGCACGCTGCGGGAGGTGAGGGTCTTGCCGGAGCCGGATTCGCCGACCAGGGCCACCGTCTCCCGCGCGGCGACGGTGAGGTCGACGCCGTCGAGGACGGGCCTGGCACCGTCCGGGAGCCGCAGGCGCAGCCCCCGGATGTCGAGGGTGGCCAAAGTCGCCGGCGTGTCCGGGGAATCGGGAAGGTTCAACGGTCCCTCCTGGCGACCTTGTCGGCCTGGCGCTCGCCGACGACGTTGAAGGCGACCACGGTCAGGATGACGGCCGCGCACGGCACGATCGCCGCGAGCGGGTAGCCGGACTGGACGGCGGTCTTGCCGTCGAAGACCATGCGGCCCCAGTCGGGCGTCAGGGCGGGTACGCCCAGGCCGAGGAAGGAGAGGCCGGCCAGGTCGATCAGGGCGTAGCCGAAGTTGACCGTGGACTGGGCGAGGACGACCGGGGCCACCCCGGGGACGACATGGCGCAGGCAGATCTGCAGCCCCGAGTGCCCCTGCACCCGGTAGGCCTCCACGTACGGGCGCTCGCGCTCGGCGAGGACCAGGGAGCGGGTGAGCCGGCTGACGTACGGGAGGTACGCGATCGCCAGCGCGATCACCGGCGCCATCAGCCCCTCCCCGTAGACCGAGACGATCAGGATCGCCAGCAGCATGCCGGGGAAGGCGAAGACGAGCTCGGTGCTGCGGGACAGGACGGAGTCCAGCCAGCCGCCCCGCCAGGCGGCGGCCGTCCCGATGGCCACGCCGGCCAGGGTGGAGAAGACGACCACCCCGAGCGGTCCGAGCAGTGAGGTACGGGCGCCCAGGACCAGCCGGGAGAGCGTGTCGCGCCCGGAGGCGTCGACCCCGAGGAGGTGCTCGGCGGACGGCCCGGCCAGGGCGTTGCCCAGATCGACGGTGTTCGGGTCGTACGGGGCGATCCAGGGGGCGAGCAGGGCGACGAGGACGACCAGGGCGACGAAGCCCAGGCAGAGCGCGGACAGGGGGGCGCGGGTGCCGCGGATCCGGGCGAGGCCGGGCCGGCGCAGCAGGGTGGCGGTGCTCATGCGGCCTGCTTCCGGGGGCCGAGGGCGACCCGGGGGTCGACCAGCGGATGGAGGAGGTCGACGAAGAGGTTCACGGTCATGAACAGGGCGACCATGATGAGGGAGATGGCCTGCACGGTGGGGAAGTCCTTGGTGGTGGTGGACAGTTCGAGCAGCTGGCCGATGCCGCCCACGCTGAAGGCCGACTCGACCAGGACGGTGGTGACCAGCAGCGTGGAGACGATCAGCCCGCCCGTGGTGAGCACGGTGCCCAGGGCGTTGCGCAGCACGTGCCGCCGGACCACCAGGTGCTCGGCGACCCCGCGGCTGCGGGCCACGGTGACGTGCTCCTGGCCGAGGACTTCGAGCATCGCGGCGCGGGTGACGCGGGCGAGCATCCCGATCAGGTAGAGCGCGAGCGCGACGGCGGGCAGCGTCAGGTGCCACAGCATCCCGCCGAGGCCCTCGCCCGTGCCCCCGGTGGGGAACCAGTGCAGTTTCACCGCGAACAGGCCCTGGAGCAGGACCGCGGCCACGAACGAAGGGGTGCCGATCGCGAAGGTGGTCGTGAAGAGGATCGTCGAATCGGCGGCGCCGCCGCGGACCGCGCCGATCCAGCCCAGCAGCAGGCCGGCCGCCAGGACCAGCACGAACGCCATGGAGATCAGCAGCAGGGTGCTGGGCAGCCGGTCCGCCAGCAGCCGGGACACGTCGGTGCGGTACGTGATCGAGCGCCCGAAGTCGCCCTGGACCACCTGGCCGAGCCAGCGCAGGTACTGCACCGCGAACGGCTCGTCCAGGTGGTACTGGGCGTTGATCGCCCGCAGCGCCTCCGGGGAGGCCGACCGCCCGGCGAGCAGGAAGCTCGCCGGATTGCCGGGCGCCAGGTACACGGCGCCGAAGATGACGAACGAGGCGCCGAACAGGGTGGCCGCCATCTCGGACAGCCGCCGCAGGGCGAATCTCAGGAAGCTCATCGCGCGGCCGCCCCGACGTCGGCCGCCCAGGGCTGGTAGAGGTAGGAGATGGTGGTGGGAGCGCCGGTGATCCGCTTGTTCAGGAAGACCGCCGTGGGCCATTCGGCCACCGGGATCCACAGGACCTGGTCGGCGGCCTTCTTCTGCAGCTCGGCGGCCGTCGCCGTCCGGCGGGCCGGGTCGTACTCCGCCCGGGCCTTGGTGACGAGTTCGTCGTAGGCCGGGTCGCTGTAGCCGGCGTAGTTCTGGAACGCCCCGGTCTGGAAGTTGCCCAGCAGGTCCATCGGATCGGTGATGGATTCGTAGTACGTCTCGGGGAACATGTCCAGGCCCTCGCGCGCCTGGGGGTCGGTGAACAGCGCGGTGAAGGCGTTCGGCGCGATGGTCTTCAGCCGGACGTCCAGCCCGATCCTGCTCCCCGCCGCCTGGACCGCCGTGGCCAGCAGCGACACGTCCTGGCCGATCGCGCTGGTGGCGATCGTGACCGTCTTGCCGGTGGCGCCCGCCTCCTTGATCAGCGCCTTGGCCTGCTCGATGTTCTGCTCGGGTGACGGCAGTCCGTCGAAGGCGGCCTTGCGGACGTCCTCGGGGGCCGCGGCCCAGACGGCCCTGGTGGTGAGGGAGCTGGTGGCGGTGCCCGCACCGGCCAGGCCCGCCTTGACGAACCCGCGGCGGTCCAGTGCCATGGACAGCGCCCGGCGCACGCGCACGTCGCCGAGCACGCCCTTCATGCTGGTGACGTTGACGTTGACCGTGCTGAGCCCCTCGCCGAAGTAGAGGGTTCCCGCCCCGCTCTTGGCCAGCCGGTCGTAGCTCTCCGTGGGGATCAGGTACCCGCCGTCGGCCTCGCCGGTGAGCATGGCGTTGGTACGGGCGGACGGGTCGGTCAGGAACGTGAAGACCGCCTTGGCCGACTTCGCCCTGGTGCCCCAGTAGCCGTCGAAGCGCCGGAGCTCGATCGACTGGCCCTTGTTCCAGGCGCCCAGCTCGAAGGGGCCGGTGCAGTCCAGGCTGCCCGAAGTGCCGTAGTCCTTGCCCGCCTTCTCGACCCCCGCCTTCGAGGCCACGACGCCGGCGGCGGTCGCCATGTACTGGGGGAACTGCGAATCGGGCTGCTTCAGCCTGACCGTGACCTGGAGCGGGCCCGTCTTGGTGATCGACTCTACGTCGGTGAAGTTGCTGTTCCAGGCGGAGCCGCCCTCCGGGTCGGCCTGGCGGCCGAGGCTGTAGACCACGTCGTCGGCGGTCATCACACCGCCGTCGTGGAACTTCACGCCCGCGCGCAGGTCGTAGACCCAGGTGTTCGGGTCGGGGTTGGTGGCCTTCTCGGCCAGGCCCGGAGCCACGGTGAGCTGCGGGGTCCACCGCATCAGGGACTCGCAGACGTTGGACACGATGGTGTTCTGCGGGTAGTCGAAGGCCGAGACGTAGTCGAGCGTGGGCGGCTCGGCGTACAGGGCCCAGGTGAAGGAGTCCAGCTCGCCGGCGGCGGGCGGGGTGCTCGCGGAGAGCTTGAACGCGGCGCCACCGGGGGCCGGTCCGTCCTTGGGCGGGCCGGAGCAGGCGGCGACCAGGGAGACGGCGGCGAGGGCGGCGAGGGCGGCGGCGGTGCGGGAGGCGGACCGGGGAAGGGATCTCGGCATCGGTGCTCTCTCTTCCTTGCTCGGCGCTCAGCGGGAGGTGGCGACGGGCACCGGGGACGGCACCTGCTGGGTGATGCAGTGGACGCCGCCGCCCCCGTACGCGATCACGCGGGAGCGGACGCCGACGACCTTGCGGCCGGGCAGCGCGGCCGCGATGACGGCGAGGGCCCCCTCGTCCTCGGGCACCCCCGCGACCGGGACGACGACCCCGCCGTTCGCGACGTAGAAGTTCAGGTAGCCCACCTCGGTCTCGCGGCCGGCCACCTCGACGAAGGCGCTCTGCGGCAGGTCGACGATCTCCAGACGCCGCCCGGCGGCGTCGGTGGCCTCCTCCAGGACGGCGCGGTTGACCCGCATTCGCTCGTGGTCGGGGTGCTCCGGGTCGCTCGGCAGCTGTACGACCACCTTGCCGGGGGCGACGAAGGCGCAGACCCCGTCCACGTGCCCGTCGGTCTCGGTGTCCAGCAGACCCCCGTAAGGCAGCCAGATCACCTTCGTGACACCGAGGCGGGCGATGAGCTCGGCCTCGATCTCCCCCTTGCTCATCCCCGGGTTGCGGTTGGGGTGCAGCAGGCACTGCTCGGTGGTGATGAGCGTGCCCTCGCCGTCGACGGTGATCGCCCCGCCTTCGAGGACCATCGGGGAGGCGATGCGCTCCACGCCCAGGTGCTCCAGCAGGGCGCCCGCTATCTTGTCGTCGGTGTCGTACGGGTGGTGCTTGCCGCCCCAGGCGTTGAAGCGGAAGTCCACGCCTGCGCGCCGTCCGTCGGACCCGAGCACGAAGATCGGCCCGGAGTCGCGGAACCAGGAGTCGTCCAGCGGCAGTTCCACGACCGTGACGCCCTCCCCGCACCGCTCGCGGGCCTCGGCGCCCGAGCCGGGCAGCGCCACCATGGTCACCGGCTCGAACTGCGCGATGGCGCTCGCGACCTGTGCGTACTCCGCCTTCACCTCGTCGAAGACCTCACCCCACAGCTCCCGCCGGGTGGGCCAGGCCATCAGGCAGCCCTCGTGCTCGGTCCACTCGGCCGGCATCCGGAAATCCGTCATGGTCACTCCTGTGTGAAGGGGTGGGGGAGGGGGCGTGTGCCCCGCATCCTCCTCCGTACTGAAAATTCAGTCAATGGTTCTGGCCAACCGGTTGGCGAATCGGCCAGGCGTGCGCCCTGTGAGGGGTTCCTGACGGCCGCGACGGACCGGCAATGGTCCGAGATCATGTCCTTGACCTGTGCTGACGGCAGAATTATGAGATCGGATGCGTGCCTGATGATTCGATCAGGAAACAGCCCCTGGTGACCGGTTCGGCGGGTAGAGTGACACCTCGTGTCAGACCGTCGAACGGAAATACTCAGGGCCGCCACGCGAGTGATCGCGCGCCGCGGCGTGCGCGGACTGCGGGTGGGAGAGCTCGCCGCCGAGGCGGGGGTCTCCACCTCGCTGATCTACTACCACTTCACCGACCGTGCCGGGATCCTGCGCAGGACCCTGGAGTTCATCAGCGACCGCGCCGACCGCTACACCGCGGAGCGCGTTCCGGGACTCGACAGCGTCGACCCGCGGACGGAGCTGCGGCAGGTACTGCTCCTCGAACTCCAGGACACCCCGGAGGTGCGGGAGAACAGCACCGCGTGGGGAGAACTCAGGGCCAGCGCCGTCTTCGACGCCGACCTGCGCGAGGACGTGGCCCGGGCCACGCACACCTGGGTGCACGAGATCGCCGACCTGCTCGCGCACGCCCGGCCGCTGGGCACCGCCCCGGCGCACGCGGCCGCGGCCGAACGGCTGACGGCCCTCCTCGAAGGCCTGAGCGTCCGCTGGCTCAGCGGCTCCCTGCCCCTGGAACACGCCCGCAGGCTCCTCGGCGACGCCATCGAGGTGGAGCTCGACCGGACCTGAGCCGGGCGGGTTCGCGGGCGGCCGGTCGAGAGCGGCGGCTACAGGAAGTAGAGACGGCCGAGCGAGACCGAATCGGCGGGCGCCGAGACGAGGGGCTCGCCGTCGAGCGAGACCAGGCCCGTGCCGGGGTGCACGTCGACCGTGCCGGTACGGGCGTTGCGGAGCATGTTCCCCGGCCCGATGCCCCGGGTCCCCCGGACCGCCACGCGGCGCCGGCGCGTCGGCATCAGATCGCCGCTCCGGACGGCGGCCTCCGCGACGAACGCGACCGAGATGTCGGCCGCGGTGGCCCCGTGGGCCCCGAACTGCGGTCCCAGGACCAGTGGTTCGCACCGGTCGGTGGAGGCGTTCGGATCGCCGGTGACCCCGTACGCGGGGAAGCCGGACTTGAGGACCAGCTGCGGTTTGGCGCCGAAGTACTGCGGCCACCACAGCACGATGTCGGCCAGCTTGCCGACCTCGATCGAGCCGACCTCGTGCGCGAACCCGTGCGCGATGGCGGGGTTGATCGTCAGCTTGGCCATGTAGCGCAGGACGCGCTCGTTGTCGTCCCCGCTCGCCGCCGTGCCGTACGAGTCCCCGCCGTCCAGGGGGCCGAGCTCGGCCTTCATCTTCCCGGCCATGGCGAAGGTGCGGCGGACGGTCTCGCCGGCGCGGCCCATGCCCTGGGCGTCGGAGGAGGTGATGCCGATGACCCCGAGGTCGTGCAGGACGTCCTCGGCGCCCATGGTCCCGGCCCGGATGCGGTCGCGGGCCATGGCGGCGTCGCCGGGCAGGTCGACCTTGAGGTCGTGCGCCGAGACGATCATGCCGAAGTGCTCTGCCAGCGCGTCCCGGCCGAAGGGCAGGGTGGGGTTGGTGGAGGAGCCGATGACGTTCGGCACGCCCGCCATCTTCAACACGTTGGGGACGTGTCCGCCGCCGCAGCCCTCGATGTGGAAGGCGTGGATGGTGCGGCCGTCCAGGACGCTCAGGGTGTCCTCGACGGACAGGCATTCGTTCAACCCGTCCGTGTGCAGGGCGACTTGGACATCGTGCTCCTCGGCCACCCGCAGCGCGGTGTCCAGGGCGCGGGTGTGCGCGCCCATGTCCTCGTGGACCTTGAAGCCGCTGGCGCCCCCCTCGGCGAGCGCCTCGACGAGCGGGGCCGGATCGGAGGAGGAACCGCGGGCGAGGAAGCCGATGTTGACGGGCCAGGCGTCGAAGGCGTTGAAAGCGTGGCGCAGCGCCCAGGGGGAGTTGACGCCGACGGCCCAGACGGGGCCGAACTCCTGGCCGATGATCGTGGTGACGCCGGAGGCCAGCGAGGCCTCCATGATCCGGGGCGAGAGCAGGTGGACGTGCGTGTCGACGGCCCCTGCGGTGGCGATCATGCCTTCGCCGGAGACGATGGTCGTCCCGGTGCCGACCACCACCTGCACTCCGTCGAGCGTGTCAGGGTTCCCCGCGCGCCCGATGGAGGCGATGCGGCCCTCGCGGATGCCGATGCTGGTCTTGCGGATGCCGAGGACGGCGTCGATGACGAGGACGTTGCTGATGACGAGGTCGCAGGTCTCCCGGACGGCGGCGGCCTTCAGGTGCAGTCCGTCGCGGGCGGTCTTGCCGAACCCCGCCAGGAACTCGTCGCCCGGCTTCTGGGAGTCGGACTCGACGCGCACGATGAGGCCGGAGTCGCCCAGGCGCACCCGGTCCCCGGCCCGCGGTCCGTGCACGGCCACGTAGTCGTACGGGTCGGTGGCGTCGGCCGGGATCGCGCCGGGCCGGCCGTGACACCCCGCGGCGTCGAAGATGCTGCCACTCATGCCTGCTCCTGGTATGCGGTGAGGTAGCCCGTGGCCCGGGCCTTGGCCAGCGCGGCCTCGCGGGCGCCGGGGGCGTCCAGGGGGCCGTCGACGAGCCCGGCGAAACCGATGGCGACGCGCGCCCCGCCGATCGGCACGAGCTCCACGAAGACGGTGGCTCCGCAATCGAAGCGGACCGTGGAGCCGGCCGGTACGGCGAGCCTCGTGCCGTACGCCGCCGCGCGGTCGAAGGCGAGGCGCGGGTTGGCCTCGAAGAAGTGGAAGTGGGAGGAGACGCTGATCGGCACGGTGGCGGTGTTGCGCACCGGCAGCCGCAGCGCCGGTTCGGCGGGCCGGTAGCCCTCGCCGTCCCCGGGCATGGTCGCGCCGGGGGCGGCGAGGCCGAGTGAACCCCGCTGCCGGAACGGGTCGTCGATGACGCAGAGCCGCGTCCCGTCGTCGAACACCGCCTCGACCTGGAGGCTCGTGACCACGTCGGGTACGCCGGGCAGCACCTCGTCGGCGTCGAGGATGCCGCGCCCGGCCTCGATCGCCTCCGCGAGGCGGCGGCCGTCGCGGGCCGCCTCGCACACGGTGTCCGTGATCAGTGCGGTCGCCTCGGGGACGTTGAGCTTCACGCCCCGGCGGCGCCGGGCGCGCGCCAGTTCCGCTGCCGTGAAGATCAGCAGCCGGTCCCGCTCGGTGGGTGTCAGTCGCATACTGCCTCGTTCCCGGGCTAGGTCGTGTCTTACGGGAGCGGCTCGTGCATCGTGGAGCAGTGGATCCCGCCGCCGCCCGCCATCAGCCGGTCGACGTCGATCTGGACGATCTCCCGTCCGGGGAAGGCCTCCGCCAGAGTGCGCACGGCGGCCGCGTCCTTCACCGCGTCCCCGAACTGGGCGGTGATGACCGCTCCGTTGACCACGTGGAAGTTGAGGTAGGAGTCCACGAACTGGGAGTCCTTGGAGCGGACCGTGTCGGGGCCCTCCACCCGGATCACCCTCAGCCGCCGCCCCCGGGCGTCCGTGGCGCGGGAGAGGATCGAGAACTGCTCGCGGGCGTCCCGCGCCCAGACGTCGTCGCGGTCCGCGGGCGGAACCTGCACCATCACCACGCCCGGGCGCACGAAGCGTGAGGTCACGTCGATGTGGTCGTCCGTGATGTCCTTGCCCTTGATGCCGGGGACCCAGATCATCTTGTCCGCGCCGTACGCGTGCAGGACGGCGTCCTCGATCTCGGCCCGGCTCATGCCCCGGTTGCGGTTCTTGTTGACCAGGCTGCTCTCCGTGGCCATGAGGGTGCCGTCGCCGTCGGTCTCGATCGCCCCGCCCTCGCCGACGAACTCCGTCCGGCCGAAGCGCAGGTGGAGGTCGTCCGCGACGAGCCGCGCGACGTCGGCGTCGTACGCGTGCGTCTGCTTGCCGCCCCACCCGTTGAAGCCCAGGCCGAGGGCGTCGAGCCCGCCGCGGCCGTCACGGCGGAAGACCGGTGCGATGTCCCGCATCCAGAGGTCGTCCGTGGGGATGGAGTCGATCACGGTGACCGCCGGTCCGCACAGGGACCGGGCCTTGGCGGCGGTGTAGGCGTCGGGGGCGCACAGGACCACCGGCTCGTGGCGGGCAATGGTCCGGGCGATCAGGGCGATGTCCTGCTGTACCCCGGCGAGGCGCCGGCCGCCCCAGACGGAGGACCGGGACGGCCAGGACATCCACGTACGGGCGTGCGGTACGTCGTCCCGGTCCACCCAGCGGCTCGGCATCGCCGCACTCGCCCGCTGCGGCGCCGCCGCCGTGGCGCCCAGGGCCACACCCGCGGCTCCGAGCCCCGCGGCTCCGAGGACGCGCCTGCGGGAGGGCTGGGCGGAGCCGAACAGGCGGCTGAGGAGGGAGCGGCTGTCGTCGTGGGAGGTGCTCATGTCCCGACTCTGTCATTGACTGAAAATTCAGTCAAGACGTGGAGCGAACAGAAGCCCCCGCCCGGAAGCGGGGGCTGGAGGGGCCGGGGTCGAAGGGGGTGCAGGGGGCTCGCCGGGGCGGCTCGCCCGGCGGGTGGCTCACGTGTCCGGGTCGCCTCACGCGCCCGGGCGGCTCACCCGCCCGGCTGCGCCAGGTGCCGGAGCTCGGCCGTGATGGCCGTGGTCATCAGTTCGCGCGCGTGCGCCAGGGGCAGGCTGCCGCTCAGCCAGCGCGAGCTCAGCCCCTCGACCAGGGCCGTCAGCCGCTCGGCGGCTCCGGCGAGCGCCGCGGCCCCCGCCATGGGCCGGACCCGGCCCAGCAGTTCGCCCACTTCCTGTACCCAGACGAGGGTGGCGCGGGCCAGGTCCTCGCGCAGGTCGGGGTCGAAGACGGCCGTCGCCCGCAGCTCTCCCCAGGCCGTGCTGTTCTCCCGTACCGCGGGGCTGTCCTGGAATTCGAGGAGGAGGGTCTCCTCCAGCTCGCCCTGGGCGTCCAGCGGGGGAGCGTCGGGCTCCCGCTCCGTGGTGTACCGTCCGGCGCGGTCGTTGATGAACTCCAGCGTCGCGCGCAGGATCCCGGCGCGGTCCTTGAAGTGGTAGTAGATCAACGCCGTGGACACGCCCGCCTCGGCGGCGAGCTCCTCCACGCGCAGGCCGCGCACGCCGCGTCGGGCGATGACCCGCGCGGCCCCTTCCATGATTGCTGTTCGACGGTCCGCCACGCCGACACCCTACCTGGGTGCGCATGACACGTACGACCCGATTCCTGACTGAAATTACAGTCGGATAGGATCCGAGGCCGTTCGGGCGACCGCACATCCGCCGATCCGCCCCCGTCGCCGGGAGAGCCACCATGACGACACCACCACCGGGCACCGCCCCGCACCCCCTCCGGGCGCCCGCCGCCGACGATCCCCGCGAAGTGGGCGGCTATCGCGTGGTCGCGCGGCTCGGCGCCGGCGGGATGGGCCGCGTCTACCTCGCCTACACCCCGGGCGGCCGCCCGGTGGCGCTGAAGGTGGTCCGCCCCGAGCTCGCGGGCGACCCCGAGTTCCGCCGCAGGTTCGCCCGGGAGGTGGCCAGCGCGCAGCGCATCCACGGGCTCTACACCGCCCAGGTCGTCGACTCGGGCGCCGACGACCCCACCCCGTGGCTGGCCACCGCGTACGTCCCCGGCCCCTCGCTCCAGCAGGCGGTGCACGCGTACGGCCCGCTGCCCGTGCGCACCGTGCTGCTGCTCGTCGCCGGCATCGCCGAGGCGCTCCAGGAGATCCACCGGGCCGGGGTGGTCCACCGCGACCTGAAGCCGGCCAACGTCCTGATCGCCGCGGACGGACCGCGCGTCATCGACTTCGGCATCGCGCGGGCCGCGGACGCCGGCGCGCTGACCGGTACCGGGCTGCGGGTGGGGACGCCCGCCTTCATGGCCCCCGAACAGGCGCTGGGCCGGCCTGCGGGCCCGGCCACGGACGTCTTCGCGCTGGGCGCGCTCGCCGCCTACGTGGCCGGGGGCCGGCCGCCGTTCGGCGAGGGCGCCGAGCCCGCGGCCCTGTACCGGGTGGTGCACGAGGAGGCGGACCTGCGCGCGGTCCCGGCCGAACTGCGCCCGCTGCTGCGGCACTGCCTGGCCAAGGATCCGGCGCACCGGCCGAGCACCGCCCAGGTGGTCGAGGCGGTACGCGGCCACCCCGCGGCCGGCGGGGAGCTGCGGTTCACCGAGGACTGGCTGCCGCACCAGGTCACCACCGAGCTCCGCCGCCATGTCGATGCCGACCTGCCCGTGCCACCGGACCGGGTGTCGGACGGGGTGCCGGGCGGGGTGCCGGGCGCCGCGCCCGCAACCGCCTTCGACGCGGCCCGCACCGTGACCGCCCCGCGCGTCGTGCCCGTTCCCGGCCCGGCCGAGGGCGGGGAACCGCAGTCGCGCGGCGGCCGCAGAAGGGCTCCGGCGCCCGGGCGCGGGCGGGGCCGTACGGCGGTGGTGGCCGCCGCCGCCCTGCTGCTCGGGGCCGCCGGGGCCCTCGCGCTGATCGACCCCTACGACGGCGGTGGTGACGAAGGCGAAGCCGACGGCCCGGCCGGGGCCGTCGCCGGGGCGCCCGCCCCGACCCCGACGGCCGCCCCGACGGCCGCCCCGACCCCGGCGCCCACCCCGCCCCCGTCCGCCGCGGCCCCCGGGTACGCCGCCGTCCACACCGGCACCGAACTCACCGCGCCGGACCAGACCTACGAGTTCGACGTCAGGGCGGGCCGGGTCGTACCGCAGGAGACCGTCTCCTGGTACGTCGGCCGGAGCGCCACCGAGTTCCACGTCCCCGAGAGCAGCGACGCGTACGTCCTGCCGGCGGGGCGGCAGGGGCTCGCCGACTGCCTCAAGGGCATCGACGGCCGGCCCGTCACGGCGCTGCCCTTCGCCACGCTGCGCGCCGGCCGGACCTTCTGCGTACGGGACCGGGACGGGCGGGACGTCGGGATCGTCACCGTCCTCACGGCCGGCCCGGGCGAGGGGCCCGTGAAGGTCTCCGTGGACTACTACCGGCGCGAGGGATGACCCGCCGGCGGATTGACTGAATATTCAGTCAGTGTCAGAGTGGAGGCATGACCTCCCCTTCTTCCATGTCCCGCCGTACCGCTCTGCGCGCCTTCGCCGGTATCGGAGGTGCACTCGCGTTCGGAGCCGCTGCCTGCGCTCCGGCCGATTCCGGCGAGGCCGGTACCGACGCCTCGACGACCCCCGGCCCCGGGACGATTTCGGCCGCGGGGCGCAGGTTCCCCGCCGAGTGGGAGAGCCACGCGCGCACCTTCATGTCCTGGCCCGCACTGGACCGGGTCTGGTACGAGCAGCTGCCGGCGGTACGGGAGGACATCGCGCGGGTGGCCCGCGCGGTCGCCGCGTACGAGCCCGTCGTGATGCTCGCCCGTCCCGATCAGCAGGCGGCGGCGCAGAAGGCGTGCGGCTCGCAGGTCGAGGTGATCGCGGTCCCGGTGGACGACCTCTGGGCGCGCGACACCGTGCCGGTGTTCGTCGAGGAGCCGGGCAGGCTGCTCGGCGTCGACTTCAACTTCAGCGGGTGGGGCAACAAGCAGGAGCACCGCAACGACGCCCAGGTCGGCCGGGTCCTGCTCGCCAAGTACGGGATCGAGCGCGTGCAGGCACCGCTCGTCGCCGAGGGCGGTTCCTTCGAGACCGACGGCCAGGGCACCCTGCTGGTCACCGAGAGCTCGGTGGTCAACAAGAACCGCAACCCCGGCAAGAGCCGCGACCAGATCGAGGCGGAACTCAAGAGCACCCTCGGCATCAAGAAGGTGATCTGGCTGGCCGGAGTGCGCGGCCAGGACATCACCGACGCGCACGTGGACAGCCTCGTCCGGTTCACCGCCCCCGGTGTCGTCCTCCTGGACCAGGCGTTCCCCGGCTCCCCGCCGGACGTCTGGTCGCGCGCGGCCGACCAGGCGAGGACGGTGTTCAAGGAGGCGACCGACGCGCG
The DNA here is from genome assembly GCF_040681715.1 of Streptomyces sp. NPDC051582. Lineage (NCBI taxonomy): Bacteria > Bacillati > Actinomycetota > Actinomycetes > Kitasatosporales > Streptomycetaceae > Streptomyces > Streptomyces sp. NPDC051582. Next base: position 112,615 of record NZ_JBFAZJ010000011.1, read on the forward strand.
CGGCAAGCGTCTGGAGGTCGTCGACCTGCCCCAGCCGGACCTCGACAAGATCACCGGCCGCGGGGACGCCTTCGTGTCCACGTACGCCAACTTCTACGTGGCCAACGGCGCGGTGTTCATGCCGCGGTTCGGGGACGCCGCGGCCGACGACCGGGCGAAGGGGATCCTCCAGGAGCACTTCCCCAGCCGGGAGATCGTCCCCGTGAAGATCGACACCATCGCCTCCGGTGGGGGCGGCATCCACTGCTCGACGCACGACCAGCCGGGCAAGCCGGCCGCCGAGCAGCCGTAGCCCGGGGGCGTGCGAGGTGGTGCGGTACAGGGTGAGTGCGCTTCCGCGCGCCGGGGTCAAGCCCCCTGACACGCCGGTCGGCGGCAGCCAGAATCAGTCGCCCGCAGGCAGTTTTCAGCCTGTGCCGCACCATCCCTGAGGGGGAACCGTGCACGTGAAGTCCATCCGCACACGTCGGCTCCGGCGCTGGGGGCGCGCCGCGACCGTCGGTGCGGCCGGCGCCCTGCTGGCGCTGACGGCCGCCACCCCGGCCGGGGCCGCCACCGCCCAGCCCAAGACCACGGGCCTGACACCCGCCTACGACAGCCCCTTCGCCCCGCAGGCCCTCGTCGGCGGCATCTTCGGCGGCTGGCCGGTGACCATGCGCTGCTGGCGCGACGGGGCGTGGGCGAACGGCACGAACCGCTGGTTCCTCGTCGAAGGGGGCGGATACGACCCGTACTCGGGCCGCCCGGCCTACGTACGGGGCTTCGTGTCGGCCAACAAGATCACCAACCAGGTCAAGGTCGATCGCTGCCGCTGACCCGGCACGCACCCTGCTCCGGCCCGCCGCGCCTCGGTAGGCTGGAGCGGAGGGCGATCCGGGAGCCGTGAGGGAGTTACGGGAGGTACGGGAATGGCCGCGACCCGAGACACCGCATCCGCATCCGCATCCCCACCGGTCCCGCCCGGGCCCGACCCCGGGCTCTTCGGCCCCGCCTCCGTCACCTGGCAGTGCCACGGCGACCCGATCATGTGGATCGCCGGAGTCCGCGCCCTCTACCTCCAGGCCCTGCACCCCCGCGCGGTCCGCGGGGTCGTGGAGAACAGCGACTTCCGCTCCGACGCCTGGGGGCGGCTCTTCCGAACCGCCGACTTCGTCGGCACCGTCACCTACGGCACCACGGAGTCCGCCGAGCGCGCCGGCGCCCGCGTCCGCCGCATCCACCGGGCCCTGTCCGCCACCGACCCCGCCACCGGAGAGCGGTTCCCCGTAGACGACCCCGGACTGCTGCTCTGGGTGCACTGCGCGCAGATCGACAGCTTCCTGCACGTCCTGCGCCGCTCCGGGGTCCGCCTCACCGCCGCGCAGGCCGACCGCTACGTCGACGAGAACCGGGCGGGCGCCCGCCTCGTCGGCCTCGACCCGGCGCAGGTCCCGGCCGACACGGCTGCCCTGGCCGCGTACTTCGAGGAGGTCCGCCCCGAGCTCGCCGCCGGACCCGACGCCCGGGCCGTGGTCGCCTTCCTGCGGAGCCCGCCCACCCCCGCCCTCCTCATCCCTGGCCGAAACCTGCTGTGGCGCCCGGTCGCGGAACTGGCCTACGGTTCCCTCCCCGGCTACGCGCACCGGCTGTACGGGCGGCCGGCGCCGCCGGCGCCCGTCATCACCCGTCGCCTGCGCCTCACCGGTACCCTGCTGCGCAGCATTCCCGCAGGTCTGCGGTGGCAGCTGCCTCCAGGTCACATCTTGAAAGCGATGCGCCGCATGGGCCCCGGGAGCCGCCCCTCGGCGTACACACTGCGTACATCAGCGGCCATACTGGACCGGCCGGGGAGGGCGTAGGACGGAGCACGACAACGGGGGCGGCTTTAAGACATGGCGGAGTCCAGACTGATCCAGGGCCGTTACCGGTCACTCGATCTGATCGGGCGCGGCGGCATGGGCGAGGTGTGGCGCGCCCGGGACGAGTCGCTCGGCCGGCAGGTCGCCGTGAAATGCCTCAAACCGCTCGGGCCCGAGCAGGACAACCACTTCACCCAGGTCCTGCGCGAACGCTTCCGCCGCGAGGCGCGCGTCGCCGCGTCCCTCCAGCACCGCGGGGTCACCGTCGTCCACGACTTCGGTGACGACAGCGCCGCGGGCGGTCCCCTCTACCTCGTCATGGAGCTCCTCGACGGCCGCAACCTCAGCCAGCTCCTCGACGACAACGAGACGCGCCCGCTCCCCGTGGACGTGGTCGTCGACACCGCCGAGCAACTGGCCGCCGCCCTCGGCTACACCCACGACCAGGGCGTCGTCCACCGCGATCTGAAACCCGCCAACATCATGCGGCTCACCGACGGCACGGTGAAGATCTGCGATTTCGGCATCGCCCGCCTCGCCCACGACATCGGCTTCACCGCCAAACTCACCGGCGGCGCCATGGCCATGGGCACCCCGCACTACATGTCGCCCGAGCAGATCGCGGGCGGCGAGGTCGACCACCGCAGCGACCTCTACTCCCTCGGCTGCGTGCTGTACGAGATCGCCACCGGCGCCCCGCCCTTCGACCTCGGCGACTCCTGGTCGGTGCTGGTCGGCCACCGCGACAACGCGCCCGTACCGCTGCGCGAGCACCGGCCCGAACTGCCCGAGTACTTCGAGCACGTGGTCCTGGACCTGCTGGCCAAGCGCCCCGAGGACCGCCCCGGCGACGCCCGCCACCTGCACCGGCGGCTCGTCGAGGGCCGCGTCGGCCCCGGCGGCCTGCCCGGCGCCCAGGCACCCCTCCCGGCGTGGGCGCACGGGATGACCGCGGGCCGCAAGGCGGGCACCGGGGCCCGCCCCGCGAGCGGCGCCTGGGCCGTGCTCACCGGCTCCTGGACCGCCGGGCGCCCCGGCGGCGAGCACCGGATCCTGCGCCCCGCGGCCGCCGAGGACCCCCGGCTCACCGCGCCGTACGGGATTGCGACCCCGGGCTCCTCCGCGCTCGGCTCCCCGGCGGAGTCCGGTCCCGAGGCGCTCTGCGCCGACCACACCCGGGCGTTCGCCCTCAGCCGCGCGGACCGGCCCGAACAGGCGCTGGCCCTGTACGAAGCCGTCGCCGAGGGGCGCACCCGGGTCCTCGGCGCCGACCACCCCGACACCCTCGCGGCCCGCCAGGAGGCGGCGTACGAACTGGGCCGGCTCGGACGCCACCGCGAGGCCCACGACGTCTACCGCGCGGTGCTCGTCGCCCGGGAGCGCGCCACGGGCCCGCTCCACCCCGACACGCTGCGCTGCCGCCACAGCCTCGCCTGCGCCCTCGGCGATCTGGGCCGGTTCGCCGAAGCCCACCGCACCGCCGCCGAGGTCGCCGCCGACCGGGCGGCCGTGCTGGGCGCCGAGCACGCGGACACGCTGCTGACCCGGTACGAGGTCGCGTACGCGCTGGGCCGCCTCGACCGCTGGCAGGAGGCCCTGGACGGGTTCCGCCACGTCGCCGCCGTACGGGAACGGGTGCTGGGCCGCGACCATCCGGACACCCTCGCCGCCCGCTACGAGGTCGGCATCGCGCTCGGCCGGACCGGCCACGCCGCCCAGGCCCTGGACCTGTTCCGGGGCCTGGTCCGCGACCGCACCCGCGCGTACGGCGCCGCCGACCCCGAGACCCTCCGCGCCCGGCACGTCCTCGGCGTCAACCTGGGCCGGCTGGAGCGCTGGGAAGAGGCGGTGGCACAGGCCCGGCAGGTGGCCGCCGCCCGGGCCGGGGCGCTCGGCGCCGAACACCCCGACACCCTCGTCAGCCGCCGCGAACTCGCCGTGGGGCTCGGCCGGCTGGGGCGCTGGGACGAGGCCCTGCCGGTCTACCGGGAACTCTCCGGCATCCGCGAACGCTCCCTCGGCGACGACCACCCGGACACGGTGGCGGCCCACGCCGACGAGGCGCACTGTCTGGAGCGGCTCGGCCAGGTGTGTTACCAAGAGCCATGACGAGCTTCGGGCACGATGTATACGACGACGTGATCGTGGGCGGCGGGCACAACGGACTGGTCGCCGCCGCGTACCTGGCCCGGGCGGGCCGATCCGTGCTGGTCCTGGAGCGGCTCGGGAACACCGGCGGCGCCGCGATCTCCACCCGCCCCTTCGTCGGCGTGGACGCCCGGCTCTCGCGCTACTCGTACCTGGTCTCCCTGCTCCCGGGGAAGATCGTGCGGGACCTCGGGCTGGAGTTCGCGGTCCGCAAGCGGACGGTGTCCTCGTACACGCCGGTCGAGCGCGACGGGCGGGCCGCAGGGCTCCTGGTCGGCGGCGGGGAGTCCCGCACCCGCGAGTCGTTCGCGCGGCTGACCGGCTCGGAGCGGGAGTACGAGAGCTGGCGCGCCTTCTACGGGCGGACCGGGCGGCTCGCCGGGAAGGTCTTCCCGACCCTGACCGAGCCGCTGCCCACGCGGGCGGAGCTGCGGGCCCGGATCGACGACGAGACGGCCTGGCGGATGCTGTTCGAGGAGCCGCTCGGGCGGGCCGTCGAGGAGCACTTCGCCGATGACCTGGTGCGGGGCGTGGTGCTCACCGACGCCCTGATCGGCACGTTCGCGGACGCGCACGACGCCTCGCTCGTCCAGAACCGCTGCTTCCTGTACCACGTCATCGGCGGCGGCACGGGGGACTGGGACGTTCCGGTCGGCGGGATGGGGGCGCTCACCGACGCGCTGGCGACCGCGGCCCGGGCGGCCGGGGCCGAGATCGCGACGGGGCACGAGGTGCTCCGCATCGAGACGGACGGGCGGGCGCCGGCCGAGGTGACCTTCCGTACGGCGGCCGGGGAGGGGCGGGTCGTCGGGCGGACGGTGCTCGTCAACGCCTCGCCGCGGGCCCTGGGCGAACTGATGGGCGAGACGGAGCCGGCGCCGCCGGTCGAAGGGGCGCAGCTGAAGGTCAACATGCTGCTGCGGCGGCTGCCGCGGCTGCGGGACACCTCGGTGGATCCGCGCGAGGCCTTCGGCGGCACGTTCCACATCGCCGAGGGCTACGCGGAACTGGCACGGGCCTACGCCGAGGCGGCCACCGGCGAACTGCCGTCCGTACCGCCCTCGGAGATCTACTGCCACTCGCTGACCGACCCCACGATCCTCGGGCCGGAGCTCGTGGCGCAGGGGTACCAGACGCTGACCCTGTTCGGCCTGCACACCCCGGCCCGGTTGTTCGGACACGACAACCAGGGCGCGCGCGAGGTGCTGCTGACCGGGACGCTCGCGCAGCTCGACGCGCACCTGGCCGAGCCGATCACCGACTGCCTGGCCTTCGACGCGGACGGGCGGCCGTGCATCGAGGCGAAGACCCCGCTGGACCTGGAGCGCGAACTGCGGCTGCCCGGCGGGCACATCTTCCACCGCGACCTGTCGTGGCCGTACGCGCAGGACCAGGGTGCGGCCGGCCGCTGGGGGGTGGGGACCCCGTACGCCAACGTCCTGCTGTGCGGCGCGGGCGCCGTGCGCGGAGGCGGCGTCAGCGGGGTCCCCGGCCACAATGCGGCGATGGCCGTCCTGGGGCACTGACCGCGCTTACGCGGCGGCTCCGGCGGGCTCGATCACGACGATCGGGATCTCGCGGTCGGTCTTGCTCTGGTACTCGTCGTAGTCCGCCCAGTGCTTGACCATCACGGGCCAGTACGCGGCGCGCTCCTGGGGAGTCGCGGTGCGGGCCGTGCCCTGGAGCACCTTCGGGCCGACCTGGATGCGGACCTCGGGGTGGGCCGTGAGGTTCTTGTACCAGAGCGGGTGCTCGTCGTCGCCGCCCTTGGAGGCGACGATGAGGTAGCGGCCGTCGGCCTCGCCGTAGATGAGCGGGGTGCGCACGGCATTGCCGGAGACCCGGCCCACGGTGGTGAGCAGCAGCGTCTGGGTGCCGTTCCAGTGGTGGCCCTCGGCCCCGTCCGTCGCGACGTACTGCTTGACGTGGTCGAGCTGCCAGGTGCCCTGCTTGGGGTCCTTCGGGTGGTCCCAGTCGATGTCGGAGGTCGCCATGTGCCTGTACCTGCCTTCGCTGTTGAACTGCCTGAGAGGGGGGGGTTGAACACTCAACGGAACTCAACGAGTGCCAACAGCGGCGGGCACGGTTTCATGCCCCCGGCGCCTGCTTCGGGCCGGGAGGCGCTCTAGGATCGGGCCATGATCGCCGAATTTCAGTGTGTGGTGCTGGACTGCCCCGATCCGCTGCGACTCGCCGAGTTCTACCGGGAGGTGGTGGGCGGGACCGTCAACCGGCCGGACCCGCGCTGGTCGGTCGACGAGCACTGGGCGACGCTGCACGTCCCGTCGGGTCAGGTGCTCGCGTTCCAGCGGGTGGCGGACCACAGGCCGCCGCAGTGGCCGGACCCGGCCCGTCCGCAGCAGTTCCACCTGGACTTCGCCGTGCCGGACCTGGACCGGGCGCAGGAGCAGGTGCTGGCCGTCGGAGCCACCCTCCTGGACGCCCGCGCCGGAGCCGTCCCCGACGACTGGCGCGTGTACGCGGACCCGGCGGGCCACCCGTTCTGCCTGGTCCGCGAGGGCTGACACGGCTGCCGGCCGCCCCGGGCCCGGCCGTACCCCCGGCGCCTCAGTCCGCCGAGCGGGTCCAGCCCGTGGGCCGGATGCGGGAAGCGTCGGCCGGGCGGTCCTCCGCGAAGAGGAGGCGGGCGGGTTCCGCCACGCGGATGACGTCCACGTACACCCCGCGGCCGACGTAGCGGCCGGTCGCGGCGTGCCGGAAGCGGAGGTGGACCGGGCGGCCCGCCCAGGGGGCGAGGGGGGCCTCCAGGCGGTGCCAGATGCGGCCGGACCAGCCGCCGGCGCTGCCGTGCGGCCACTGTTCGGGTGTTCCGCCCGTCGATCGCGTCGTGCTGAAGGGCAGCGGCTCCCACGTCCGCCCGTCGGCCGATGCCTCCAGGTGGAAGGCGCCCGCGCCGGGGACCGTGTCCCACCACACGGCGCAGCGCAGCCGGGCCGCGGCCGTCGCCGGGGTCAGCGGCGGCAGGGTGAGGGTGCCGGAGCCGCCGGTCTCCATGCCGGAGTACCAGGCCGGGCCGCCGTGCTTCGTACGGACCGGGACGGCGCGGGCGAAGCGGTTGCCGACGGCGACGCGGGGCGCGCTGCCGGCCCGCCAGGTGCGCACGGGGTGGACGGAGTTGCCGAGCAGGATGAGGAAGGAGTCGGTGGAGGGGTCCAGGACCAGGGAGGTGCCGGTGAAGCCGGTGTGGCCGGCGGAGTGCGGTGTGGCCATGGCGCCCATGTACCAGTGCTGGTAGAGCTCGAAGCCCAGGCCGTGGTCGTCTCCGGGGAACGCGGTGTTGAAGTCGGTGAAGAGCAGTTCGACGGAGGCGGGGCGCAGGATGCGCCTGCCGGCGTAGACCCCGCCGTCGAGGAGGGTGCGGGCGAGGACGGCCAGGTCGAACGCGGTGCCGAAGACGCCGGCGTGGCCGGCGACGCCGCCGAGGGCGTACGCGTTCTCGTCGTGGACCTCACCCCAGACCAGCCCGCGGTCCAGGCCGGACCAGGGCGGCCGCTGGACCTCGGTGGCGGCGGTGACGCGGCGCCAGGAGAGCGGCGGCTTGTACCGCGTGCGGTGCATCCCGAGCGGAGCGGTGATCTCGTCGTGGAGCAGGAGATCCAAAGTGTGGCCGGTGATCCGTTCCAGGAGCAGCTGTAGCGCGATGAGGTTGAGGTCCGAGTACCGGTACACCGTCCCGGGGGTGTCCTGCGGGCGCACCCCGCACAGCAGCCTCAACTGCCCCTCGCGGGTGGGCTGCTGGTAGAAGGGGGCCCAGGAGCGCAGCCCGGAGGTGTGCGTGAGCAGCTGGCGCACCGTGATCAGCTCTTTGCCGCCGCCGGTGAACTCGGGCAGGTACCGGTCCACCGGAGCCTCCAGCTCCAGCCGCCCGCGCTCCATCTGCTGCACGGCCAGCAGCGAGGTGAACAGCTTGGTCAGCGAGGCCAGGTCGAAGACGGTGTCCTCGGCCATCGGGATGCGCTGCGCCGCGGGGAACTCCCGCACCCGGTCGGTGCGCCCGTCGTAGTCCGCGTACCGCACGGCCTCGCCCGTCGCACGGTGCAGGGCGATCGTGCGGCCCCGGCCGGCGAGCACCACGGCGCCCGCGTAGTAGGGGTGCTCGGGGGAGGGGCCGAGAAAGCGCCGGGCCTCGTCGGCCGCCGCCTCCAGGTGCTTCTCCACCAGCCCCGCCTGCCGTGCGGACCCGTACCGCAGGCGCAGCCCCTGCAGTGCCCGCCGTTCGGCGGGATGGCCGGCAGCCCCGGCGGCCCCGGGCAGCGCGGCGTGCAGGAGCAGCACCCCGCCGAGCGCCAGCAGCCGCCCCCCGAGCCGTCGCCGGCTCGGTCCGCTCCGGGGAGCCCCGCCTCCGGCCGGGTCCGCCGACCGGGCCCGGCTTCTGCGGCGTGCTTCCCCGTCCCCCGCGTGCTCCTCCACCACCGGCCTCCTGTTCGCCGAACCGCGCCCTCCCGAAGTATCTGCCCGCCCGCGCGGCGGGCCCCGCACCGACCGGCCCGTAAAGAATCTGACGAGTCATCAGAAACCTCTTCCCTCGACCGCCGGGCTGCGGCATGCTGCCGCCCATGGAGACGGAGCTGAGCAGGAAACTGGGAGTCGAGCACGCCATCTTCGGCTTCACGCCCTTTCCGGCGGTCGCCGCGGCCATCACCCGGGCCGGCGGGTTCGGCGTCCTCGGCGCCGTCCGCTACACGGCCCCGGACGAGCTCAAACGCGACCTCGACTGGATGCAGGAGAACACCGACGGCAAGCCGTACGGCCTCGACGTCGTCATGCCCGCCAAGAAGGCCGTCGACGGCGTCAGCGAGGCCGACATCGAGGCGATGATCCCGGCCGCCCACCGCGCCTTCGTCCGCGACACCCTCGCCAAGCACCACGTCCCCGAGCTGGCCGAGGGCGAGGCCTCCGGCTGGAGGATCACCGGGTGGATGGAGCAGGTCGCCCGCAGCCAGCTCGACGTCGCCTTCGACTACCCCATCAAACTCCTGGCGAACGCCCTCGGTTCCCCGCCCGCCGACGTCATCGCGCGCGCCCACGACCACGGGGTCCTCGTCGCCGCCCTCGCCGGCAGCGCCAAACACGCCCGCCGCCACGCCGAAGCCGGCATCGACATCGTCGTCGCCCAGGGATACGAGGCCGGTGGCCACACCGGCGACATCGCCACGATGGTGCTGGTGCCCGAGATCGCCGAGGCCGTCGCCCCGCTCCCCGTCCTCGCCGCCGGCGGCATCGGCAGCGGTGAGCAGATCGCCGCCGGACTCGCCCTCGGCGCCCAGGGTGCCTGGCTCGGCTCCCTCTGGCTCACCACCACCGAGGCCGACCTGCACTCCCGCGCCCTCACCGAGAAGCTGCTGGCCGCCGGCTCCGGCGACACCGTCCGCTCCCGCGCCCTGACCGGCAAGCCCGCCCGCCAGCTCCGTACCGAGTGGACCGACGCCTGGGACGACCCGGCCGGCCCCGGCGCGCTCCCGATGCCGCTCCAGGGGCTGCTCGTCGCCGAGGCCGTCTCGCGCATCCAGAAGCACGAGGTCCGACCGCTGCTCGGCACCCCCGTCGGCCAGATCGTCGGCCGCATGAACTCCGAACGCAGCGTCCAGGCCGTCTTCGACGACCTCACCAGCGGCTTCGAGCGCGCCATCGACCGCATCAACCGCATCGCCGGCCGCGCCTGAGAGGTGTGATCAGCATGAGTGAGCAACGACCCAACGGATTCTGGGCCCAGGCCGCCGCCGACCCCGGGCGCACCGTCCTCGTCACCCCCGAGGGGGAGGAGTGGAGCGCCGGGCGGCTGCACGCCGACGTCAACCGCCTCGTCCACGGACTGCGCGCCGCCGGACTGGAGAAGGGCGACGTGTTCGCCGTCGTCCTCCCGAACGGCGTCGAGTTCCTCACCGCCTACCTCGCCGCCTCCCAGGCCGGCTTCTACCTGGTCCCGGTCAACCACCACCTCCTCGGCCCCGAGATCGCCTGGATCGTCTCCGACTCCGGCGCCAAGGTCCTCATCGCCCACGAGCGCTTCGCCGGGGCCGCCACTGCCGCGGCCGACGAGGCGGGCCTGCCCGTGAGCCACCGCTACTGCGTCGGAGAGGTCGCGGGCTTCCACCCGTACGCCGCACTCCTCGGCGGGCGGCCCGCGACCGTGCCCGAGGGGCGCACCCTCGGCTGGGTCATGAACTACACCTCCGGCACCACCGGCCGCCCGCGCGGCATCCGCCGCCCGCTGCCCGGCAAGCTCCCGGAGGAGACGTACCTCGGCGGCTTCCTCGGGATCTTCGGCATCCGGCCGTTCGACGACAACGTCCACCTGGTCTGCTCGCCGCTCTACCACACGGCCGTCCTCCAATTCGCGGGCGCGGCCCTGCACATCGGGCACCCGCTGGTCCTGATGGACCGCTGGACCCCGCAGGAGATGCTGCGGCTCATCGACGGCCACGCCTGCACGCACACCCACATGGTCCCGACGCAGTTCCACCGGCTCCTCGCGCTCCCGCAGGAGACGAAGGACGCGTACGACGTCTCCTCGATGCGGCACGCGATCCACGGGGCCGCGCCCTGCCCGGACCACGTCAAGCGGGCGATGATCGACTGGTGGGGCACGTGCGTGGAGGAGTACTACGCGGCCAGCGAGGGAGGCGGCGCGTTCGCCACCGCCGAGGACTGGCTGAAGAAGCCGGGAACGGTCGGCAAGGCTTGGCCGATCAGTGAGCTCGCAGTCTTCGACGACGACGGCAACCGGCTGCCGCCCGGCGAACTCGGCACCGTCTACCTGAAGATGAACACCGGCGGCTTCAGCTACCACAAGGACGAGGGCAAGACGAAGAAGAACCGCATCGGCGACTTCTTCACCGTGGGCGACCTCGGGCTGATCGACGAGGACGGGTACCTCTTCCTGCGCGACCGCAAGATCGACATGATCATCTCGGGCGGGGTGAACATCTACCCGGCGGAGATCGAGTCGGCGCTGCTCACCCACCCGGCGGTCGCGGACGCCGCCGCCTTCGGGATACCGCACGCCGACTGGGGCGAGGAGGTCAAGGCGGTGGTCGAACCGGCCGAGGGCTTCGTCGCCGGGGACGCCCTCGCCGCGGAGATCCTGCACCACTGCGAGCGTCAGCTCGCCGGTTTCAAACGGCCCAAGTCGGTCGACTTCATCGAGACGATGCCGCGCGACCCGAACGGCAAGCTCTACAAGCGGCGGCTGCGCGATCCGTACTGGGAGGGCCGCGAACGCGCCGTGTGAGCGCGCCGAGTGTGGCGGACCGGGATCCGAACCCCGCGACCCGAGCTGCGGACTCGGTCCGCCACGCCCGACAATTCGTGAGAAGTGCCACGTCAGAGCCCCGGATGCGCCCCTTGAGCCGCACATCGCGGACACTTCTGGCAACTTGGCTGATATGAGTACGGCTACCCGCAGATTCCCCCTGACCGACTGGACCGTCCTGGTCCCCGTGGTGGCGCTCCTCGCCCTCGTCTTCAGCTGGGGACGCGATCTGCCCGGATTCGCCGTGGGCCTGGTCGCCCTCTGCCTCTGTGGCGCGGTGCTCGCCGCCGTGCACCACGCCGAAGTGGTCGCCCACCGGGTGGGCGAGCCGTTCGGCTCGCTGGTCCTGGCCGTGGCCGTCACCGTCATCGAAGTGGCCCTCATCGTCACCCTGATGGCCGATGGCGGGGACAAGACCGCCTCCCTGGCCCGGGACACCGTGTTCGCCGCCGTCATGATCACCTGCAACGGCATCGTCGGCCTGTCCCTGCTCGTCGGAGCCCTGCGCAACCGGGTCGCCGTCTTCAACGCGGAGGGCTCCGGCGCGGCCCTGGCCACCGTGGCGACGCTGGCCGTCCTCAGCCTGGTCCTGCCGACCTTCACCACCAGCAAGCCGGGGCCGGAGTTCTCCACGGCCCAGCTGACCTTCGCCGCCGTCGCCTCGCTCGCCCTGTACGGGCTGTTCATCGCCGTCCAGACGGTCCGTCACCGGGACTACTTCCTGCCGGTGGACACCGGGACCGGTACGCAGCGGGCGGCCGGGGCCGCGGGCGGCGACGCGGGGCAAGCCGACGGGGAGCACGCAGCGCCGCCCACCTCCCGCGCCGCCCTGGTCAGCCTCGGCCTGCTGCTGGTCGCGCTCATCGCGGTGGTCGGCGACGCCAAGGCCGTCTCGCCCACCATCGAGAAGGGCGTCGCCAGCGCGGGCCTGCCCAACGCCGTCGTCGGCGTGATCATCGCCCTGCTGGTCCTGGCCCCCGAGACCCTCGCCGCCGTCCGCGCCGCCCGCCGCGACCGCGTCCAGACCAGCCTCAACCTGGGCTACGGCTCCGCCATCGCCAGCATCGGCCTGACCATCCCGGCCATCGCCCTCGCCACCATCTGGCTGTCCGGCCCGCTGCTGCTCGGCCTCGGGCCGATCCACATGGTGCTGCTCGCGCTGACCGTCGTGGTCAGTGCCCTCACCATCGCGCCCGGCCGGGCGACCCTGCTCCAAGGCGGGGTGCACCTGGTCCTGCTCGCCGCCTACCTCTTCCTCGCCGTCAGCCCCTGAGCAGCCGCCGGTGGGGCCGGACCGTTCCGGCCCCACCGGACCATGGCGCAGGTCAGCGGCGCTCGCGCGGCCAGACCACCTTCAGCTGCGGCGAGGTGAGGATGTCCCGCTCGCAGAACCGCGAGGTCACCCAGCGCTCCTGCGAGAACAGCCGGGTCTGGTCGGCGTAGTGCGGCGAGTTCGGGTTCGACGACTGGCCGTACGTCAGCAGCGTGCGCGCCACCGGGCAGCGGCCGCCGTCCCAGCCGACCGCCTGGATGTGGCTGGAGCCGTGCACGACCTCCGCATAGCCGCCGGCCGCCGCGTTCCAGGGCGCCTCGATCTTGTTCCACACGCCCAGCGCCTCGGTGCCGCCCGGCACCGGCAGCTTCTGCCCGCCGCGCACCACGAACTGGTGCTCGCCGAGCGGCGCGTCCGGCGCGATGCCGGCCGCCGCCAGCTCCGCGACCGTGTCCGCGAGTGCCCGTGCGATCCCGGGCGCCGCCCGGTTGAGCGTACGAGGGGTGCGGACGGGGTCGGCCGCCGAGAACGGCACCAGCCACAGGTCCTTGGCCGGCGTGCTCGCGGTCAGCTTGCGCCAGAACCGGTCGAAGAGCAGTGCCCCGCGGCTGCCGCTGTCGGCCGTACGGTCCCAGCCCGCCAGCACCGCGCAGGCCGCAGAGACGTCCACCGACCGGCCGTCGCTCGCGGTGGCCGCGCCGCCGGGGAGGGCGGCGCAGGCCTTCGCCGCGTCGGCGGCCGCGAGATCGCCGGCCGGCACCCGGTTCGCGAACTGCTGCTTCTGCAGGTCCGCCACGCTCAGCCCGCCCTTGGCGGCCATCGCGGAGACGTCCTCCACCGCGCCCCGGGTCCGCAGCGAACGCGGTGTGCCGAAGCTGCCCCAGATCCGCTCGTAGCCGGTCACCGGCGTCTCGGCATTGGCCAGCCAGGCGCTGTCGTTGGAGTTCTCGGCGTACGGAGCGTCGCGCAGCGTCGGCGCCTTCCCCGGGCCGAACACCCCCGGCTGCACCGCGTCCGGGTCCGAGCCGAGCGCGCAGTCACCGCGCGCGCCGTCGAGGACGGCGAGCCCGGAGGCCGGGTACGTGGCCCTGCCGAGCGGGGTGGAGCAGCGGGCGGCGAGTTCGTCGGTGATGCGGGGGAGCACCTGGGACTGGGCGAACAGCGTTCCGCCTGCCGAGTCCGCGGCGACCGTGTTGACCCAGGGCAGGCCCTGCGTGCGCTTCAGCGCGTCCTGGATCCCGGCGACGGAGCGGGACTTGCCGAAGGCGAGGGCGGTGTCGGAGCCGCGCAGGTTCGCCGCGTTCGGGTCGTTCAGCGCGTACGCCGTCCCGGTCGTCCAGGGCAGCGGGAGGGTCGGGCCGAGGCCGGTGACCACGGGCCCGTAGCGGGTCCACCACTGGGTGCGGGTGACGGGGGCGCCGCCCGCCACCTGGACGCTGACCCGGCGCTGCGTCATCTTCTCCGGCTTGCCGTCGACCAGGTAGGCGGTCGGGTCGGCCGGGTCCAGGGTGAGCTGGTGCAGGTTGACGGGGGTGCCGGTGGCCACCGTGTGATTCCAGGCCACCTTCTCGTTGAAGCCGATGTTCACCACGGGAGTGCCCAGCAGCGAGCCGCCGGAGACGTTCAGTTCGCCGGGTATGGTCTGCTGCGACTGCCAGAACCGGCGGCCGCCCTGCCAGGGGTAGTGCGGGTTCCCGAGGAGCAGGCCGTGGCCGTTCGCGGTGGTGGAGCCGGCGAAGGCCACCGCGTTGGAGCCCATGTCGTAGCGGCCGGTGTCGAAGAAGGCCCGCGCGGCCTCGGCGGCGGCCGCCGGGTCGGTGGCCGGGGCGGTGGCCGGGGCGGCGTTGGGGGCGGCGGTGGAGGAGGAGTCCCGTCCCGGCGGCTGCGCCGCGGCGATGTCGTCCACGGCGCGCCCCTGGCCGCCGATCACCGAGACGGCGAAGGCGCGGGCGGCCACGTCGACGGCGGTGACCGGGCGGACCCAGGCGGCGCCCTTGCAGGCCGGGTCGGTGATCTTGTTCTGCGCCAGCCAGGCGTTGTACCCCGCGGCCCAGCCGCGCATCAGTTCCTTGAGGTCCCGGGTGGGGCCGGCCGGGGCGGGCGCGGCGAGCAGCTTCTCGACGGTGCCGGCCTCCCGGACCCCCTTGAAGTACAGGTCGCTGGTGAGGTTCTTGCCCGCGGAGGACAGCGAGCCGTCGGTCGCGGCGTCGGGGCCGAACCAGCGGGAGCGCTCGCCGGCCACGGTGACGAACCCGTCGGCGAGCACACAGGCCTGATCGGCGGCCTGGGCCCATCCGGTGCCGAAGCCGAGGTGTGCGTAGTCCTGGGCCAGGATGTGCGGGATGCCGTTCTCGGTGTACCGGATGACGGCCGACAGGCCGCCGCCGGAAGGCCCGCGGTCGGCGGCGGCCGTGGCCGCCGAGGCCTGCGGGGCCGCCGCGGTGGCGGCGAGCAGGGCGGCGCCGAGGAGCGCGGCGCGCCGGAGCAGCGGGCGGGTGCGGCCGTGTCCGTCGAACGGGTGCAAAGTGCCTCCCAAGTAGCCTGTGGCTGGGCGGGGTTGCCCGTGGTACAGGCGGTGCTCGTGTGCCCCCACACTCATGCAGGCGGCCTGACGGTCTGTCAACATGCCGTTCGGTGTCCCGGTGGTCCGGGTCATTGACCGCGGCCGTGCGCGCAGACGAGGATCACGCCATGACGGCAGCGCGGGCGGTGCGGCAGAACACGGTCGACGGGCTGGTGCGCGACAGCGCGCTGCGCGTCCCGGACCGGCAGGCGCTCACCTACGGCGAACGGACGTGGACGTACGCGGAGCTCGACGCCGCGGTCTCCACCGGGGCCGCCGTCCTGCGGGAGCGGTACGGGCTGGCCGACGGCGACCGGGTCGCGACCTTCGCCCACAACTCGGACGCCTACCTGCTCGCCTTCCTCGCCTGCGCCCGCGCCGGGCTCACGCACGTCCCGGTCAACCAGAACCTGACCGGCGAGGACCTCGCGCACATCCTGGACGACTGCACGAGCGCGCTGGTCCTCGCCGACCCGGAGCTGGCCGCGCGGATCCCCGAAGGTCACGCCGTACGGCCGCTGCGCGACGCGCCCGGCTCGTTCCTGGCGGAGCTGGCCGATCCGCTGCCCTTCGTACCGGACCGCGATCAGTACGCCGTGGCGCAGCTGCTCTACACCTCGGGGACCACCGCGCTGCCCAAGGGCGCGATGATGACGCACAAGGCCCTGGTCCACGAGTACGAGAGCGCGATCGAGGCCCTGGACCTGGCCGAGGCGGACCGGCCGGTGCACTCGCTTCCGCTCTACCACTCGGCGCAGATGCACGTCTTCCTGCTGCCGTACCTGGCGGTGGGCGCGCGGAACACCATCCTGGACGCCCCGGTCGCCGAGGAGATCTTCGGCCTGGTGGAGGCGGGGCGGGCGGACAGCCTGTTCGCGCCGCCCACGGTGTGGATCGGACTGGCCGGCCACCCGGACTTCGGGCGCCGCGAGCTGGGTGCGCTGCGCAAGGCCTACTACGGGGCCTCGATCATGCCGGTGCCCGTGCTGGAGCGGCTGCGGGCGCGGCTGCCCGGGCTCGGCTTCTACAACTGCTTCGGCCAGAGCGAGATCGGCCCGCTGGCCACCGTGCTGGGCCCGGACGAGCACGACGGGCGGATGGAGTCCTGCGGGCGGCCCGTGCGCCACGTCGAGGCGAAGGTCGTCGACGAGGACGGCGCGGACGTGCCGGACGGCACGGCGGGCGAGGTGGTGTACCGCTCGCCCCAGCTGTGCCTCGGGTACTGGAACGATCCGGAGGCGACGAAGAAGGCCTTCCGGGACGGCTGGTTCCGCTCCGGTGACCTCGCGGTGCGGGACGCGCAGGGGTACTTCACGGTCGTCGACCGGGTGAAGGACGTCATCAACTCGGGCGGCGTGCTGGTGGCCTCCCGGCAGGTCGAGGACGCGCTGTACACCCACCCGGGGGTGGCCGAGGCCGCGGTGGTGGGCCTGCCCGACGAGCGGTGGATCGAGGCGGTCACGGCGGTCGTGGTGCCGCGCGGGGAGGTCACGGAGGCGGAGCTGCTGGCGTACGCCCGGGAGAGGCTGGCCCACTTCAAGGCCCCGAAGCGGGTGCTGTTCGTGGACGCCCTCCCGCGCAACGCCAGCGGCAAGATCCTCAAGCGCGAACTGCGGGACCGCTTCGGACAGGAGGAAGGGCCGGCCTGATCGGCGGGACGACCCCGGGCCCGCGGGTCATTCGGTCAGCCGGCCGGTGGCCCGGAGGCGGCGGAGGGTGATGTCCTCGTGCACCAGGCGTCCGACCAGGGCGCCGCCGTAGACGACGAAGCCCACGCCGACCAGCCAGGACTGGACGACCAGCAGCGTGCCGAAGGGGCCGTACGTGACGGCGTTGGACGCGATCAGCGGCGAGAACACCAGCTGGGAGAAGAGCCGCAGGCCGAGCAGGCCCAGGCTGGTGGCCACGGCCCCCGGCAGCAGGGCCCGCCAGCGGACCCTGCCGCCGAGCAGCAGGCGCTGGGAGCCCCAGAAGAAGAGCATGGTGCCGAGCAGATCCCCGGTGGTGCCGAGGACCGTGCCGACGGCGTCGTTCGACGGGGCGGGGATCTCGACGAGCAGGCCGAGGTAGCAGACCAGCAGGGCCAGCCAGACGACGTGCCGCCACATGGTGTGCCAGCGGGCGGTGGGCAGGTCCCAGACCTTCTCGTACCCGGTCTGCACGGCCGAGCCGAAGGTCAGGCCGAAGACGGCGAGGGCCGCGAGTCCGAACGCCGTGGTCCGCTCCAGCGCCAGGTCGGCCGCGCCGAACAGCATCTCGACCCGGGCCCGGGAGGACTCGGTGACCCCGAGGGCCTGGCCGAGCCAGCGGCCGAAGCCGGAGCCGCTGCCGGGGGCGGCGGCCGCGACGACCACCAGCAGCGGCACCAGGGTCAGGAATCCGAGGGCGGCGAAGCCCATGGCGCGGTGCATGAGCTCCATCTCCCGCCCCCGGCCCCACGCCAGCCCGACCGGGGAGGCCTGGAGCCGGTCGTGGAGCCGGCGGAAGAACGAGGTCACGCCTCATGGACTACCCGGACGGACCCGCCGGCTCTCGGAGGCTCCCCCGAAGTAGGCCCGAAGGGGTGGTTTCGCCGGGTGGTTCCGCTACCGCGCCTCCCTGAGGTCCATCAGGCGCTTGATCTTGCCCACCGACCGCTCCAGGGTTTCCGGGTCGACCACCTCGACGGCCACCGAGACCCCGATGCCGTCCTTGACCGCGCGGACCACGGAGGCGGCAGCGGCCTCCCGCTGGCCCGCATCCGCCTCCCGGCGCGCCTCCACCCGGACCGTCAGCGCGTCCATCCGGCCCTCCCGGGTCAGCCGCAGCTGGAAGTGCGGGGCCAGGGCGGGCGTGCGGAGCAGGATCTCCTCGATCTGCGTCGGGTACAGGTTGACCCCGCGCAGGATGATCATGTCGTCGCTGCGGCCGGTCACCTTCTCCATCCGCCGGAACGCCGGCCGGGCCGTACCCGGCAGCAGCCGGGTCAGGTCCCGGGTCCGGTACCGGATGATCGGCATGGCCTCCTTGGTGAGCGAGGTGAACACCAGCTCCCCGGACGCGCCCTCCGGCAGGACCTCGCCGGTGAAAGGGTCCACGACCTCCGGGTAGAAGTGGTCCTCCCAGATGTGCAGGCCGTCCTTGGTCTCGACGCACTCCTGCGCCACGCCCGGGCCCATCACCTCGGACAGGCCGTAGATGTCCACCGCGTCGATGTCGAGCCGCTGCTCGATCTCCCGGCGCATCTCCTCGGTCCACGGCTCCGCGCCGAATATCCCCGTACGGAGCGAGGTGGCGCGCGGGTCGATGCCCTGGCGCTCCATCTCGTCCAGCAGCGTGAGCATGTACGAGGGCGTCACCATGATGATCTCCGGCCGGAAGTCCTGGATCAGCCGGACCTGGCGGTCGGTCATCCCGCCCGACGCGGGCACGACCGTACAGCCGAGCCGCTCCACGCCGTAGTGCGCCCCGAGGCCGCCGGTGAACAGGCCGTACCCGTACGCCACGTGCACCATCTGGCCCGGTCTGCCGCCCGCCGCCCGGATGGACCGGGCCACCACGTCCGCCCAGGTGGAGAGGTCCTTGTCGGTGTACCCGACGACGGTGGGCCGGCCCGTGGTGCCGCTGGAGGCGTGGATGCGGCGCACCTCGGAGCGAGGCACGGCGAACATGCCGAAGGGGTACTGGTCGCGCAGGTCGGCCTTGGTGGTGAAGGGGAAGAGGGCGAGATCGGCCAGGGAGCGGCAGTCGTCGGGGTGCACCCCGGCCTTGTCGAAGGCCTGCCGGTAGTGCGGCACCCGCTCGTAGGCGTGGCTCAAGGTGGCGCGCAGCCGCTGGAGCTGGAGCGCGGCCAATTCGTCGCCGCTCAGCCGCTCGCCGTCATCATGGACATCCGCGTGCGCCGTCATGCCGTCACCTCATCTTGAGCCGTGAACCGGAGCTTTGATTCGAGTTAACCGACCGATCATTCGGTAGATTGCCCCAGCCCGACGGCTAAATCAATGACTCGAACGAGTGATCGCATGGTGGGATGGCCCCATGTCGATCTTCACCTCTTACGACGGAACCGAGCTCGCCTACCACGTCAAGGGCGAGGGCGAGCCGCTCGTCTGCCTCCCGGGCGGCGCCATGCGGGCCTCCGCCTACCTGGGCGACCTCGGGGGGCTGACCGCCGGGCGCCGGCTGATCCTCCTCGACCTGCGGGGTACGGGCGACTCACGGGTCCCGGCCGACGAGTCCACGTACCGCGTCGACCACCAGGTCGCCGACGTCGAGGCCCTGCGCAACCACCTCGGCCTGGAGCGCATGGACCTACTGGCCCACTCCGCCGGCGGAAACCTCGCCCTGCTCTACGCGGCGGCGCACCCCGACCGGCTGCGCCGCCTGGCCCTGATCACCCCGACCTGCTGGGCCGTGGGCCTCGACTCGACCCCGGAACGGCGCCTGGAGGTGGTCCGCGCGCGGGCCGGCGGCGAGCCGTACGACACGGCCATCGCCGCGTACGAACGGATCCACGGCATCCTGGCGGCCGGCGGCACCCCCACCCCGGCGCACTGGCGCGAGATGATGCCGCTCGCCTACGGGCGCTGGGACGACGAGGTGCGCGCCCACATCGACGCGAGCGGCCGCGAGAAGAACGCGGCGGCGAGCGTCGCCTACGCCGGCCCCGGCGCCTTCGACCCGCCCGCCACCCGGGCCGCGCTGCGCCACCTCGCCGGCGAGGTGCTGGTGCTGGCCGGGGAGCTGGACGGCAACCCCACGGCCGCCCTCGCCGCCGAGCTCGCGGGGCTCTTCGCGCAGGGCGTCACCGACGTCCAGCCGGGCGGCGCGCACTTCCCGTGGCTGGACGACCCCAAGTGGTTCGCGGCGCGCCTGGAGCACTTCCTGACCACCGGAGCCTGACCGGCGGACCCGGCGGACCCGGCGGACCCGGCCGAGGCGGCCGAGGCGGCCGCCCGGCCGCGCGGCGGCGGGCGGGACCCGACGGGGCCCCGCCCACCGTGTGCCCGCCCGCCGCGACGGCGGCGCGTCAGTGCGCCGCGTCCGCCTCCGTCGCCACCGACTTCGCCCAGCGGTAGTCCGCCTTGCCGCTCGGCGAGCGCTGGATGGCCGGGGTGACGACCAGCTGGCGCGGGATCTTGTACCCCGCCAGCCGGGTCCGGCAGTGCCGCTGGATCTCGTCCAGGGTCGGCTCGGGCGCGCCCGCCCGCACCTGCACCACCGCCGCCACGTGATTGCCCCACTTCGCGTCCGGCACCCCGGCGACCAGGGCGTCGTAGACGTCCGGATGGGACTTCAGGGCCTGCTCGACCTCCTCCGGGTAGACCTTCTCGCCGCCCGTGTTGATGCACTGCGAGCCGCGCCCGAGGACGGTGACGATGCCCTCCTCGTCCACCGTCGCCATGTCCCCGAGCAGCACCCACCGCTCGGAGCCCTTCCGGAAGAAGGTCTCGGCGGTCTTCGCCGCGTCGTTGTAGTAGCCGAGCGGAACGTGGCCGCGCTGCGCGAGCCGCCCCGGCACGCCCACGGGAACCGGCTCGTGCGTCACCGGGTCCACCACCTGCGTACGGTCGTTGACCACGAGCCGGAACCCCTTCTCGGGGCCGGAGTCCTCGGCCGCCCTGCCGTTCGAACCGGACTCGGAGGAGCCGAAGTTGTTCAGCAGCATCACGTTCGGCACGAGCCGCCGGAACTCCGCCCGCACCGTTTCCGACATGATCGCCCCGGACGAGGAGACGCTGAACAGCGAGGACAGGTCGGTCCCCCGGAGCGGCCCCTTCAGGGCGTCGATGAGGGGGCGGAGCATCGCGTCGCCCACCAGCGAGACGCTCGACACCTTCTCCTTCTCGATCGTGCGGAGCACTTCCTCCGGCGCGTACTTGCGGTGGATGACCACCCGCTGGCCGTAGTTGAAGGCGATGAACGAGGTCAGGGTCGACGTGCCGTGCATCAGCGGGGGCGCCGGGAAGAAGGTCAGCCCGGCGCCCTTCGACGCGACCCGTTCGGCGAGCTCCTCGGGCCGCTTCACCGGCTCGCCCGAGGGTTCGCCGCCGAAGAGCCCCGCGAAGAACAGGTCCTCCGCACGCCACATGACGCCCTTGGGCATGCCCGTGGTGCCGCCCGTGTAGATGATGAACAGGTCGTCGGGGGAGCGGGGCGGGAAACCGCGCCCGGGCGAGCCGGCCGCCTCGGCGTCCGCGTACGCGACCGGCGCGATCGAGGGCTCCGGCGCGCCCTCGGGGGCGTCCCCGACCCGGATCAGGTGGCGCAGCTTCGTCGTCTGCGGGAGGGCGGCGGTCACGCGCTCGGTGAACTCGCCCTCGAAGACGAGCGCGGCGAGGTCGGCGTCGTTGTAGAGGTAGACCAGCTCCTCCTCCACGTACCGGTAGTTGACGTTCACCGGTACGAGGCGGGCCTTGAGGCAGGCCAGGACGGTCTGGAGGTACTCGATGCCGTTGTAGAGGTGCAGTCCCAGGTGCTCGCCGGCCCTCAAGCCGCTGTCCAGCAGGTGGTGTGCGATGCGGTTCGACGCGGCGTCCAGCTCCGCGTACGTGAGGCGGCGCTCGGCGCCGGTGCCGGGGTGGTCCACGTACACGAGTGCCTCGCGGTCCGGAACCACGTCGACGACCGACTCGAACAGGTCGGCAAGGTTGTACTCCACCGTTCCTCCTCACCCCCGAGGTTTCCCGTTGCCGGGCCGTGGCTGTGCTGCCCCGCGGCGGTCATTAGAGCGCCGCTCAGCCCAAGTGGGAAGGGCGTGGCCCAAGAAATCTGACTGGGTGTCAGAAAACTATTGAACTGCACCCGGCCCTCCTGCAACCTGTTCTAGGTCTTGAGACGGGAGGACGGCAATGGGTGGGACGGAACACCTGACCGTGGACCGCCACGGCGCCACGCTGGTGCTCACCATGAACCGGCCGGAAGCGAAGAACGCGCTTTCGCTGCCGCTGCTGGTGGGGCTCTACGACGGCTGGCTGGAGGCGGACGCCGACGACACGATCCGCTCGGTGGTCCTCACGGGCGCGGGCGGGGACTTCTGCGCCGGGATGGACCTCAAGGCGCTGGCCGGGAAGGGGATGGCGGGCGACCAGTACCGGGACCGGCTCAAGGCCGACCCCGACCTGCACTGGAAGGCGATGCTCCGCCACCACCGGCCGCGCAAGCCGGTGATCGCGGCGGTGGAGGGGTACTGCGTGGCCGGCGGGACCGAGATCCTGCAGGGCACGGACATCCGGGTCGCGGGCGCGGGCGCCACCTTCGGGCTGTTCGAGGTCAAGCGGGGCCTGTTCCCGATCGGCGGCTCGACGGTACGGCTGCCCCGCCAGATCCCGCGCACCCACGCCCTGGAGATGCTGCTCACCGGCCGGCCGTACTCGGCCGAGGAGGCGGCGCGGATCGGGCTGGTCGGGCAGGTCGTCCCCGAGGGGACCGCCCTGGCCAAGGCCCTGGAGATCGCCGAACAGGTCAACGCGTGCGGGCCGCTGGCCGTCGAGGCCGTGAAGGCCTCGGTCTACGAGACGGCCGAGCTGACGGAGACGGAGGGCCTGGCCTCGGAACTGCTGCGCGGATGGCCGGTCTTCGACACCGCGGACGCGAAGGAAGGGGCCCGGGCCTTCGCCGAGAAGCGGCCCGCCGTCTACCGGCGCGAGTAGCCCCGGCCCTCCGCAAGCGGCCCAGCCCGTGATCCCGGCCCGCGCTCCTCGCCCGTGATCGCCGCCCGTGAGCCCGGCCCGTGAGCCCGGCCCGTGAGCCCGGCCCGTGAGCCCTGCTCCTGACCCCGGCTCGGGACCCCGGGCCCCCAGCCCCAGCCGTTCAGACCATCGGAGAGACAGCCATGACACCCGCCGCGTCCCCGCCAGAGGTGCTGCGCGCGCCCCTCGTCGTCGAGTTCCCCTTCACCCGCTCCCTCGGGCCCGTCCAGAGGGCCTTCCTGACCGGACTGCGCGAACGCGTCGTCCTCGGCGTCAAGACCACCGACGGCAAGGTGATGGTCCCACCCGTCGAGTACGACCCCGTCACCGCCGAGGAGATCCGCGAGCTCGTCGAGGTCGGCACCACCGGAACCGTCACCACCTGGGCCTGGAACGGCTCCCCGCGCCCGAACCAGCCCCTCGGCACCCCCTTCGCCTGGGTACTGGTCCGCCTCGACGGAGCCGACACGGCGATCCTGCACGCCCTCGACGCCCCCGGCCCCGAGGCCGTCCGCACCGGCATGCGGGTACGCGTCCGCTGGGCCGGGGAGCGCACCGGTGCCATCACCGACATCGCCTGCTTCGAGCCCGACGCGGGAGGGGCGGCGGGGCGGGCGGCCCCGCACGACGGGCAGTTCGACGACGCCGTCACCGGCATCGTCGCCGCCGCCCGCCTGGACTACACGTACAGCCCCGGCCGCTCCCAGACCGCCTACATCAACGCGCTCGCCGAGCGGCGGACCGTCGGCGAGCGCTGCCCCTCCTGCCACAAGGTGTACGTCCCGCCGCGCGGCGCCTGCCCCACCTGCGGGGTCGCCACCACCGACCAGGTGGAGGTCGGCCCTGCCGGGACCGTGACCACGTACTGCATCGTCAACATCAAGGCCAAGAACCTGGACATCGAAGTCCCCTACGTCTACGCCCACATCGCCCTCGACGGCGCCGGCCTCGCCCTGCACGGCCGGATCGGCGGCATCCCGTACGACCAGGTCCGCATGGGCCTGCGCGTCGAACCCGTGTGGAGCGAAGGCGGCCGCCACCCCGACCACTACCGCCCCACCGGCGAACCGGACGCCGACTACGACGCGTACAAGGAGCTCATCTGATGCCCACGACGAGCAGGTACGCGCGGGACGTGGCCGTCGTGGCCTTCGCGCAGAGCGACCACCGGCGCCGCAGCGACGAACTCAGCGAAGTCGAGATGGTCATGCCGGTCCTGCACCGGGTGCTGGAGCAGACCGGCCTGAAGGCGGGCGAGATCGGCTTCACCTGCTCCGGATCCAGCGACTACCTCGCGGGCCGGGCCTTCTCCTTCACCATGACCCTCGACGGGGTCGGCGCCTGGCCGCCGATCTCCGAGTCGCACGTCGAGATGGACGGCGCCTGGGCGCTGTACGAGGCCTGGGTCAAGATCCAGACCGGCGAGGCCGACACCGCGCTGGTCTACTCGTACGGGAAGTCCTCGCCGGGATCCGTACGGGACGTCCTGACCCGGCAGCTCGACCCGTACTACCTCGCACCGCTGTGGCCCGACTCGGTGGCCCTCGCCGCCCTCCAGGCCCAGGCGCTGATCGACGCGGGCGAGACCGACGAGGCCGGGCTCGCGGCCATCGGCGCCCGCAGCCGGACCGCCGCCGAGGCCAACCCGCACGCCCAGCTGCGGGGTGCCGTCGCGCAGGGCGACTACCAGGTCCGGCCCCTGCGTACGGGCGACTGCCCGCCCATCGGCGACGGCGTGGCCGCCGTCGTCCTCGCCGCGGGCGACACCGCGCGGCGGCTGTGCCCGCGCCCCGCCTGGATCACCGGCATCGACCACCGCATCGAGGCGCACGGCCCGGGCCTGCGCGACCTCACCGACTCCCCGTCCACCCGGATCGCCGCCGAGCACGCGGGCGTGTTCGACGCCCCGGTGGACACCGCCGAGCTGCACGCGCCGTTCTCCTCCCAGGAAGTCGTGCTCCGCAAGGCGCTGGGCCTCGGCGGGGACGGCGTCGCCGTGAACCCCTCCGGCGGGGCGCTCGCCGCCAACCCGGTCATGGCCGCCGGCCTCATCCGCATCGGCGAGGCCGCCGCCCGGATCCACCGCGGCGAGTCCGACCGGGCCGTCGCGCACGCCACCTCCGGCCCCTGCCTCCAGCAGAACCTGGTCGCCGTCCTGGAAGGGGAACCCGCATGACGAGTACGGGGAAGGAGCCGGTCGCCGTCGTCGGCATCGGCCAGACCAAGCACGTCGCCGCCCGCCACGACGTCTCCATCGCGGGACTCGTGCGCGAGGCCGCGGTGCGCGCCCTCGCCGACGCCGACCTGACCTGGGCGGACATCGACGCGGTCGTCATCGGCAAGGCCCCCGACTTCTTCGAGGGCGTGATGATGCCGGAGCTGTACCTGGCGGACGCCCTCGGGGCGGTCGGCAAGCCCATGCTCCGCGTCCACACGGCCGGTTCGGTCGGCGGCTCCACCGCGCTGGTCGCCTCCAACCTCGTCGCGGCCCGGGTCCACCGCACCGTACTGACGCTGGCGTTCGAGAAGCAGTCCGAGTCCAACGCCATGTGGGGACTGTCCCTGCCGGTTCCCTTCCAGCAGCCGCTGCTGGCGGGCGCCGGCGGGTTCTTCGCCCCGCACGTGCGCGCGTACATGCGGCGCACCGGCGCGCCCGACACGGTGGGCTCGCTCGTCGCGTACAAGGACCGGCGCAACGCGCTGAAGAACCCGTACGCGCACCTGCACGAGCACGACATCACCCTGGAGAAGGTCCAGGCCTCGCCGATGCTGTGGGACCCGATCCGGTACTCCGAGACCTGCCCCTCCTCGGACGGGGCCTGCGCGATGATCCTCACCGACCGGGCGGGCGCGGCCCGTTCGGGGAAACCGCCGGCCTGGGTGCACGGCGGGGCGATGCGCAGCGAGCCGACGCTGTTCGCGGGCAAGGACTTCGTCTCGCCGCAGGCCGGCAAGGACTGCGCGGCCGACGTCTACCGGCAGGCCGGGATCACCGATCCGCGCCGCGAGATCGACGCGGTGGAGATGTACGTGCCGTTCTCCTGGTACGAGCCGATGTGGCTGGAGAACCTGGGGTTCGCACAGGAGGGGGAGGGCTGGAAGCTCACGGAGGCGGGGGTCACCGAACTCGACGGCGACCTGCCGGTGAACCCGTCGGGCGGCGTGCTGTCCACGAACCCGATCGGCGCCTCGGGCATGATCCGCTTCGCGGAAGCGGCGCTCCAGGTCCGCGGCCAGGCCGGCGAACACCAGGTCCCGGGGGCCCGCCGGGCCATGGGTCACGCCTACGGCGGCGGCGCGCAGTTCTTCGCGATGTGGCTGGTGGGAGCCGAACCGCCCGCCTCCTGACGGGAATCGGGCCCGGCGGCGAGCGGGCGGCCCCGGCGCGGGGCGCGGTGCCGGACCGGCCACGGGTGACGCACCGTGGCCTGTGCGGCACCGGCAGCGATGGTTACTCTGGCCCCCGGACGACGACGTACCGGGAGTACCGTGAGGAGCACGCACGTGGCCGAGAGCATGACTTCACAGCCCCTGGCTGCCGGCTGGGGCAAGCCGGACCTCGATCTCAGCGGGGCGGACTGGCAGTCGAGCAGCCGGGGAGCGGGCGACGTCCAGATCGCCTTCGTCGAGGGGTTCATCGCGATGCGCAACGGCGATCGCCCCGAGAGCCCCTCGCTGATCTTCGCCCCGGACGAGTGGCGCAAGTTCGTACTGGGCGCGAGGGGCGGCGAGTTCGACTTGACGTAGTCCACACCTACGGCGTGCCGGGCCGGCCGCCGGCTGCGGGGCCGGCGGCCGGACGCGCCGCCCGGCCGCCGGCCGCGGCTCGTGACGGGCGCCGCAGGGCCGGCCGCCCGGTGGTGCCCGGCGCCGAATCGCCTTGCACCCCGCGCAGCGCCCCCGCACCATGGGGGCATGACGATCATCCGCCGAAAGGGCGATGCCGCGTAGACGGCCCGGCGCGCTGCGCGCCGAACGGGGAACGTACGAGGACCGCCGGCCGCCCGCCTGGGCCTGGCGACTGCCGTCCGTGGACCGGCTCCCGCCCGCCGCCGCGGCCGCGGTCCACTGGGCCCGGCCCGGTCGCGGCGACGAGGTCGTGGAGCTGCTGGCCCGGTACCGGGCCTTCCTGGGCCGCCCCGGCGGCCGCCTGCTCCCGGCCCCGTCCTCCTGCCCGGCCTGCCCCGGCTGCGCGCGCGACGACATCGCCGTCGTCCGGGACGAGCTGGCCGACCTCCACCGCACCCTGCCGCCCGCCGCCCGCACCGCGCTGGGCCGCGTCCTGCACGGCCTGGACGCGGAGTTCCGGCGGCGCACCCTTCCCGAACCGGACCCGCCCGCCGCCCGGTGGACCGACGGGCGCGGCCGCCCCCTCGCCTGGTGGCACCGCCGGCTCTACGCGTGCACCTGACCCGGGCGGCGCCGCGGGGCTACGGGGCCGTCGGTCCGGCCCGTGGCGGCCTCGGCGGGAAGCGGTCCACCATGACCCGGGGCCAGGCTGCCGCCAGCACCAGCAGCCACACCAGTTGTACGGCCGCGGCGCCCCCGGCCAACGCCCCCGTCACCAGTACGGTGGCCAGCGGCGGCCCCACCAGCAGCAGTACCTCCCGCACCCCGCGGCCCGAACCGAGCGCCGCCACGCCCGCGATGGCCAGGTACACCGCGGCGCTCCCGCAGAGCAGCCACCGCACCGGCCCCGGAACCGGGTGGTCCGTGTACTCCACGGCGTTGCCGAGCGCCGCCGCCAGCGCCGCCACCGAGCCGGCGACGAAGCAGTGCAGCGGCAGGACCAGCCGTACCGGAAGCACGTCCCACGCCAGCAGCGGCACCCCGTCCGCCCCGTGCCGCAGCGACAGGGACCACAGCAGGAGCAGCAGCAGGAACGCGCCGACGCCCACCGCGTACAGCGCCGCGTCCCATTCCGCCTCGGAGGCGGCGGCCACCACCTGGGCCACCGCCTCGCCCAGCACGATCAGCTGGAACAGCCCCAGCCGCTCCCCGAGGTGCGGCGCGTCCATCATCGCCGCGACCGGCTTGGGCGAGGAGCGCCGTCTGCGCGCCGCCTCCTCGGCGTACTGCGCCTCCACCCGGGCGGCCAGCCTCTTGCCGGAGACCGTGAACATGACCGCCAGGTCGATGGCCAGCCCCAGCGCCCACAGTGCGTACCGGGCCGTGCCGTCGAACCACATCGACACGATCCACGGTGTCAGCCCCAGCCCCAGCTGGGTGATCGGCAGGTCCGGCACGTACTCGCCGCGCCGCTCCCACGCCTTGCCGGCCAGCGCGCGCACCAGGACGTAGGCCAGCGCGAACGCCCCCGCCCGGTCCTCCCGCACGCCGTGCACCGAGGCCGCCATCACCGCCATGCCGAACATCCCCGCCAGCACCGTCCACGTGCGCGTCTCCTCGCCGCTGACGTTGCCGTACACCGTGAAGAGCATCCAGCCCGTCCAGAAGGCCAGGAACATCAGCGCGTACAGCGCCAGATCGCCCGGGCCGGGGCTCCCGTGCAGCAGGTGCGCCAGCTGGGCGACGCCCGCCACCGCCGTCAGGTCGAAGAACAGCTCCAGCCAGGAGGCGTGCCGTTCACCCTCGGCGGGCGCAGAATCTACAGGTGCGGGATCGGTCATACCGGGATGATAAGTAGGGTGGCAGTATGAGCGGCGAGAGCGACCTGAGGAAACTGCTGAGCGGCATGCGCCCCGAACTGCACGAGGGGCATTACGTCTTCTGCACGGTCCCCGGAGCCACGGCGCCCCCGCCCGGCACCACTCCCGTCGCCACCGTCCTGGAGACCGAGGGGCTCACCCTCGTGCTGCGCCGGGAGGAAGCCGACGCCGCCGGCCTCGCCTACGACTACACCGCCGGGTGGATCACCCTGCGCGTGCACTCCGCCCTCGATGCCGTCGGTCTGACCGGAGCCTTCGCCGCCGAGCTCGCCGCGCACGGACTCAGCTGCAACGTCATCGCGGGCCACCACCACGACCACCTCTTCGTGCCCGCCGAGCGGGCGGCCGAAGCCGTCGCCGTACTGGAAGAACTGGCGACCCGTTCGATGTAATTGAGACACCGGTAAACGGTACGGACACCCGATCCCGAAGATTCCGATCTTTCTCGGCCGAACGCCTTCGCCCGTGCGTGCGCGGGCGTACGCTGATGCCCCCGAACCGGCCTGGGGGGTACCAGCCATGACGGAACGCCCGACCCGTATGCGGCGCAAAATGTTCGAACGCGCGGCCGAACTCGCCATCGTGGACGAGGCCCTGGAGCAGCTCGGCGGCGCCAGGACCCCGACCGGGACGGGGACCGGGACCGGGACGGGCGGCGCGCTGCTCGCCTTCTCGGGTCCCGCCGGCCTCGGCAAGACCACCCTCCTCGCCGAGGTGCGCCGCCGCGCCCTCGCCCGCGACTGCACGCTGCTGGCCGCCCGAGGCGGCGAGCAGGAGCAGACCCAGCCCTTCCACGTCGCCCGCCAGCTCATCCAGCCCCACCTGGCCGGCCGCTCCGAGGAGGAACTGCACGCCGCCCTCGGCAGCTGGTACTCCATCGTCGGCCCCGCGCTCGGCCTCTGCGCCCCCGAACAGGGCGCCCCGCCCGACCCCCAGGGCCTGCGCGACGGCCTGGACTGGGTCCTCACCCACCTCACCGTGCAGCGGGCGCCCGTCGCCCTCGTCCTCGACGACGCGCACTGGGCCGACCCCGAATCCCTCTCCTGGCTTGCCGCCTTCGCCCCGCGCGCCGAACACCTCCCCCTGCTCCTGGTCGTCGCGTACCGGCCCGAGGAACTCCCCGCCCACGCCGAGGCCTTCCGTACGCTGCCCGGCCGCGCGGGACACCGCCCGCTGGCCCTGGCACCCCTCACCGAGGCCGCCGTGTCCGGTCTGGTCCGCGAGACCGTCGGCGACCACGCCGACGACGCCTTTTGCAGGGAGGCCTGGGCCGTCACCACCGGCAACCCCTTCGAGGCGGTCGAGCTCACCGCCCGGATCCGCGACAAGGGCCTCGACCCCACCTCGGCCAGCGCCCCGCTGCTGCGCGACCTCGCCGCCGCCCAGCGCGGCAGCGGCCTCGTCGCCCGCTTCGAGCGGCTCGGCCCGTCCACCGTCCGCTTCGGCTGGGCCTGCGCCGTCCTGGGCACCGCCATCCCGCAGGAGCTCGCCGCCCGCGTCGCCGGGCTCGGCCCCGAGGAGGCCGCAGGCGCGACGGTGCGGCTGCGCGAGGCCCGCATCCTGTCCGGACCCGGCGAAGAGCCGTACGCCGGGCTGGAGTTCGTCCATCCCCTGATCGCCACCGCCCTCTACCGGGCCATCCCCGACGCCCTGCGCGTCGCCCTCCACGGACAGGCCGCGGTCGCCGTCGTCGACGCCGGACTCGGCTCCTCCGCCGCCGCCCGCCACCTGCTGGAGACGCACCCCGAGAACGACCCCTGGGTGGTACGGACCCTGCGCGCGGCCGCCGCCGAGAACCTGAGGGCCGGCGCTCCCGAGGCCGCGCGCCGCCAGCTCGCACGCGCCCTGCGAGAACCCCCGGACTTCGACGAGCGGGCCGCGGTGCTGTACGAGCTCGGCTGCGCCTCCCTCCTCACCGAACCGGCCAACACCGTCAACCACCTGCGGGCCGCGCTCGCCGAGCCCTTCGACGACCCGGCCCTGCGCCAGGGCATCGTCATCCGGCTCGCCCAGGTCCTCGCCCACAGCGACCGCCTCGCCGAGGCCTCCGACGCGCTCGCGCGGGAGATCCCGCACACCCGGGACGTCCGCGCCCGGCTGCGCCTGCAGTCCGAGCAGTTCATGTGGGACGCCTTCGACGCGGTCGAACCCGACTCCCCGGCCCGCTCGCGCCGGCTGACCAGGCTCGCCGACCGGCTGACCGGCCGCGACCTCACCGAGCGGTACGTCATCGGCCTGCGCGCCTGGGACGCCTGCCTGCGCGGGGAGCCGGTGGACGTGGCCCTGCACCACGCGGTGCGCGCCCTGGGCACGGAGTTCAGCTGGGCGCACGAGGACCGGGGGTTCGAGGTGCCGGTGCTCGCCGCCATGGTCCACATGTACGCGGACCGGCCCGGCCGGGCGGAGGAGCTGTTCGAGGCGGGCACCGCCGAGTTCGAGCGGCACGGCTGGCGCGGGGCCCACCTGTCGTTCGCGTACAGCCTGCGCGCGTACATCCGCTACCGGCGCGGGCGGCTCGCGGAGGCCGAGGAGCTGGCCCGGGCCGGGCTCAGGCTCGCCGAGCGGGTGGGGCGCGGCACGCCCGTGCACTGGTACGCCATCGCGATCCTCGCCACGACCCTGCTGGCGCGGGGACGGGTGGACGAGGCGTGGGAGCTGGCGCGGGAGCACGCGTTCGGGGAGTCCTTCCCGGCGGCCGTGGTCTTCCCCGACTCGCAGACCGTGTACGCGGAACTGCTGCTGGCCCGCGGCCAGACCAAGGCGGCGGCGGCCGAACTGGAGGCCGTGGACCGCAGGCTGAGCCCGCGCGGGATCCGCAACCCGTCCTGGTGCCCCTGGCAGCTGCACCTGGCCCGGGCGGTGGCGGCGGAGGAGCCGGTCCGGGCGCGGGCCCTGGCGGCCG
This sequence comes from Streptomyces sp. NPDC051582, assembly GCF_040681715.1. Lineage (NCBI taxonomy): Bacteria > Bacillati > Actinomycetota > Actinomycetes > Kitasatosporales > Streptomycetaceae > Streptomyces > Streptomyces sp. NPDC051582. Next base: position 143,951 of record NZ_JBFAZJ010000011.1, read on the forward strand.
ACGCGATCCGGCGGGCCCGCGCCTTCGGCGCCCCGTCGGGGGTGGGGCAGGCGCTGCGGGTGGCGGCGGAGGTGGCGGCGCCGGGGGAGCGGACGGGGCTGCTGAGGGAATCCGTCGAGCTGCTGTCGGCCTCGCCGGCGGGGTACGAGCTGGCGTGCGCGCTGGCCGCGCTCGGCACGGAGCTCGGGGACGCGGAGCTGCTGGCGCGGGCGGTGGAGACGGGGCGCGAGTGCGGGGCGGACGGGCTCGTGGCGAGCCTGGGCGGCGCCCCGGGGGACGGGGTGTGGGCGGACGGGCTGACGGAGGAGGAGCACCGCGTGGCGCAGCTGGCCGTACGGGACGATCCGGCGGCCCGCGGCCGGGAGCGGGAGCTGTCGGCGGTCTGCCGGAAGCTGGGTACGGACCGGCCCGGCCTCGCGGAGGCCCTGGAGGCCCACGCGCGGGACCGGTGAGGTCGTGACGATGTGCGCTGACGCCGTCCCGCCCGGTGTCGGGCACCCGAGCCCGGTGCATCGCTCGTCGGCCCGCGTCCCGCTCGACCACCCGACCCGGGCCCTGTCCTTCGGATCATGGCGGGGCGTCGGGGCCGGCAGGCCGGCCCGTCCGGCGTTCGCGGACCGACCGGGTCCCCGGCGGGCCCGGGAACGGCGGGCCGGGGTCGGGCCGGCGGCCTGGACCCGCCCCCGCCGGGCCCGGGCGCCCCGCCCCCGGCGGGCGGGACCGGAGACGGGAGGCCCCCGGTGGTGGCCCCGGGGCCGGAAATGCGGGGCGGGCACGTACCATGGCGGCATGTCCTTCCTCCGCCGCAACCGCGCCGCCACACCCGCCGGCCCGGACTTCGACGTCCTGGCCATGGACCCGGGGGACTGGCCGGGCAATCTCGGGGCCGGGCTGCTGCCCGCGCCCGACGGCAGCTGCCAGGGCGTCTTTCTCCGCTACGACCTGTTCGGCGGACGCGGCCCCGCGATGATCATCGGCAACCTCCCCGAGGGATCCCCGGCCCGGGAGCTCGACGACGGCCAGGTCCCCTTCGAGGTGGCCCAGCTCCTCGACGCCCTCGAAAACGACGAGGACGTCGAGGTCACCGGCATCGAGGACTGCCCCGTCATGCAGGGCGACAACCTCCTCATCGTCCGGAAGGTCAAGCTTTCCGAGGGCCGGATCAGCTGCGTGCAGTTCGACCGCAGCGACAACGTGCTGGTCACCATCGCCAGCTGGGACCGGCCCATCACCGACGACCTGTACGCCCTCCTGAAGCCCCTCCCCGCCGAGCTCTTCCAGCAGGGCTAGGAACGGCCGGAGCGGGCTAGGGGGTGTCCGCGATGTCGTTCGCCGCCACGTAGCCGAACGTCATCGCGGGGCCGATCGTCGATCCCGCCCCCGCGTAGCTGTGCCCCATCACCGCCGCGCTCGCGTTGCCCGCCGCCCACAGGCCCCGGATCACCGAACCGTCCGGCCGCAGCGCGCGGGCCCGGGCGTCCGTGACGATGCCGCCCTTCGTGCCCAGGTCACCCGGAACGATCTTGAAGGCGTGGAACGGCGGCGCCCAGATCGGGGCCAGGCAGGAGTTCGGCTGCACCCCCGGGTCCGTGTAGTAGTGGTCGTACGCCGTGTCGCCCCGGTGGAAATCGGGGTCGGTGCCGTTCCACGCCTGCGCGTTGAAGCGGTTCAGGGTGGCGCGCAGCGCCCCCGCCGGCACCCCGATCTGGCCCGCCAGCGCGTCCCAGGTCCACGCCTTCTTCGCCGCACCCGCCTCGTACCAGGCGTCCGGGAAGACGATCGTCGGCAGGACGTCCTTGAACAGGTACTTGTTCCGGTAGTTCTGATCCACGATCAGCCAGGCCGGGATGTGCGAGCCCGTCGCGCCCCGGTCCTTCTCGTACATCACGTGCACCACGTCGCTGTACGGGCCCGCCTCGTTGACGAACCGCGCGCCCGCCCGGTTCACGATCAGGCCGCCGGGCAGCGTGCGCTCCGCCAGGCAGAAGTACGGCTCCCCCGGGAGCGGGATCGACGGACCCCACCAGGCGTCCTCCATCAGGGCCAGCGCCGCCCCGGCCCGCTGCCCCGCCCGGATCCCGTCGCCCGTGTTCTCCTTGGCGCCGACCGACCACTGGGTGCCGATCGGCTGCTGCTGGTACTGCGCCCGCATCTCCGCGTTGTGCTCGAAGCCGCCCGAGCCGACGATCACGCCCTTGCGGGCCCGTACGACACCCCGTACGCCCTCCTTCTCCACCACCACGCCGGTGACGGCACCGCCCTCCTGCACCAGGTCGACCAGCGGGCTGTTCAGCCACACCGGGACGCCCGCCCGCATCAGCCCGGCCCGCAGTCCGGCCGCCAGCGCCTGGCCCATCGTCAGCGGCTTCTGCCCGCACAGAGCGGCCTTCGCGCCGCGCGCCAGGCACTCCGTGGACACCGCGAGGCCCTTGGCGTTCACGGCCGCCAGGTTCAGCCACTTGTAGTCCTGGCTGAACACCACCATCCCGGCGGGCACCGGCATGTACGCAGGGTTGAGCCGGGCCAGTTCGGGCCCCAGGATGTTGCCGTCGATCTGGTCGGGCTCGATGGACCGGCCGTTCGGCAGCCCGCCCGGGAGGTTCGGGTAGTAGTCGCTGTACCCGTCCATGTACCGGAAGCGCAGCGGGCTGTTGGCCATCACGAAGTCCAGCATCCGGGGACCGTTGGCGAGGAAGGCCGCCTGCCGGTCGGCCGGTGAGCCGTCGCCGACGACCGCCGCCAGGTACGTCGCCGCCTTCTGCGGGGTGTCCGGGACTCCCGCGGCCAGGATCACCGAGTTGTTCGGCAGCCAGATCCCGGCCCCGGAGCGCGCCGCCGAACCGCCGAAGGTCGGGGCCTTCTCGACCACCAGCACGCTCAGGCCCCGCCGGGCGGCGGTGAGCGCGGCGGTCATCCCGGAAGCCCCGGACCCGACCACGACGACGTCGTACTCGCCGAGCGGAAGTCCCGCACCGGACCCGGCCGCCAGCGCGGCGGGCGACGGCAGCACGGCCGCGGCGAGCACCCCCGCACCGGCCCCGGCGAGGACGGCACGGCGGGAAGGAGGGGAGGCCGGGGGAGCGGGGGGAGCAGGGGGAGCGGAAGGAGCGGAAGGAGCGGGGGGAGCGGGGGCGGGACAAGCGGACTCGGCGCTTGCGGACATGGGCGGGCTCCAGCGGAGTGGGGAGGCGGGACGTCGGCGGCTCCAGCATTTCTGATGCTGAGTCAGAAAAGGTGTTCGGGGGATCATGTGATGTCAAGACATGCGCAGGGGTGGCGATACGGCCCGGAACGCACGAAATCCCGTGGTACGCACACCGGGTGCGTACGGCACGGGATTTTCGTACGGGGTCGGGCCGCCGGGTCAGCGGGTCCCTACCGCCGCGCGTACCGCCCTGCGGGCCATGCCGCAGTCGTCGTGCAGACGGCGCAGCAGCAGCCGCTGCTCCTCGCCGGAGGACAGCGAGCCCGCGGGCAGCGGGTGGTTCGGGGCGCTCGCCAGCATGGAGCGCTGGACCGCCGTCTCGCACATCCGGATCTCCCGCGTCAGCACCAGCATCAGGTTGACCAGGAACGCGTCCCGCGAGGCAGGACCCGCCGACTGGGCGAGCCGGCTGATCTGGCTGCGCGCGGCCGGGGCGTCGCCCAGCACAGTCCACAGCGTGGCCAGGTCGTAGCCGGGCAGGTACCAGCCCGCGTGCTCCCAGTCGAGCAGCACCGGCCCCGCCGGGGACAGCAGCAGGTTCGACAGGAGCGCGTCACCGTGGTTGAACTGCCGCTGGACGCCGGCCAGTTTCAGCCCGCAGAGCAGCTTCTGGAGGTCACCCAGATCCCGGTCCGTGAGGAGTCCCAGCTCGTGGTACCGCGCCACGCGCTGCCCGTAGTTCAGCGGGTCCCCGAAGAGATCGGTGGGGGGACGCCACTGGTTCACCCGGCACACCGCGCCCAGCGCGGCCCGTACGTCGGCCCGCGGCGGGGCCTCGACGGGGTGCCTCTGCAAAGCCGCGACCCGGCCCGCCATCCGTTCGACCACCAGCGTGCAGTTCTCGGGGTCCGCGGCGATGAGCCGCGGCACCCGGACCGGCGGGCGGTGCCGGACGAACGCCCGGTACGCCGCTATTTCGTGCCGGTACCGCTCGCGCCATTCCGGCGAGTGGTCCAGTAAAACCTTGGCGACCGCGGTCATCCGCCCCGTCGTCCCGACCAGGAGGACCGACCGGCCGCTGCGCCGCAGCACCTGGACCGGCGCGAACTCCGGACAGATCCGCTGCACCGAGGCCAGGGCGGTGCGCAGTTGCGCGCCCTGCGGCCCCGAGAGGTCGATTCTTCCGCTGAGCGGCTGCGATCCGGCACCCGGCATCCGCCGCGCCCGTACGGCGCCCTGCGCCGGTGCCGCCTGGCGGCCGGGATCGAGGTAGGGGCCGCCGCCCGCCTGGAGCGTGCGGTGCGGCCGGACCGGGGCGGACACGGAGGACGTTGCTGCGTACATGGCGTTTACGGATCCCTTCGTGCGCCGACGAGTTGCGTACGCCACCCCGCCGGTCCCGTACTTCACCCTGGGGAGTTCCGCCCGGAGACCGGGTCGGGGAGGCGCATTCCTACCTGACACCGGGCCGTGGGTGGCGGACCACGAAGCGTGCCCTGGCGAAGCCTGGCGAATATGCGCGGGGCCTCTGACGGCGGGCTAGTGTCAAATCAGCCGAGAACCTGGGGGCTTGACGTGAGCAAAGGACCAAACACCCGCCTGAACGACTTGTTCGGCCTGGCCGGCTGGTCGAAGGGTGAGCTGGCGAGGATGGTAAACCGGCAGGCGGCGGCCATGGGCCACCACCAGCTGGCCACCGACACCTCGCGGGTACGGCGCTGGATCGACCTGGGGGAGACCCCGCGCGAACCGGTGCCGACCGTACTGGCAGCCCTGTTCACCGAGCGGCTCGGTCGTGTCGTGACCATCGAGGACCTCGGGTTCGTACGGCAGCGGCGCACCACCAAACGGCAGCCGGACGGGGCGAAGGAGAACCCCGACGGAATGCCCTGGGCGCCCGAACGCACAGCCGCGGTCCTCACCGAATTCACGGGAATGGACCTCATGCTCAACCGTCGCGGTCTGATGGGCGCGGGTGTCGCGCTCACCGCCGGCTCCACCCTCACCCACGCCATGAACGACTGGCTCCACACCGATCCCGCCCCCGTCAAGGCCCCTCAGAACTTCGGCGACTCCTACCAGGCCGATCCGATCGGCTACGACCGCTACGAAGCCGCCCCCATCGGTTCCCAGGAGATCGAGGCGCTGGAGCGCTCGGTGGAGGTCTTCCGGGCCTGGGACGCCTCCCGCGGAGGCGGGTTGCAGCGCAAGGCCGTGGTCGGCCAGCTCAACGAGGTCGGCGGGATGCTGGCGTACCACCACCCCGACCACCTCCAGCGGCGGCTGTGGGGGGTGGCGGCCAACCTGGCGGTGCTGGCGGGCTGGATGTCCCACGACGTGGGCCTCGAACCCACCGCGCAGAAGTACTTCATCATCGCCGCGCACGCGGCCCGCGAGGGCGGCGACCGGCCGCGGGCCGGTGAAGCGCTCTCCCGGGCAGCGCGCCAGATGGTCCACCTCGGCAAGCCCCACGAGGCCCTGGACCTGATGAAGCTGGCCCAGTCCGGATCCGGCGAGCAGACCCTGCCCCGCACCCGCGCCATGCTGCACACCATCGAAGCCTGGGCGCAGGCCGCGATGGGCAAGGGCCAGGCCATGCGCCGGACCCTCGGCGAGGCCGAGGACCTGTTCGCCTCGGACAAGGGTGACGTCCCCCCGCCGTGCTGGATGCAGAACTTCGACGAGGCGGACCTGCACGGCATGCATGCCCTGGCCTTCCGGACCCTCGCCGACCACGACCCCTCGGTCGCCCCGATCGCCCAGCGGCACGCCCGCGAGGCGCTGCGGCTGCGCTCGGGAGGCCACCAGCGGTCGCAGATCTTCGACTACATCTCCATGGCGTCGGCCTGCTTCATCGCCGACGACCCGGAGCAGGCCGACCGCTACGCCCGGCTCGCGCTGGTCTCGATGAACGAGACCTCCTCGCACCGGACCTGGGACCGGCTGCGCGAGATGTACCGGCTGACCGGGCAGTACGCCGGCTACGCGCGGATCGAGGACCTGCGCGAGGAGATCAAGACGGCCCTGCCGAACAGCCCGTCGCAGCGCACCGTCTAGCAGCGCACCGTACGGAGAAGAGAAAGGCCGCGCCGTGCGGCGCGGCCCTGAAGACTCGTTACGAGGTGCTCAGCCGCCGACCCTGGCGACCAAGACGCAGGCGTCGTCCTCGCGTTCGCCCGCACCGAACTCCCCGACCACCATCCGCACGCAGTCCTGCGCCGACCGCGCGGCCGTGAACCGCGGCGCGAGGGCCAGCAACCGCTCGGCGCCGTCCGCCCGGCCGAACTCGACGCTGCGCGGCGTCAGTCCGTCCGTGTGCAGGACGACCACGTCGCCCGGCTCCAGCCGCTCCTCGGCCTGCCCGTACGCCGCTCCGGAGGTCGCGCCCAGCAATACGCCCTCCGGCGGCCGCAGGGCGCGGCCGGAGCCGCCGCGGAACAGCAGGGGGGCGGGGTGGCCGGCCTGCGCCCAGGACAGCAGGCGGCGCGCGGGATCGTAGCGGCAGCACACGGCCGAGCCGAGCGCCGGCTGGACCGAGGCCTCAAGGAGCTGGTTGAGCCAGCCCATCAGCGGGCCCGGCTCGATCCCGGCCATCGCCATGCCGCGCAGGGCGCCGAGCATCATCGCCATCCCGGAGGTGGCCGTCACCCCGTGCCCGGTCAGGTCACCCACGGTCAGCAGCGAGCGCCCGTCGGGCAGTTCGAGGGCGTCGTACCAGTCACCGCCGATCAGGGCGCTCGTCGCGGCGGGCAGGTAGTGCGCGGCGACGTCGAGCGCGCCGGTGGTGTGGTGCGGGAGCCGCAGGGAGCCGCGCCACGGGGGGAGCACGGCTTCCTGCAGCTCGACCGCCAGCCGGTGCTCGGTCTGCGCGATCTCCCGCCGGCGCTGCAGCGAGTCACGGGACTCGCGTACGGCGCGCTGGCTTCGGCGCAGCTCACTCACGTCCCGGAACACGGCCCACATCGAGGCCGTGCAGCCGTCGGAGTCGAGTACCGGCTCGCCTCGCATGTGCAGCGTCCGGACGCGGCCGTCGGCCCGGACGATGCGGAACTCGCCGTCGATCGGCCTTCCGTCGACCAGACAGGCCGTCACCATCGAGGTGAGCAGCGGCTGGTCGTCGGAGAAGAGGTTGGAGCCGAGTTCGTCGAGGGGGAGCGGACCCGCCTCGGGCGAGCGGCCGAAGATCTGGAACAGCTCCTCGGACCAGTTGACTTCGTCGGTCAGCAGGTTCCACTCGGCGCTGCCGACGCGGGCCTGCTGCGGCTCGGGCGCCGTCGCGTCGCCCTCGGCTGCGCCACCGGCGCGTCCGTCGAATTCGGGGGCGGCCGGCAGACCCTCCCTGAGCTGCCCCAAGTGCTCGCCCAGGTCGTCGAGCTGGTGGACGGCGAGGTCGCACAGTGCACGCTGCCACCGCCCCTGGGCGTCGTCCTCGTCGTCGGCCGTGTCGCGGCGCACCGCGTCCACCTCGCCGCGGAGCCGCCGGGTCTGCGAGATCAGCGCGTCCACCGACCCTGGCTCGGGCGGCTGCGCGGGACGGTCCGCGAAGAGGTGGGACGGCATGAGAACTCCGATACAGGCGGCGCGGTACGGCCATGTCTGAAGGAAGGACCGGTAACGACTGTTGCACAGGCGGCGACTGGCCGTAAGCCGTTTGGCAACATCCGTAAGAGCCTTGCTTCGGGCATATGCCAAAGGCCTCCCGGCCCTCCCTTTCGCCTGTACGAACGTTTCCGGTCAGCCCTTCCGGGGCCTGCCGGAGCTCCTCGGCGTCACACGACGATCGGCACCGGGTGGATCTCGCTGGCCGGGTGCCCGGTCCGCTCGTGGATACGCATCACCGCGTCCGCCGAGGGCGCCTCGGACAGGCAGTACACCGTGCCCGAAGCGGGGTCGGCCCAGGCGCGCTCGAAGTGCACCTTCTCCTCGCCCTCGATGGCCAGGTCCGCCTTGTGGGCGGCCATCAGCTCGGCTTCGGTAATGCCCTTCATGCCGTGGTGGACATCCATGTACATGGTCACCGCGCACACCTCCTCGCGTGATGTCGGCGTGTACCGCCATCTGTCCTTCCATCGTCCTCCCGCGGCCGGAAACCGGCGCTCCGGAGGGCGGGGATCGATCGTACGGACGAGACGTGCGACCCGTCCGGCGGCGGAATCCGTACACGACCCGTACGCGACCCGGATCAACGGCCCCGCGGGGGTACCCCCCGAACGAAGGACCCCGTCCCCGCGCGGGCAGGACGCCGCCCCGCTTCCCAGCCCATCCGGCGATCGCTACGCTACGCGTCGGTAACGAACGGATGGGGACGTAGAACATGACCGGGCAGAACCGCCGCTCCTTCCTGACGTACCTCGTCGCCGCGCCGACGCTCGCCCTCGTCACGCGGGCCGCGGCCGACGCCCTCGCCCCGGAGCCCGCCCGCGCCGTCGTCCCCAGCCTGCCCGCCCCCGCCGATCTGGTGGACCTCGGCGACCTGTTCATCCTGGCCGGCGCGCCCACCTCCGCCCTGCTGGCGCTCTCCGTGGAGACGGACGGGAGCATCCGCTTCCGGCTGCCGCGCGAGGAGGTCGGCCAGGGCCTCACCACCGCCGTCGCCATGCTCGTCGCGGAGGAGCTCGACGCCCCGCTGGCCGCCGTCCGCGTGGAACTCGACGACGCGCGGCCCGAGCTGCTGTTCAACCAGCTCACCGGGAGCTCCAACTCCATCCGCTCCCTCTACGGGCCGGTACGCCAGAGCGCCGCCACCGCCCGGGCCCGCCTGGTCGCCGCGGCCGCCCGCCGCTGGAACCTCGCCGCCTCCTCGCTGACCACCGCGGGCGGCGTCGTACGGGCCCCCGACGGGCGCACCGCCGGATACGGCGGCCTCGCCGCGGCCGCCGCCGACCCCGCGCTGATCGTCCTCGGCGCCACCCCGAAGAAGACGGAGGAGCACTCCCTCATCGGCAGGCCCACCCCGCGGATCGACGCCCGCGCCATGGTGACCGGCGCCCAGCGGTACACGCTCGACCTCGACGTGCCCGGCGCCAAACCCTGCGTGCTGCGCCGCCCTCCCAGCCTCGGCGGCAGCGTCGAGGACGTGGCCAACCTCGCGGCCGTCCGGGCGATGCCCGGCGTCCTGCACGTGGTCACCATCGCGACCGGGGTCGCGGTCGTCGCCGAGACCTTCGGCCAGGCCCTCGACGCCAAGGCCGCCCTCCGGGTCACCTGGGGCCCCGGCCCCGCCGACCGGCTCTCCGACGAACAGGTCCGCGCCCGGCTGCGCGCCGCCACCCCGCCGCTCCTGGTGCCGCCGCTGCTCACCCCGTACGTGGACGCCGAGTTCGACTTCGCCTTCGTCAGCCACGCCGCCATGGAGACCAACTCCGCGGTGGCCGACGTACGGGAGGACCGCGCCGAGATCTGGTCCGGGCTCAAGTCCCCGATCGTGGCCCGCCAGACCATCGCGGCAGATCTGGGCCTGCCGCTCGACAAGGTCACCGTGCACGTGGTCCAGGCCGGCGGCTCCTTCGGGCGCCGGCTCTTCTTCGACGCCGCGCTGGAGGCCGCCCGCGTGTCGAAGGCCTGCCGCCGCCCCGTCCGGCTGATGTGGACCCGCGTCGACGACACCCGGCACGGGCGGATGCGCCCCGCCACCCACCACAAGATCCGCGCCACCCATCTGCTGGGCGAGGTGCTCTCGTTCGAGCACCGGGTGGCCGCCGCCGAGACCGACTTCCGGCACGGACTCGGCGAGATCATCACCGCCACCGCCGCCGGTCTGCCGCCGGGCATCGGCAACGCCACGCTGGCGCAGACCCTGTTCCACACCACCGTCAAGTCCCCCTACCACTTCGGGCTCACCACCCACGGGCTCAGCGAGGTGCCCACCGGCATCCCGACCGGCTCCTGGCGTTCGGTGTACTCGGCCAACACCCGGGGCGCCGAGGAGATCGTCGTCGACGAACTCGCCGCCCGGACCGGCAAGGACCCTTACCGCTTCCGGCGCACCTTCCTGAAGACCGACGCCCAGCGCGCCGTGCTCGACAGGGCGGCGACGGCGGGGGAGTGGGGACGGGCGATGCCGGCGGGCTGCGCACAGGGCATCGCCTTCCACGAGGAGTACAAGTCCCGCACCGCCTGCCTGGTCGAGATCGACGCCCGCGACCCGGAGCACGTCCGCGTCACCAAGGCCGTCATCGCGGTGGACGTGGGCCTGCCCGTCAACCCGCGCGGGCTGGAGGCCCAGATGATCGGCGGTCTCACCGACGCGATCTCCACCACCCTGAAGGCCGGACTGCACCTGGACAAGGGGCTGCCGCTGGAGGGCAGCTACAGCCAGTTCCACTGGGCGCGCCAGCGCGACACCCCGCGGGACGTGCGGGTCTTCGTACTGCCGGCCACCGGGGAGGAGCCGGGCGGCGCGGGCGAGCTCGGCGTTCCGGCGGCGGTCGGAGCGATCGCCAACGCCTGGGCCAGGGCCACCGGTTCCAAGCCCCGCAGCTTCCCGCTCGACTTCGACGTCGACTTCACCCCGTATCCCCGCTAGCCGGTCGCCGGCAGCCCAGTCCAGGAGAGTGCTCCGTGCCCTCGCACACCTTCACCGTCAACGGGCGCAGCGTCACCGTGGACGCGCCCGACGATCTGCCCCTGCTGTGGGTGCTCCGCGACATGCTGGGCGTGCACGGCCCCAAGTACGGCTGCGGCGTGGACGTCTGCAAGGCCTGCACCAGCCATCTCGACGGGGTGGACGTCCGCCCGTGCGTGGTGCCCGTCTCCGCGTGCGCGGGAAGGACGGTGACCACCATCGAGGGGCTGGCGAACGGGGACGAGCTGCATCCCGTGCAGGAGGCCTGGATCGAACAGGACGTCGCCCAGTGCGGTTTCTGCCAGCCCGGCCAGATCATGGCCGCCGTCGCGCTGCTGAAGCGCACCGCCACGCCCACGGACGAGGACATCGACGCGATCGCCAACATCTGCCGCTGCGGCACCTACTTCCGCATCCGGGAGGCGATCCGCAGCGCGGCCGCACGGATGTGAGCGCCCGGGCCCCGGGAATTCCCCCGTTCGTCCCGGGGCCCCGGCCGCTCGGGCCAAACCTAGGCGGGCGTGGGCCGGTTCGCAGGGTCCGCCCTGCACAGTGACCGGGCGGGACGGGTATCACCGGGCACAGTGACGCGTGGAATGGTGGACTGTGACCGCGACGGCGCGCCCCGGACCGAAGGGACCTCCCATTTCGCACCCGCCCCTTGCGACCACGTCCGCGGACCGGTCCCGCAGCCGGGCCGAGGACGTCCTCAAGGTGCACCGGCTCGCCCACTCCGGCGGCTCGGCCGCCCTGCTGGAGTGGCTCGCCGCCCGCCTGGACGGCTGGACCGGCGTGGTGGACGCCGACGCCGGCGCGGCCGCGGGCCCCGAGCTCGCCGTCCGCGGGGCCGCGGAGCTGAGGACCCGGGGCGTGCGCTCGGCCGTCCTGCACGGCGAGCGCTCGGCCGCGCTGCTGTTCGCGCTGGACGGGGGCCGCGCCCTGGCCGCCGTGCTCGACCTGCCGCACCATCCGGGAGCGCCCGCGCTGCTCGCGGACGCCGCCGCGGCGCTGGCCCTCGTCCTGCGCGCAGAGGAGGCCGAGCGGCGCGAGGAGCGGGCCGAGCTCGCCGAATCGCGGGCCCGCGAGGCCGTCCTGCACCTGCTGATGAACGGCCGGCTCTCCACCGCCCACCAGATCGCCGAGGCGCTCGGCCCCTCGCTGCCCGATCCGCTGCGGATGTACGTCGTGGAATGCCGGGCCGGGCAGCGGGGCGAGGTGGCCCGGATCTGCGGGGAGCTGACGGGCGGCCGGGCCTGGATCGTGCGCTGCCCGGTGTACGTACGCCACCTCATCGCCCTGGTCCCGGCCGCTCTCGCGGCGAGCTCCGCCGGGCACGATCCGCTGGCGGAGGCGCTGGTGGGAGTGGCCCGGGACCGTACGGTCGGGGTCAGCGGGCAGCTGCTGCTGCGCGAGGCCCCGGCCGCGTACACCCAGGCCTTCCACGCCCTGGCCGTGGCCCGCGGCCGCGCCGCGCGCCGCGCCCGCTTCGGCCCCGGGCCCGAGCCGGAGCTGGCCGCGCACGCGGCCGGGACCGGCTGGGCCCGGGCGCTGCTCGCGCCCCTGCACGCGTACGAGCCCCGGCGCCCCCAGGATCCCGGCGCGCAGGAGCTGCGGGCCACGGCCCACGCGTGGCTGAACTTCGGCCCGCACGCGACGCGGCTGCTGAAGATCCACCGCAACACCCTGGCCACGCGGCTGCGCCTCGTGGAGTCGGTGCTGGGCACGGAGCTCGCGGGGCTGCCCGGGCAGGCGGAGCTCTCGTTCGCGCTGCGGCTGACCCCGGGCGGGCCGGGGGCTCCCCCGGGCGCCGGGGCCGCGGGCGCTCCCGCCGATCTGGACGCCGTACTGCGCCACCCCGACCTGGCGGCCTGGGCCCGTGCGCATCTCGCGCCGCTGACCGGACCCGACGCCCCGCCCGGCGCCCGCGAGACCGTACGGGCCTGGCTGCGGCACGACGCGCACCTGGTGCCGGCGGCGGCCGCGCTCGGCATCTCGGTACCGGGGGCGCGCAAGCGGCTGATCCGGATCGAGGCCCTGCTGGAGCGCTCGCTGCTGCAGTCGCCGAGCGCCCGCCACGACCTGTGGCTGGCCCACCGGGCCGAGGAACTGGCCGGGTTCGCGGGGTCCGCGGCATGACACAGGCTCAATGAGGGACAAACCGCATGAAACATGCACGATCATGCCGGAATGAGGCGTATCAATCTGAAGCGCGTGCTGGTGGGTGAACCGCTCGACACCGCACGACTGGGCGAGACCCTGCTGCCCAAACGGCTCGCGCTGCCGATCTTCTGCAGCGACCCGCTCTCCTCCGTGGCCTACGCCACCGAGGAGATCCTGTTGATCCTCGCCCTCGGCGGGGTGGCGCTGCTCCACCTCGCCTGGTACGCGGCCGCCGCCATCGTCTTCCTGATGATCGTGGTCGTCGCCTCCTACCGGCAGACCTGTTACGCCTATCCGGGCGGCGGCGGCGCCTACATCGTCAGCTCCGAGAACCTCGGTCAGACCGCCGCCCTCACGGCCGCCAGTGCGCTGCTCGTCGACTACGTCATGACCGTGGCCGTCTCCGTGGTCTCCGGCGTCGACGCCATCACCTCCGCGATCCCCTCCCTCAGCGACCACGAAGTCGGCCTGTCGGTGGGCTTCGTGGCGCTGCTGATGCTGATGAACCTGCGCGGCGTACGGGAGTCGGGACGCATCTTCGCCATTCCGACCTACGGATTCGTCCTCGTCATCTACGTGATGTTCGCCGTGGCGGCCGTCCGGCTCGCGACCGGCGACGCCATCCGCGCCGAATCGGCCGAGCTCCCGATCACCCCCGAGGGCACGTTCACCGGCCTGGGCCTGGTGCTCCTCGCGATGCGGGCCTTCGCCTCCGGGTGTACGGCGCTGACCGGCGTCGAGGCGATCAGCAACGGCGTCCCCGCCTTCCAGAAGCCCAAGAGCCGCAACGCCGCCAACACCCTGGCCGCGATGGGCGCCCTGTCGGTGACCATGTTCCTCGGCATCACCATCCTCGCCATGGTCTACGAGGTGCACGTCGCCGCCGACCCGACGGAACTGGGCCTGCCGCCCGGCACCCCGATGTCCACGGCGCTCGCCCAGATCGGCCGCGCCACCTTCGGGAGCTGGCACTTCCTCTTCTACCTGCTCCAGGCCGTCACCGCGGGCGTGCTGATCCTCGCCGCCAACACCGCCTTCAACGGCTTCCCGATGCTCGCCTCGATCCTGGCCAAGGACCGGTACGCGCCCCGCCAGCTCTTCAACCGCGGCGACCGGCTCGTCTACTCCAACGGGATCGTGCTGCTCGCGCTCGCCGCCGTCGCCCTCATCATCGCCTTCGACGCCCAGCTGACCCGCCTCATCCAGCTCTACATCATCGGCGTCTTCGTCTCCTTCACCCTCTCCCAGGCGGGCATGGTCCGGCACTGGCGGCGCGTGCTCGCCTCCCCGGCCACGCCCAAGGCGGAGCGGATCCACATCCACCGCCGGCTCGCGATCAACGCGGTCGGCGCCACCCTGACCGCCGTGGTCCTGGTCATCGTCCTGCTCACCAAGTTCACGCACGGCGCCTGGCTGGTCGTCATCGCGATGCCGCTGCTCTTCTTCGGCATGAAGGGCGTCCGCCGGCACTACGACCGGGTCTCGGCCCAGGTCGCCGTCGCCCCCGGGGTCAAACCGCGCAAACCCTCCCGCCACCACGTGCTGGTACTGGTCGCCAACGTGCACGCCCCGACCCTGAAGGCGCTCGGCTACGCGCAGGCCCTGCGGCCGGACAGCCTGACCGCCGTCACGGTCGCCGCCGACGAGGAGGACGCGCGGCGGCTGCGCGAGGCCTGGGCGGAACACGATCCGGGCGTACCGCTGAAGATCCTGCACTCGCCGTACCGCGAGGTCGTCGGCCCGGTGCTCGCGCACGTGCAGGAGCTGGCCGCCGCCGAGGGGACGGACATGCTGTCCGTCGTGATCCCCGAATACGTGGTGGGGCACTGGTGGGAGCAGCCCCTGCACAACCAGAACGCGTTCCGGCTGAAGGCGAGGCTGCTGTTCATGCCGGGGGTCGCGGTGATCGACGTACCGTACCTGCTGGAGTCGGCGCGGCCTGCGGAAGCGGCGGCGGCTGCGGAATCGACGAGTTGAGCGGGTCGTTCGCGCGCTGGAGGACCGCCGCATGGGCCAGGGCCAGCTCCACCACGTGCGCCGGATCGGAGAGGGTGCGCCCGGTCAGCTGCTCCAGGCGGCGTAGCCGGTTCGAGACGGTGTTGCGGTGGCAGTACAGCCGCTGGGCGGCGTACGTCGTCGAGCCCTGACAGGTCAGCCAGGTGCCCAGCGTGGTCAGCAGCACCCGGCGGTCCTCCGCGGGCAGCGCCAGCACCGGGCCGAGCACCACCTGCCGCAGCCGGCCCGCGAGTTCGGCCTGGGAGGCGACCAGTGCGCCGGGCAGCCGCTCGTCGAGCAGGGCGGTGCAGGGACCGCCGGACGCGGGGGCCGTGCGCAGCGCGAGCGCGGCCAGCCGGCGGGCCCGGGCCAGGTCGTCGGGGGTCTCCACGACCGGGCTGATCCCGGCCCGGATCCTGAGCGGGGCGAGTAGCTCCCTCACGGACTCCAGCGGGTGGTGGCCCAGTTCCACCAGGCCGGTCTCGCCCTCGGCGCGGATCCGCCACAGCACGCGCGGGGCCTTCGCGTCGGGAGGGTCGACCGACGCGCCCGGGGCGAGTACGACCACGGCGAAGCGGCCGCGTTCGGGAAGCCCCAGCTCGGCCGCGGGCCCGCTCGCCGGGCCCGCGCCGTCGAGCAGGGCGTCCAGCAGGGCCGCCCGGTGCTCCCGTTCGCGATCGGAGCGAGCGGTCTCCGCACGTCGGTAGGCATCGGACAGTGCGTCCGACAGCTGGTCCTGTACGTCCCACAGCACGGCCGCGGCCGGCAGCAGCCGGGGCAGCGCCGCCGGATCGTGCGCGGCCACCGACTCGCCCAGGGTCTGCCACACCATGCGGCCGCCGCGCCGGCGGGCGCGCAGCAGCGAGGCGAGCGGCAGGCCCCGTTCGGCCAGGAGCGCGCCGGTGGCGCGGGCGTCGGCGAGCTCCACGGGCAGCCCGCGCAGGGCGCGGTCCAGGCCCTCGACGCACTGCCGCAGGTCCAGGCGGATCCGCTCGCGCAGCTCGGCCCGGCCGAGCAGGGCGGCGTACGCGGGATCCTCGGCCAGCGTCCGGTCGGCGAGCCGGTCCGCCGTCACGGTGATCCGGCGGGACAGGTCCTCTCGTATCTCCTCGATGATCCGCTCCATGACGGGCAGAGTGACACGGGGGAGGGGGCGGTGGGGAGGGCCGGGACCGAGCCGGGTCCGCTAGCGTGTCCGAATCACTGCATGTGAAGTGGCCGGGCGGCCGCGCCCGCAGTCCCCCGCCGCCCCGCACGCCCACCCGCCACCCCGCAGCCGCGCACCCGCCCATGACCGTCAGGGAACCGCCCATGCGCCAGAACCCGGAGCGCCGTGCCGCACTCCTCGACGCCGCCATCGAAGTCCTGGCCCGGGAGGGCTCACGGGGCCTGACCCTGCGCGCGGTGGACGCGCAGGCGGGCGTACCGACGGGCACCGCCTCGAACTACTTCCGCGACCGCGCCCAGTTGCTCGTCCAGATCCTGCACCGCACCCGGGAGCGGCTGACCCCCGAACCGGCGGACCTGACCGGCCCGCCGGACACGAAGGCGCTGCTCGGGCAGGTCCTGGCGCGGGCGAGGCGCGAGCGCAGCGTGCACATCGCCGTGCTGGAGCTGCGGCTGGAGGCCACCCGGCGCCCCGAACTCCGGTCGGAGATGGCCGGGTTGCGGGGCGCCGGGCCGCAGACGGACCTGACCGGGCACCTGGACCGCGGCCTGCCGGGCGACCGCGAGGGCGTGGTCCTCCTCCACCTGGCGATGCTGGGCCTGATCGTCGAAGACCTCACCGTCCCCACCCTCCTCGACCCGTATCCGGTGGAGGACCTGATCGAGACGATGGCCGAGCGCCTGCTCCCGCGCCTCGCGCAGTAGCGGGCGCGAAAGGGCCGGCGGAGCCGGGGGCGTGGTGATCTTATGTCCGGGTGGTGCGCGAGTCAGCTGGGATTGTGGGCGGTGAAGGACTTTCATGGGGGTGCCAGGACTCGTACCGGAGCAGGGGGAGTATTCATGGTCACCGACGGCGGTCAGAAGGACAGCGACAGCGCACCCACCCTGATCGGTTCCGTGCAGCGGGCGCTGCGCCTCGTGGAGGCGATGCACGCAGAGAACGGGGCGACGGCGAAACGGCTCGCACGCGTCACCGGAATTCCGCTGCCGACCGTCTACCATCTGCTGCGCACCCTCAGCCACGAGGGCTACGTCGAGCGCGAGGGCGGCGCCTTCCGGCTCGCGGAGCACCTTCCGCTTGCCTCGTGAGCCCCGGCCGAGCCCCTCGGCCGAGCCCCTGGTGAACGGCGTGCGCCCCGTGCGCCCCACGCGCCCTCTTGCGCGACCGACGGCCGTGATCAACATTCGTGATCAGAAGTCGACGGGTTCCGGCCATGCAGCCGCGTGGTTCTGTGCATGTTCCCGCGGAAAATGCCAGAAGCCCCTTCCGCGCTGTGGAACGTGAGTAAGTTCCCTCCTGTCGCGCCGTAGACCGTGCACCTCGCACGTCTGGCCGGGAGGGGAGCCCGCGTGCCCGGGATCGACGAATGCCTGCTCGAAGCCATGGCCCTGCCTGGTGCGCGGGGGGCCGCGCTGGTCGACTGGAGCAGCGGACTGGCCCTCGGCACCGCCGGGGAATCGCCGGTCGGCGACCACGAGACCACCGCGGCCGAGACCGCCGAGCTGGCCCGGGCGGCCGCCGAGTACGAGTCCTTCGCCCAACCCGCTCCCAATTCCGCATCGGAACCGGACCTCGGCCAGGCGGGCCCGAGCCTGCCCGTGGAAGACCTGATCGTCACGACCCGCACCGGCTACCACGTCCTCCGCTTCGTCGAGACCAGCTTCGACAGCAGCGTCTTCCTCCACCTGTGGCTGGACCGAACCGACGGCAACCTCGCCCTCGCCCGGCACAGACTCCGCATACTCGCCGAGGGGCTGGTCCTCAGATGACACCCGCCCAGGTCGGCGGCTTCGCCGCCGTCGCCGTCTCGCCCCTCCTGACCCGGCTCGCCGCCGAGCGCGCCACCGGCGCCCTGTTGCGCGACCGCGGCACCCTCTTCCTGGAGGACGGCCGCATCGTGCACGCCGAGAGCCCGGCCACCCCCGGCCTCGACGTCCTGCTCACCACCGGCGGCGGCCTCGCCCCCGAACGCTGGCGCGAGGCCGTGGACCGGGCCGGCGCCCGCCGCCAGGTCGCCCGCTTCCTCGTGGACAGCGGGGGCCTGGCCGGCGGCGAACTGGAGATCTGCCACCTCGCCGCCATATTCGACGCCGCCTTCTTCGCCCTGTCCCCGGGCACCGGGCCGTCCCGGTTCCGCCGCGGGGCCACCCACTGGATCGGCTCCGTCCGCTCGGTCCCGGCCGCCGCCGTCGAGCGCGAGACCCGGCGCCGGCGGGAGCTGCTCGACGCGGTGTGGCCGTATCCGCTGCTGGACACCTCGCCCGTGGTGCCCCGGGCCGCCGCCCCCGGCCAGACCGTCACCGCCCGCCAGCGGACCCTGCTGGCCAGGGCGGACGGTGTGCGGACCCCCGCGGACCTCGCGTGGGCCCTGGGCCGCCCGGCCTTCCACACCCTGCTCGACGTGCGGCGCCTCGCGGCGGCCGGACTGGTCGAGACCCCCCACGCGCCGGTCCTGGCGCCGGTCGAAACACCCCTGCCCGACTGGATCACCCAGACCCAATCCCCGGACGTGGCGCTGCTCCGCCGGTTACGCGACGCACTGGAGGCAAGCCTGTGAGGCTCCCGCTGCGACCGGCCCTGCGCTCCGAGCGCGCCGACCGCTCCGAGCGGAGGCAGCCCGAAAGGAGCAAGGCCGACATGAGCACGGCGATGGTGCCCCCCGAGGCCGAAGCCGAGATACTCGCCGAGCTCCGCAGGCTGCGCGCCCGGGTTCCCCAGCTCACCGGCGCCCTCGCCGGCAGCGCCGACGGCCTCGTACTCGCGCAGGACAGCGCCGCCACCGAGGTGGAGTCCGTCGCGGCCCTGACCGCGGCCGCCCTCGGCGTGGCCCAGCGGCTCAGCGACTGCACCGGCCAGGGCGGATTCCGTGAGCTGCTCGTACGGGGCGAACACGGATACGTGGCCACGTACGCGGCCGGCGACGCCGCCGTCCTCACCCTCATCGCGGAACCCCGCGTCAACGTCGGCCGGCTCCACCTGGAGGCCCGCCGCTCCAGCCTGCGCATAGCGGAGCTCATCGACCAGGTCCTCGGGCGCCGCGGCCCCGAAGTCCCGCACGTCCACATCCGTACGGACCAGGTCTAGTTGATGCGGACATATCGGGCGTAACCGGTATGGACCGGACGTGCAGAACCGTAAGAAACCTTCTGAAATCACCAGAAAACGGCCTGGAATTCGCCAGAACCCGGAGCCGGAACCCAGAGAAAGAAAGAGGAGCCAGTCATGGCCAATGTGGAGACCGCCCTCAAGGAGACCCTCGCCACCATCGACGGCGCGATCGGTGCCGCCCTGGTCGACTACGGCAGCGGTATGGCCCTCGGTACCATCGGCGGCGGCAAGGACCTCGACCTCGCCGTGGCCGCGGCCGGCAACACCGACGTGGTCCGCGCCAAGGTCCGCACCATGGAGATGCTCGGCCTCAAGGAGGAGATCGAGGACATCCTGATCACCCTCGGCGGCCAGTACCACCTCATCCGGCTGCTCAAGAGCCGCGACTCCAAGGGGTTCTTCCTCTACCTCGCGCTCGACCGCGGCCGGGCGAACCTCGCGATGGCCCGGCACCAGCTCAAGAAGATCGAGGCGGAGCTCGAAGTCTGAGCAGACGTTCGGTCCGAGCTCGACGCCGAGGTGGCGGGCGGCTGAATTCTTTGCCGTCCGCCCCGGGAGTCACAGACCATATGTCCAGGATGGGGGGACTTTATCATCCTGTTACCGAGTAGGATGCTCTCATCACCTGATCATCGAAATAGCTTGAAACGCTGGAGAACCCGCCACCCATGCCCCCGCGCCTGAGCATCGTCGTCCCCGTCTACAACGTCGAGCTCTATCTCGACGAGTGCCTGGAGTCCATTGCCGCCCAGACGTTCGCCGACTTCGAGTGCATCCTCGTCGACGACGGGTCCACCGACACCAGCGCCGTCATCGCCAAGGCCTTCGCCGCGCGGGACAAGCGTTTCCGGGTCGTCATGCAGGAGAACGCCGGACTCGGCGCCGCCCGCAACGTGGGCGCCCGCCACGCCTGCGAGGGCAGCGAGTACCTGGCCTTCGTCGACAGTGACGACACGATGCCGGACTACGCGTACGAGCGCCTCATAGCGGCCCTCGACGAGACCGGATCGGACTTCGCCGGCGGCAACGTCAAGCGGTTCCGCTCCGTGGGCATGCAGCAGTCCTGGGGCCACCGGGCCGCCTTCGCCAAGACGCAGCTGAAGACCCACATCTCCAAGTTCCCGGCGCTGGTCACCGACCGCACCGCGTGGAACAAGGTCTACCGGCGCAGCTTCTGGGACGAGCACGGCTTCCAGTACCCGGAGGGCATCCTCTACGAGGACGCCCCCGTCAGCATCCCCGCGCACTACTTCGCCGCCAGCGTCGACGTCATCAGCGACTGCGTCTACCACTGGCGCGTGCGCGAGACCGGCGAGCGCTCCATCACCCAGCGCTCCACCGACCCGGTCTCCCTGATCGACCGCGTCACCTCCGTGCGCCTGGTCCGCGAGGCCCTCAAGGCCAAGGAGGGCGCCAAGTACGCCCGCTACCTGCGCGACTACGACTACAACGTGCTGAGCGAGGAACTCCCGCTCATCTACAAGTACGTCGGTGAAGGCGGAGCCGACTTCCGCGCCGCCTTCGTCAAGGAGGTCGGCGGCCTCGTCCGCGAGATCGGCACCGGCCCCTGGTCCGACCTGACCGTCGCCGACCGCCTCAAGGCGTACCTGGCCCGCGAAGGCCGCGTCGAGGACTTCATCGCCCTCACCAAGCACCAGAGCGACTACTCGTACAGCGTCCCCGTCAAGGGGCTCGCCCGCCCGCAGGCCGACTACCCGTTCCTGAACGGCCGTCCGCCGGTCCCCGCCAAGATCCTCACCCTCGGCCCGCGCGAGCGCCGCGTCGTCAGCCGCCTGGAGCAGGCCGTCTGGAGCGACGGCAAGCTCCTGCTGCGCGGATACGCGCTGCCCGGCCACCTCGGCGCGGAGAGCCGCCTCGGCTCGCGCAAGATGCTGGTCTTCCGCGAAGGGGGCAAGCGCCGCCGCACCGTGGTCACCGCGCGCACGGTCGCCTCCCCGATGGCCACCGTCAACGCCCCGCACCTCGCGCTGCGGCACGCCGACTGGGCCGGCTTCACCGCCGTCGTCGATCCCACCGCCTTCCAGACGGGCGGCAAGTGGAACGACGGCATATGGACCACCTCCGTCGCCGTCACCGGCGCCGGCGGCCTGCACCGCTCCCGCCTCAAGGGCGGTGAGTCCGACACCGGCCAGAACCCGCCCGCCCACTGGGTGACCCCGGACGTCCGCATCGTCCCGAACGCCACCGGAGCCCTCACCATCCAGGTCGAGACCGTCCGGGCCCGCGCCCTGGACGTCCGCCCGTCCGGCGAGGACGCCGTCGAGGTGAGTGGAGAGCTCGCCGCCGAGATCGGCGCCGGCGCCACCCTGCGCGCCGAGCACGTCTCCACCGCCGCCGTCCTCACCTTCCCGATCGAGACCGCCGCCGCGAGCGGCTCCGGCGGCGCCGGCCGGATCCCCTTCACCGTGCGCGTACCGCTGGCCGGGCTGGCCGCCGTACCGGACGCGGAGTGCGAGCCCGGCGAGTGGGCCCCCGAGCCGTGGAGCCTGACCGTGGTCGGCGCCGACGGCTCCGAGCACCGCCTCGCGCACGACGAACGCGGCGGCTTCGACGGCCTGGTCGTGCCCCTGACCGGCGGGGACACCGACCGCGCCCTCTTCGCCAAGCGCGGCAACACCGGCCACCTGACCCTCTCCGTGCAGCCCACGCCGCCGCTCGTCGACTCGGTCACCGGCCAGGACGGCACCCTCACCCTGAAGGGCCGCCTCGTCGCGCCCGGCGACGAGCCCTACGAGCTGGTCCTGCACGACGCGCACGGCACCGAGTTCAGCTACCCCGTCAGCCGGGACGGCGACCGCTTCGAATCCACCTTCGAGCCCGTCCTCCCCGAGTCCTACGCGGGCCGCGCCACGCTGCCGAAGGGCCGCTGGTGGCCCACCCTGCGCCCGCTCGCCCAGGGCGGCACCACCGCGGGTCTGCTCGGCGTCGACCGCGGCGCCCCCGTGCAGTTCGCGCCCACCGCCCTGCACGCCGGACCGACCGCGATCACCGTCCAGGGCCGCCGGATGCGCGTCGAGGCCCGCTTCTACGACCGCATGGTGATCGTCTCCGACCCGCTGCTCAGCCCGCACGACCGCTCCCGGTACGCCCAGCGCGTCACCCGGTACGAGACCTACCCGGCGCAGCGCGCCCTGCCGGTCAAGGACATCGCCGTCTACGACGCCCACCAGGGGAACGGCACGGGCGACTCGCCCCGTGCCATCCACGAGGAGCTGCTGCGCCGCGGGGAGAAGCTGGACCACGTCTGGCTCGTCCGCGACGGCCGCGCCGAGGTCCCCGCGACCGCCCGCGCCGTGCCGTACGACAGCACCGAGGCCTGGGAGGTCCTGGCCCGGGCCCGCTACTACGTCGTGAACGACAACGTGCCGCGGCGCTTCCAGCGCCGCGCCGGCCAGATCGTCGTCCAGACCTGGCACGGGACGCCGATCAAGGAGATCGGCCACGACTTCATCCACGACTACTACACGAGCCCCGAGATCCTGGAGGGGCTGGAGCACGACAGCGCCCAGTGGTCGCTGCTCGCCTCCCCGAGCTCGTACGCGACGCCCCTGCTCAAGAGGGCCCTCGGCTACCAGGGCGAGGTCATCGAGTCCGGCAGCCCGCGCACCGACGCGCTCGTCAAGCCCGACGCGCAGCGGATCGCCGAGGTCCGCCGCCGGCTCGGCCTGCCCGAGGGCAAGAAGGTCGTCCTCTACATGCCGACCTGGCGCGAGAACCGCGAGGGCTGGTCCGGCGGCTACAAGCTGGACCTCCAGATCGACCTGGACGCGGCGCGGCGCGAGCTCGGCGAGGACCACGTCCTGCTGGTCCGCGGCCACCACCACGTGACCGAGCAGGTACGGGACGAGGTGCGCGACGGGTTCGTCGTCGACGTGTCCCGCTGGCCCGACGCCACGGACCTGCTGCTCGTCGCCGACGTACTGATCTCGGACTACTCCTCGGCGCTGTTCGACTTCGCGCTCACCGACCGGCCGATCCTGCTCTTCACGTACGACCTTGAGCACTACCGGACCACGCTGCGCGGCTTCAACTTCGACCTGGCGGCCAAGGCCCCCGGCCCGCTGCTGGCGGACTCGGCGAGCCTGATCGAGGCCGTACGGGGCGCGGACGCGATCGGGGCGGAGTTCAAGGAGGCGCGGGCCGCGTTCCGCGCCGAGTTCTGCGATCTGGACGACGGCGGCGCCGCCGAGCGCGTCGTCGACCGCATGCTCTCCATGGCGGCGAAGCCCGCGGTGTAAGCCGTTGGAGTGCATTCAGGACGCGTTACCGACCGGCCCCGGGCCCACCGATGAATTTCGGGCCCGGGGCCGGTCTGTATAGGAGCGGGAGGGCGAACCGCCTTCCCGCTTCGACCGGCACACGCCTGGAGGCAGTCATGACGAGCAACGGTTTCACCACGTGCCTGTGGTTCGACGGCAATGCGGAGGCCGCCGCCGACTACTACGTGTCGCTGTTCAAGGACGGCAAGCTCGGCGGGGTCGCCCGTTACCCCGAGACCGGGCCGGGCCGGACGGGTGCGGTGATGACCGTCGAGTTCGAGATCAACGGCCAGAGGTTCGTCGGCCTCAACGGAGGCCCCCAGTTCACCTTCAGCGAGGCGGTCTCCTTCCAGATCGACTGCGACGACCAGGCCGAGGCCGACCGCTACTACGACGCACTGACGAAGGACGGCGGGGAGGAATCCGCCTGCGGCTGGGTCAAGGACAAGTTCGGGTTGTCCTGGCAGGTCATCCCGGCCGGCTTCACCGAACTCGTCGCCGACCCCGACCCGGAGCGGGCGGCCCGCGCGATGGCGGCCATGATGAAGATGAAGAGGCTGGACCTCGCCGAGCTCCGCCGCGCGGCCGACGCGGGCTAGCCGGGGCCGGGGTCGACGATGCGGGTCAGCAGGGCCGGGAGCGCCGTCCCGATCGGCTCGCGGATCACCTCGTCGGCGAGGGAGTCGTACGGGGTCTCCTCGGCGTTCACGATGATCAGGCGGGCCCCGGCCTCGGCGGCCATACCGGCCAGCGAGGCGGCGGGCTGCACCTGGAGCGTCGTCCCGACGGCGATGAACACCTGGCAGCCCTTGGCCACGGCGACGGCCCGGGCCAGCACCTCGGGGTCGAGCCGCTCGCCGAACATCACGGTCGCCGACTTGAGGATCCCGCCGCAGGCGAGACAGGCGGGGTCCGGGTCCCCGGCGGCGACCCGGGCCAGCGTCCCGTCCATCCCCGACCGGGCGCGGCAGTCCGTGCACACCACCGACCGGGCGGTCCCGTGCAGCTCGAACACCTTGCGCGGCGGCATTCCGGCCTGCTGGTGCAGTCCGTCCACGTTCTGGGTGATCACCCGTACCGGGGTGCCGGTGCGCTCCAGCTCCGTCACGGCCAGATGCGCGGCATTCGGCTGCGCCGCCAGGGCCCCGACCTCCACGCGCATCCGCCAGGAGCGGCGCCGGATCTGCGGATCCGCCATGTAGTACGCGTACGTCACCAGCTTCTCCGCCTCCGGATCCCGGCGCCACAACCCCTGCGGCCCCCGGTAGTCCGGAATCCCGGAATCGGTCGACATCCCGGCCCCACTGAACACTGCGACGAGCGGCTTCCCCATGCTCCGACCCTACGTACGGCCGGGCCGGACCCGCGACCGCATTGACGGGGCCCACGGCGCCCACGCGTCCGAGAGGGGCGTTCCTGCGGTGAATCCCGCCCCCCACAGGAGTGAGATCCACGGCCCACCCCTGCCCGTGAACACCCCCGGTGGTTACACATCCCGCATGAAGACCACCTCGTACAGCGTCGGTGCCCTGCTGCTGGCCCTGCTCGTGCTGCCGGCCCCGACCACCGCCTTCGCCGCCGTCGCCGACCCCACGCCGGTCGCCGTCCGCCACCGGCACACCGCCTCCGAGATCAGCGCCTTCCTCACCGCCTTCTACGGCCACCACGGTCCTTCCGCGCTCGACCGTGAGCAGAGCATCTCGCAGCAGCTCAGGGAGAAGCAGGCGCACGCTCCGACCTCCGACGTGCTGCTCTGCGCCCAGAACGAGCCCCGGGACATCGTGGTCGGTGCGGTCACCGTCGCCCAGTCGGCGGGGGTCGGCTGGGCCACCGTCACCACCCACTGGTCGGCGGACCAGACCGACACCTTCACCGCGTACGTGCGCCTCGACTCCCGGCCGATCAAGCTCGACGACGTGATCTGCGCGGGCTGACCCCCCTCGTACGCCGTCTGGTACAACACCGGACATGACGGGATTCGAGATCGGCGGCGCGAGCGCCGCCGACATGGAACTGATCCGCCACTGGGCCGAGGAGGAAGGGTGGAACCCGGGGGACACCGACCGTTTCGCCTTCGCGGTCGCCGATCCGGCCGGCTTCCTCGTCGGCCGGATCGGCGGCGAACCGGTGGCCTGCATCTCGGCCGTGCGGTACGGGTCGGACTTCGGCTTCATCGGCTTCTACATCGCCCGCCCCGACGTCCGCGGCCAGGGCTACGGGATCCGGCTGTGGCAGGCCGGGATGGAGCGGCTCGACGGGCGGCTCGTCGGCCTGGACGGGGTGGTCGACCAGCAGGACAACTACCGCAAGTCCGGGTTCCGTTCCGCCTGGAACAACGTCCGCCACGAGGGCGTCCCGCGGCCGAACGGATCGGGTGGCGGTGGCGGTGGTGGCGCCGGTGGCGGCGCCGGATTCGAGGTGGTCGACGCCGCCTCGCTGCCCTTCGAACTGCTCGCCGCGTACGACCGGCGGTTCTTCCCCGAGTCGCGCGACGCCTTCCTGTCGGCCTGGACCGGGCTGCCGGGCCGTACCGCCCTCGCCGCCGTCCGCGACGGCCGCATCGAGGGCCTCGGCGTGGTCCGCCCGTGCAGCGGGGCCTCGCGGATCGGCCCGCTGTACGCCTCCGCCCCGGCGGTGGCCGCCGCCCTGCTGCACCGGCTCGCGGAGCACGCCCCCGAGGGGGTGGTCGCCGTGGACGTGCCGGACGCGAATCCGTCGGCCACCGCCCTCGTGACGGGTCTGGGGCTGGAGCCGACCTTCGAGGCCGCCCGGATGTACACCGGCCCGGCCCCGGAGGTCGAGCTGGCCGGGCTGTACGGGGTGACCAGCCTCGAACTGGGCTGACGGGCGCGGGGCGGGCTCCCGCCGTGGGCGCCGGGCGGCGGTCGCACGACGCCGCCCGGCCGCTCGCGCCGTGCCCGTTCAGAAGCCGAACAGCGCGCCGCTGGTGTGCCGCAGGCCGCACGGGTTGCCGAAGGTGTACGAGTAGCTCATCCGGCGGCCCTGCCACACCCCGTCCGCCGTCACCGTCATCGGGTTCCACTCCCGGGTGCAGTCGACGCCCGCGCCGGGCGCGGCGACCGCGTCCAACTGGTGCGCGTTCGCCCGCAGTTCGGCGCAGGCGGCGGCGGGGGACGGGTGCGTCCCGCCCGGGGTCGGCGCGCAGACGAGGGTCACGGCGCGCAACACGGTGCCGTGGATCGGGTCCTCCCCTGCGGTGATGCTCAGGACGAGGGCGGAGGGCGCGTACAGGCTGTCCGCCCCCGACGGTGCGGCGTCGGCGGCTCCCGGCCAGGCCAGGGCCGTGAGAGCGGTGAGCGCCATGGCGGCGGAACCGAGGCCGAGACCCTTTGCGATGGACCGCATTTCGAACTCCCTTGAGTGGTTGTTTCGGATAGCGGACAGGAGTCTTGCCGACACGGACCGTGAACGCCCGGTCGCACCTCGATTTTTCGTCACCGATCGTAAGTGAATGTATGCAGACCGCAGTGGTGCGGGGTGTGCTGACCTGTGGCGCAGCCATCCGCCGAAACGGCCGAACACACGCGCTGAAACATTCCCGGGGGCGTGTTCGGCCCCCGGGAACGCGTGCCGGGCGGCAGTCTCGCTAGCGGGCCGTCGCGATGCGCGGGGCGTAGAGGTCGATCAGCCGGGTCCGGGTCTGCTGGAGCCGCAGCGCGAGCACGCGTCCGACCCAGTGGCCGATGGTGGAGCCGAACGCGGGATCGGCGTCCATCAGCATCCGTACGGCGGTCGCGTCGAACTCGTACGAGCGCACCGGGGTCATCGCCTCGGCGCTCAGCTGCCAGGTGTACGGCGGGAAGAGCCAGGACCAGCCGACGAGTTCCCCGGGGCCGAGGTTCTCGACGGGGGCCGGCCGGTGGGCGGGCAGCGGGATCTGGAGCGTCACCGTGCCGGATCGCACGATCCAGAAGGACTCGGCGCGCGCGCCCTCCTCGAAGATCCTCGCACCCTCGGGGAAATTGACCTCGCGGGCCTGGGACATCAGCCGTCCGCGGTATTCGGCGGAGAGGACGGCGGCGATTCGGATGGGGGAAGGTGTGCTCACGACGGCCTCCGATCAGGGCCCCCCGTTACCCCCAGTGTGACCGACATCCGGAAGAATCCGGGCGCGGCGCATCACCCGGTTGTCCGGTACCCCCGCGGGCGGCCCGGCACACCCCGGGCGCGGTCGGGGCCGCCGACTCCCCGAAGTCGGCCGGTCGCGCCCCGCAGGGGGTCAGTCCTCGGCGTTGGCCTC
Source organism: Streptomyces sp. NPDC051582 (assembly GCF_040681715.1). Classification (NCBI taxonomy): domain Bacteria; kingdom Bacillati; phylum Actinomycetota; class Actinomycetes; order Kitasatosporales; family Streptomycetaceae; genus Streptomyces; species Streptomyces sp. NPDC051582. The sequence continues at coordinate 171,632 of NZ_JBFAZJ010000011.1, forward strand.
CAGGCAGGCCAGCTCCATCGCGTCGAGGACCGCCTCGTGGCTGCGGCGGCTGAGCTCGGCGACGTTCTCGATCTGCGCCGTGGCCCAGGCCGCCAGGGTCATCACCAGGACCCGCAGCCCGTCGGTGCCGTGTTCGGCCAGGATCGCGTCGGCGACGATCATCGCGTCCTCGGGCACCTGCTCCGGCGGCTCCAGCCCGGCGAGCCCGCGCAGCATCGTGAGGGTGCGACGGGAGATCTCCGGCGTCATCCTCGCCAGCCGCATGTCCTCTTCCTCGTCCATCCGCCCCACCCTCCCGTTCGGCGCCGTCCCCCCAGGGCACGGTAGGCGCTGACGGCCCCGCGCGGGGCCGTTTCGCCAGGGTGGCCGCACGTAAGGGAACGGCCCGGGCCGCGGAGGCCGGAAAGTCGGTGCCCGCGTGGGTTCCATGGTCAGCAACCGGCCGGTAACTTGGCCGCGGCATCCGCCAGTTGCCTCACCCCCCCTTCGCAGGAGCGACATGAAGAGCCTCATCCGCGCGCTGTCCGGCGCCCTCCTGCTGCTGGCGGGAGCCCTGCCGGCGGTGGCCGCGCCGGCATCCGCCGCGGCCGCGCCCCTGTCCGCCTCCCCGGCCGAGGCGTGGACCCCGCCGCTGTCCACCCGCGGCCGCTACGTCGTCGATGCGCGGGGGAACCGGTTCCGGCTGCGCTCCGGCAACTGGGACGGCGCCCAGGGCTCCTGGAACGGCGGCGGCGACCGCAACGACCCCGCCACGCACCACGCCGGACAGGACTCGGGCGGCATCCCGCTCGGTCTGGACCGGGTACCGGTCCCCACCCTGCTGGCCGACTTCCGGGCCCTCGGCCTCAACAGCATCCGGCTGCCCTTCTCGAACGAGATGCTCCACACCACCGCCCCCGTCCCGGACGAGGCCGTCGCCGCCAACCCGGCGCTGCGCGGCCGCACCCCGCTCCAGGTCTACGACGCCGTCGTCGCCGCGCTGACCGACGCCGGCTTCGCCGTCATCCTCAACAACCACACCGGCACCACCCGCTGGTGCTGCGGACTCGACGGCAACGAGCGCTGGAACAGCGGCAGGTCCACCGCCCAGTGGGCCGACGACTGGGTGTTCCTGGCCCGCCGGTACCGCGACAACCCGCGCGTCGTCGGCGCCGATCTCTACAACGAGGTCCGCCGCGACGTGCTCGACGACCCCAACTGGGGGCTCGGCGACAACCACGACTGGCAGGCGGCCGCCCAGGAGGCGGGCGACCGCATCCTCGCCGAGGCCAACCCGAACCTGCTCATCGTGGTCGAGGGCATCAACTGGACCGGCATCCCCCTGGACGGCCTCCCGCACGGCCGTCCCACCCTCACCCCCGTCCGCACCCTGTCCCACACCCTCGTCGTCTCCAACAAGCTGGTGTACTCGGCCCACTTCTACGGGTACACCGGCCCCCGGCACAGCGGCGCGACCGGCATGGGCGAGACCCATGACCTCCGCTACCAGGACATGAGCCGGGCCCAGCTCGAACAGACCCTCTACGACCAGGCCTTCTACGTCTCCGCCGAAACCGGCAACCACTTCACCGCACCCGTCTGGGTCAGCGAGTTCGGCACCGGTGCCGACGAGACCGGCGCCCTCCCGCGCGCCTGGTTCCAGAACCTCACCGGCTACCTGAACGCCGTCGACGCCGACTTCGCCTACTGGCCGCTGGTCGGCTGGAGCACCACCGCCCAGGGGGCCCCGGGCGGCGACTCCTGGGCGATGCTCCGCTACGACGCCTCCGGCCGCCGCTCCGGCGTGCTCGACGCGGGTGACTGGCGTACCCGGCCGTGGACGGCCCTCGCCACCCCCGGGCGCACCGGCCCGATCCCCGTCACCCCCTCCTGGTACCAGCTGGCCACCGACCACCGGGACCACAATGCCTCGCTGCTCGCGCGGGCCACCGGTGACTGGGACAACGGGGCCCGCAAGGCGGTCTGCCCCGACGGTTCCCGGCTGGCCGGACTCGGCCACACGGACGGGCGCGGCCTGTGCGGCACCTCCGACCTGCGGGCCGCGACGGGCGGGCACACCGTGGTCCGCGACGAGGCGTACGTCCCCCCGGGCGGTGACTGGGCCTCCGGCTACACGAAGCTCCAGTGCCCGGCGGGGCAGTTCCTGATCGGCTACAGCCTGCGCGGCGAGCGGGTCTCGGCGGCCCTGTGCGCGCCGGGCCGCACGGCCCTGCCGGCCGGTGGCCGCACGCTCTGGTTCGACCGCGGCGACAACCGCCCGTCCGGCGCTCCCGGCGGCGAGTTCGCGTACGGGGACTACAAGGGCCAGTGCCTGGCGACCGAGTACGCGGCGGGGATCGCCTTCACCACGCGCGCGGCCTCACGCCCGGGTCCGGCGGCCCTCCTCTGCCGCCCCCTGCCGCCCGCCTGACCCGGAGCTCCACCCTCCAGCGGGAACGATCATGGCGAGAAGCGAGTGTCGGCCCCGGAGACCTCCAATTTGGCATCCAATGCGTCAAGTGGGGTGAACGGGGGTGCGAACGGGCCTAGTGTGCGCCCGTACGGATGGTCGAGAACGGCGGCCGAACGTCTGTTTTCGGCCATCACCGCACAGTGACACCGAACTGGGGGGTTCATGCGCAGATCCAGAGGGCTCGCGGCCGCACTCGCCCTGTCCTTGGCCGGGACCGGCGCGGGCGCGGTCCTCGGCCTCGTCCCGCAGGCGGCGGCCATCACCCCGCCCGTCGCCTTCACCGCCGACCCGCTGTCGACCTGGCAGCCCAACGGCGTGGTCTGGGCCCTCGCCGAGGCGGGCGGCACCGTCTTCGTCGGAGGTACCTTCTCCGAGGTCCGCCCGCCCGAGGGCTCGGGCGGCGCCGAGCAGACCGCGGTGAACTTCGCCGCGCTCGACGCCGCGACCGGAGCCCCGACCTCCTGCCACCTCTCCTTCACGGTCGGCGGCGGCACCGCCACCGTCCGCGCCCTCACCCTCTCCCCGGACAAACAGACCCTCTACGCCGGCGGCTACTTCGGCGCCGTCAACGGCACCCCGGTCTCCAGCCTCGCCGCGATCGACGTGGCGACCTGCACGGTCAAGACCGGTTTCCGCCCCGCCTTCGCGGCCACCGTACGAGCCCTCGCCGTCACGAACGACACCGTCTACGCGGGCGGGGACTTCCTGACCGTCGCCGGCCAGCCGCGTCAGCGGTTCGCCGCCGTCGACGCCGCCGACGGCACGCTGCGGCCCTTCACCGCCGACGCCGACGAACCGGGCCGCGCCGTCGAGGTGACCCCCGACGGCGACCACGTCGTCCTCGGCGGGGACTTCTTCACCGTCAACGGCGCGAACACGCACGCGCTGGCCGTCGTCGACGCCACCAGCGGCGCGCTCACCAAGACGTACGCCGGCTTCATCGAGACGAACTCGGTCGTCAAGGACATCGCGACCGACGCGACCGGTTTCTACACCGGCAACGAAGGCACCGGCGGCGGCGTCTTCGACGGCCGGATCGCGGTCAACCTGAGCGACTTCAACCAGCGCTGGCGCGACACCTGCCTCGGCGCCACGCAAGCCGTGCTCCCGTACCAGAACGTGCTGTACAGCGCCTCGCACGCGCACGACTGCTCCAGCGTCGGCGAGTACCCGGACGGGCAGCGCCACCACCTGCTCGCCCAGCCGACCACCAGCGTCGGCAAGCTGGGCTGGGCCCCCGACACCAACGACGGCATCGGCGAGGGCATCGGCCCGCGCGTGATGGCGGTCGGTTCCAAGGGCGCAGTCCAGTACCTGTGGGTCGGCGGCGAGTTCACCACCGTCAACGGCTCCGCACAGCAGAGCCTGACCCGCTTCGCCTCCACCGGCGATACGGGGGCGCCCACCGTGCCCGTCGCGACCGCGGCGAGCTTCAAACCCGGCGAGGTGCAGGTGCGCTGGCGCACCAGCCTCGACCTGGACGACAGCGCGCTGACCTACCGCGTCTACCGGAACGGCTCGGGCACCCCGATCGCCACCGTCACGGCGGACTCGCTCTTCTTCAAACGTCCGCAGGCCTCCTGGACCGACACCACCGTCGTCGCCGGGCAGTCGTACACGTACCGGGTCACGGCCACCGACGCGGCCGGCAACACCAGTGCCCTGTCGGCGACCGCGAGCGTGACCGTGCCGACCTCGGTCGACGCGTACCCCAACCAGGTGCGTGCGGACGGCGCCCAGCTGTTCTGGCGCTACGACGACGCGTCCCTGCCGAACGTCGCGGACTCCTCGGCGAACGGCAACCAGAACGGCGTGCACCTGAACGGCCCGGCCCTGCGCCAGACGCCCGGCGCGGTCTCGGGCGCGAGCACGGCGATCGGCTTCAACGGCACGGACACCCGGGTCTACGGAGACCAGCGCCAGACCATCGGCGGCAGCTACACCATCGAGACCTGGTTCAAGACGAACACCACCCGGGGCGGCAAGCTCTTCGGTTTCGGCAACAACCAGGTGCGCAGCAGCAGTCAGTACGACAAGCACATCTACATGACCAATGACGGGCGCCTCGTCTACGGCGTGTACACCGGAGCCACCCGCACGATCACCACCGGCGCCGGTTACAACGACAACCAGTGGCACCACGTCGTCGCCACCCAGGGGCCGGGCGGCATGGTCCTCTACGTGGACGGTGCGCAGAAGGGCACCCTCGCCGTCACCACGCACGAGAACTACGCCGGCTACTGGCACGCCGGCGGCGACAGCCTCGGCGCCTGGCCGAACCCCCCGACCAGCGAGTTCTGGGCGGGCCAGCTCGACGAGACCGCCGTCTACCCGAGCATCCTGAGCGCGGCCCAGGTGCAGAACCACTACGCCCTGGCCACCGCCCCGGCCGACTCGGTCGTCCAGGTGCAGGCCGCCGAGGACACGTACGCGAACGCGGGCGCCCCGGACGGCAATTACGGAAGCTCCTCCTCGCTCGCCGTGCGCGGATCCTCGCTGTACACGAGCTACCTGCGCTTCAACCTGCCGGCCGCGCCCGCGGGCACGGTGCTCAAGTCGGCCTCCCTGAGCGTGAAGACGAGCACGATGGGCGGAGCCGGTACGGCGGACACGGTCTCGGTGGTCCCGGTCACCGGTACCTGGACGGAGGCGGGCACCACCTACAACAACCGCCCCGCCACGGGCGCTCCGGCCCTCGGCAGCTTCGCCGGGATCCCGGACGGCTCGGCGGTGCACACCACCGGGCTGAACGCGGCCGCCCTCGCGGGTGCGCTCGGCACGGGCTACGGCCTGGCGCTGACCAGCCCCGGTACGGACGCACTGTGGCTGTGGTCCTCCGAGGCGGCGGCGAACGAGGGCACACCGCAGCTCACGCTGACCTTCGGCGCGCCGTAGCCGCACGGTCGTACGGCCACACGGCCGCACGGCCGCAGGGAAAAGGGCGGGACAGGGGGCGCGGGCCGATACGGTCCGCGCCCCTCTGCCGCCCGCCGTCTCCTACGCCACGGTGTAGCAGAACTCGTACGCGACGGACGTGTCGCCATGGCGGTACGTGAACGCGCCGGAGCCCGACAGCCCGGCCAGCTCTCCCGACCCGGAGCCGGCGACCACCTCGAACGTGCACCGGGTGCCGTCGGCGTCGAACGTGCCGCGCTGCTCCAGGACGAAGGCGCCCGCACGGCCGTCGACGGCGCCGGACAGCAGCTCCAGACCGGTGTAGGAGCCGGTTCCCTCCCCGGTGTACGTGATCGTGTAGCCGGCGTCGGTCGCCGCGGCCTCGATGCCGCCCGCGAAGGCGTTGACGACCGTCGAGCGGGCGAGCCGCGGGGTGGAGTCGGCCGCCCCGATCGGCTCCTCCTGCCAGTCGGCGAACGTGAAACGGCCGGTGGTGGTACGGGGGGTGGTCGTACGCGGAGTGGTCGTACGCGAAGTGGTCGTACGGGCGGACATGGAGGACCTCCTGGTTCACGGCCGGGCGGCTTCGTGTTCCCCCGGCGCCGCACCAGCCTGTCCGGCATACCTGACACCTCCTGTCATGTATGCCGGCTCCCCGGTCCACAATGGCCCCATGCGCGCCGACCGGCTCCTCTCCCTGCTCCTCCTGCTGCAGAACCGCGGCCGGATGACCGCCCGCCGGCTGGCCGCGGAGCTGGAGGTGTCGGTCCGTACCGTCCACCGGGACATCGAAGCCCTCGGCGCCTCGGGCGTCCCCGTCCAGGCCGACCGCGGACCGGCCGGCGGCTACCGGCTGATGGACGGCTACCGCACCCGCCTCACCGGCCTCACCGACGCCCAGGCGGGCTCCCTCTTCCTCGCCGGTGCCCCCGGGCCCGCGCGGGAACTCGGGCTCGGAGCCGATCTGGCCGCCGCCCAGCTCAAACTGCAGGCGGCGCTGCCCGCCGCGCCGGCCGAGCGGGCCCGCCGGCTCCAGGACCGCTTCCACCTGGACGCCCCGGCCTGGTTCCGCGACGCCGATCCCGTCCCGCACCTCGCGCAGATCGCCCAGGCGGTGTGGGACCAGCGCGTTCTGCTCGCCGACTACCGCCGCTGGAGCGGCGAGGAGCGGGTCGGGCGCCCGCTGCACCCCCTCGGCCTCGTCCTGAAGGGCGGCATCTGGTACCTGGTGGCGCGGGCCGCCGACGGGCGCATCCGCAGCTACCGGGTCTCACGCTTCCTCGCGGTGGACACCGCCGAGGAGGTATTCGAACGCCCGGCCGACTTCGAACTCGCCGTGCACTGGGCGGAGTCTGCGCGACGGATGGAGGAGGCGATGCGCCAGGGGACCGCTCGGCTGCTGCTCTCCCCGCGCGGGCGCCGCCTGCTCCCCATGCAGTTCGGCGCCGCCGGGGTACGGGCCCTGACCGGCGCCGTTCCGGCCGATCCCGCGGACCCGGACGGCCCGGTCCGCGTCGACCTGGAGATAGAGTCCCAGGCCGTCGCGATCGGCGACCTCCTGCGCCTGGGCACCGAAGCCGAGGTCCTGGCCCCACCGGAACTCCGCCAGGCCCTGGCGGCCACCGTCGCCGTCCTCGCCGAGCGCTACGGCCGAGGCTGACGGCCTCAGGCGTGATCCGTCAGGGACGGCCCGGGAGCCGGGCGGCGCTCCCAGCGGACTTCGCCGTCCTCCCAGTGGGGGGTCGGGCCGAAGCCGCAGGCCGCGGCGACCGCCGCCGAGGCGTGGTGGCCGGGGTGGATGTGGGCGATCAGGCGCCCGACGGGGAGCCCCGCCAGCCACGTGGTGACGGCCCGGGCCGCCTCGGTGGCGAAACCCCGGCCCTGCCAGGGGGTTCCGATCACCCAGGCCAGTTCGGCCGTGTCCCGCCCGGGAGTGATGGTGGCCTGCACGGTCCCCACCAGTGGCCCGTTCCCGCGCAGCCCCAGTACCCGGTTGCACCACACGACCGCCGGGTCGGGAGACCCGGCCGCCAGCCGGGCGTAGCGCTCGCGCAGCGCGTCGGCCGTGAGCGGGGCACCGCCGATGAACGCGTGCAGTGCGGGATCGCCCAGTACGCGGGCCATCTCCGCGGCGTGCTCGACGCGCAGGGGGAGCAGGTCCAGCCGGCCCGTGGTGAGCGGTTCGCCCCGGACGGTGCGGTCCGCCACTGCGTCGAGCATGCCCATCGGTCGAGTCTGCCCGGCCGGGCGGGCTTCGGCAAACCGGGTTTCGTGCCCGTCAGCGGGGCGCTTCCACCTCCAGGAAGCGGCGCCGGCGCGGGCCCCGGTAGAGCAGACAGCCCCAGCCCAGGGGTTCCAGCGCGGCCGCGCAGGCCGTCAGCCGTTCCTGCTCCGCCTCGGCCGCGCCGCCACCGGGCGGTCCGAGCCAGGTCACCTCCACCGTCGCGGCCCCGGACGTACCGGGCGCCACCCGGTACCCGGTCCGCGTACGACGGCCCTGCGCGTCAACCGCCGACGGCGGGATGCCCGCCGCCTCCAGTACGAGGGCCACCGCGCGCGCCATCCGGCCCAGCTCCCACGGGGCGGGAACCGCCGCCCCGGCCGGGCCGTTCACCAGACGGCGGATCTGCAGCATGCCCTCGTACGCCGCGCGGACCTCGGCCTCCCGCGCCGCGGTGGCGGGCTGCTGCGGCCCGTCGCCGGTGGCGGGTTCGAAGGACGCCATCGCCACTCCTCCCTCGGCCCGTTCTGAGTACCTCACACCCAACGACCTGAGTATCCGCCCCGATTCCCCGCGACCGCGCCGCTGGTCGAATGGGGGCATGACCTTCGACGCCACCGCCCGCCCGCGCCGCATGCAGCACGTGACCACCGCCGGCTCCGCCCTGGCCGTGGCCCTGGTCCCGCTCGTCGTCGGGGTCCTGGTGGCCAAGGGCATCGCCGCCGACCCGCACGCCCCCGTCAACGCCCTGATCACCGGCGGCGGCCAGCGGGCGGGTCTGCCCCGCTCCGAGTGGCGCCGGCGCGGCCACGCCACGTTGCGCCGCCTGCGCACGGCCCGCCGGCTCACCGCCCGCCGCCGGCCCGCCACCGCCTGCGCCCGTGCGTGCCCGCGACGCCCTGCCGCCTGACGCGGAGCCCGACGAGCCGGCCGCGGGTCGGCCGCGGCTCGGCTGCCCGCCCGTGGCCGCCGGGTCAGATGCCCGGCGCGAGGGGTTCCTGGAGTTCGGTGACCCACTCGTCGGGGTCCTCCGGGCAGGCGAGGGTGAGCTCGCGCGCGTAGCCCGCCGAGCGGTGGCCGTTCGCGTCGATCCAGCGCGCGAGCGCCTGGGAGGTGGGCAGGATGCCTTCCATCGAACCCCGGTGCACCGCGGTCGCGGCCCGCTCGACCCCGGGCAGCTCCACCACCCGTACCGCGCCCCCGAGGGCCTCGGCCCGCACCGAGGCCCCGACCGGCAACCCGGCGTGGACGAGGACGGCGCCGGCCTCCGCTCCCGGCGCGTCCTCGTAGTACGCGATCCCCGGGCCGGTCGGGACCACCCCGGCAGCCCCGATCCGGCGGCAGAGCTCCTCGTAGAGAGGGCCGATGACCGGCCCGATGTCCTGCGGCTCGTAGCTGCCCGCGACCCCGGTCAGCTCGACGAGCCGCACGGGCGGAAGGCCTTTGACGACGATGTCGACGGTGGACATGGATCCCTCGCTCTCGATGGTCCGGAGCCTCGTCTCGACCTGGCCCAGCCGGGCCGCCGCGGCGGCCATGGCCGACTCCAGTTCCGCCCGCCGCAGCCGCAGCATGCCGCGCAACTCCTGCGCGTCCAGCCGCTCGTCGAGGATCGACCCCACCTGGTCCAGGCTGAAGCCGAGCTCCTTGAGCGCGATGACACGGTTGAGGCGGGCGAGTTGCCCGGCCTCGTAGTAGCGGTAGCCGCTGGTGGGGTCGACACGTGCCGGGCGCAGCAGTCCGATGGCGTCGTAGTGGCGCAGCATGCGGACCGAAACCCGGCCGTGCTTGGCGAAGTCTCCGATGGTGAACATGACGTCCTCCAGTCCAGGCCCTGACACGGGGGGAGGGTCAAGTCCTGGGCGGTCCGTGCCGGTCAGCGGCCATATTGCCGGATGCAGAGATCCACGATGGAGGGCGGTACGGATCCCTCGGCCGCCGAGCACAGCTCGTCGGGGCGGGGCAGCGGGGGCGCGGCCTGCTGCCGCGGGATGCGCGGCGCCGCGGGCTTGGGAGGGCGCGCACGGCGGGGCGTCGCGGGCGGTTTCACGCCGCGTACGGCGGGCGGCCGCTCCGGCGCGGCCCGGAGCGGAGGTGCGAGCGGTGGCGTGGCCGGTGGCTCCGGGAGCGTTCCCAGCGGCAGCGGCACGGACCGCGGGGCAGGGGGCGGCAGCTCGGGCGGGGGCGGGGCGTCGGCCGTGTCCTCGGCGTCCGCGGGCGCCGACGTGCCGCGCTCCGGCGCGGGGGCCGCCTCCCGGCCGACGGAGACGCAGCCGGCGCTCGCGAGCAGCGCGACGAGGGACAGGGGCAGGGCCCGGCGTAACTGCATCCGCCCACCATGCCGCACCGCGGGCCGCCCGCGGGCCCGCGCTCACGCGTCCGGGTGAAGCGGCCCCGGGGGCGGCCGGAGTCGGCTATGGAGCCCGCGGCGGCGTCCGGCCCCGGGCCCCGGCCCTCGGCCCCGGTCGGCGTCCGCACCGTCACGGTCCGGATGCCGAGGGCTACCGGAGCGAAGAAGCGGTACGGACGGATGGGGCAGATCAGACACCCGGCTTGACCAGGGCCGTCCCGGGAGGAAAGAGTTCGCCGATCAAGCACAGGGTGGGGGCCGACACCGCACCGCCGCGCCGGTCCCCACCCCCCGCCGGGAGACAACCGTGTCCCACCACCCCGATGAGAGCGCAGGCGCTCCCGACGGCCGGCTCTTCGTACGCCCGTACGTGGCCGCCCCGTCCGGCCGGCCGTCCCGGTCGGCGACGCCCGCCTGGCCGCACAGCGGCCCCGTCCCCGTGTCGTTGCGCGCGCCCGAAGCCCGGGGTGACGAAGCCCCCGGGCCGACCGCCTCCGGCACTGTTCCGGAGCGCGCCGGCCGGGTTCCGCTGGTGGCCCTGGCGCTGCTCGCCCTCGCCGCGGCCGGCGGGCTGGTGTTCCTGCTGAGCGGGCCCGACCCGGAGCCCCGGCGGGCCGTTGAGCCGCCGGAGTTGTCCGTCCCGGTGCTCCCGGCGCGCAGCCCCGGAGCGGGATCCGACGCCGAGCCCGCGCCCGAAGGGTCCGTAGGGGCTTCCGCGCCCCCGGCGTCGGCATCGGGATCGGCCTCGGCCTCGGCCTCGGCATCAGCGGGATCCGCCGGACCCGCGGCGGGCCGGGCCCCCAAGACGGCGGCGCCGAGCGGCCCGTCGGGGGCGGCGTCCTCGGGGGCGTCGGGAACGCTGCGGATGGGGGACAGCGGGCCCGAGGTGCGTGCCCTCCAGGAGCGGCTCTACGGGCAGGGGTTCACGTACGTCCAGGTCACCGGCGAGTACGACAGCCAGACCAAGCGCGGGGTCGCACAGCTCCAGCGGGACCGTGACGTCAAGGGCGACCAGCCGGGGGTCTACGGCCCGGCGACCCGGGCGGCGTTCGGGGGCTGAGGCCGGAGCCGGAGACGGAGCCGGAGCCTGCGGGGCTCCCGTGTCAGCGGCCGCCCGACACCCGCAGGATCGCGCCCGTCGTGTACGAGGCGTCCGGGGACAGCAGCCACGCCACGGCCGCGGCCACCTCCTCCGGCTGCCCGGCCCGCCCGAGCGGGATCCCGGCGGCCGCCCTGGCCGGCCGGTCGGGGTCGCCCATCGCGGCGTGCATCCCGGTCTCGATGATGCCGGGCGCCACCGCGTTGACCCGGATCCCGTCCGGCCCGAGCTCCTTGGACAGCCCCACCGTCAGGGCGTCGGTGGCGGCCTTGGTGGCCGCGTAGTGGACGTAGTCGCCGGGGCTGCCGAGCGTGGCGGCGGCCGAGGACACGTTCACGATGGCTCCGCCGCCCGCCTCCGCCATGTCGCGGGCGGCGCGGCGGCAGCACAGCAGGTACCCGAGCAGGTTCACCTCGACCACGCGCCGCAGATCCTCGGTCGCGGCGTCGGCGAGCCGGCCGAGGGGACCGGTCACCCCCGCGTTGTTCACCAGCCCGGTCACCGGGCCGAACTCGGCCCCGGCGATGTCGAAGAGCCGCTCCACGGCGCATTCCTCGGAGGTGTCGCCGCGTACGGTCGCACAGCGCGCGCCGGTCGCCCGTACGCGCCGCGCGACGGCTTCGGCCGCCGCATCGTCGCGGACGTATCCGAGCACCACGTCATGGCCGTCCGCGGCCAGGCGCAGACAGGTCGCGGCGCCGATGCCCCTGCCGCCTCCGGTGACGACGGTGACCGGACCACGTGGCATGGGGACCTCCTGGGCGGCGCGGAGTGACGGGTTGGCGAGGGCGCGTCAGGCTAACACCGGGATTTCGGCTGGACCAGCGCAAATGCCGGGCAGCAGAGTGGTCGTCGTCGCGTACGACGCCACTCGTCCGAACCGTGTCCGAACCAAGCCCAGCCAAGTCCGGGCCACATCCTAGGAGTCGAGCACATGTCGACCTTGCGGGTCACCGCCGAAGAGCTGACCGTCCACGAGCATCCGAACGCCGATGCGCTGGAGCTGGCCCAGGTGGGCCTGTACCGGGCCGTCGTCGCCAAGGGGGCCTACCGCAGCGGCGATTTCGCCGTCTACATACCCGAACAGGCCGTACTGCCAAGAGAGTTGATCGAGGAGCTCGGTCTGACCGGCCGTCTCGCGGGAGGCTCCGCCGACCGGGTCAAGGCGGTCCGGCTGCGCGGCGAGCTGTCGCAGGGACTGGTGTGCCGGCCGAGCGCGCTGGCGGACGTGGACCTGGCGCGGGCGGCCGAGGAGGGCGTGGACTTCGCCGAGCTGCTCGGGATCACCAAATGGGCGCCGCCCGTGCCGACGACGATGAGCGGAGAGGTGGAGGCGGCCCCCGAGCTGCTTCCGTGGGTCGACATCGAGAACCTCCAGCGGTATCCGGACCTGTTCGAGCCGGGCGAGCCGGTCGTCCTCACCGAAAAGCTCCACGGCACGGCCTGCCTGTTGACGTACGTCGTCGAGGACGGCCGGGTGCTGGTCTCCTCCAAGGGCTTCGGCTCCAGGGGGCTGGCCCTGCGCGAGGACGAGCGCAACCTGTACTGGCGGGCCGTCCGCGGCCACGGCGTGCCCGAGGTGGCCGCGAAGCTGGCCGGGCGGCTGGGAGCCACCCGGATCGGCGTCTTCGGCGAGGTGTACGGCGCGGGCGTCCAGGACCTGTCGTACGGAACGGACGCCCGTACGGCCGCCACCGGGCCGGGATACGCCGTCTTCGACGTATCGGCGGAGATCGACGGACAAGTGCGGTGGCTGGACCCGCAGGAGCTTTTCCCGGACGGCGAACTGCCACTGGTTCCGCGGCTATTCGAGGGCCCGTACGCGCTGGACACGGTGCTGGAGCTCGCCACCGGCCGGGAGACGGTGTCCGGCCGCTCCTCGCACCTGCGCGAGGGCGTGGTGATCCGCCCGGCCACCGAACGCCACAGCCCGGTGGTCGGCGGCCGCGCCATAGCCAAGGCGGTCAGCCCGGCGTACCTCACCCGCAAGGGAGGCACGGAGTACGAGTGACCCCGGCGCCCGCCGGGGTCCCGGTGGCGGCCACCCGGCGGAGGGTGGCGCCCGGACTCAGGGCCGCCGGGCCGGAGATCCGGCGCGGACCTCCAGGGACGTGCGCCAGCCCGGGGGTTCGGGCCGCGCGGGGCGGGGCGCGGGGCGGCCGCCCGTGGCGAAGAACGCCGACAGCGGGAGTGTCGCCGCGCCGACCGTCACCGCGTCCGGTCCCAGGGAGCCCAGGTCGATGGTGACGCGGTCGGCGGGGTGGCGCAGCGCGTACCGGGCGGCGTGCTCCCGTACGGCGGGCAGGATGTGCGGGCCCAGCAGCAGACCTGCCCAGCCCCCGATCAGGATGCGCTCCGGCCGGAACAGGTTGATCACGTCCGACAAGCCCGCGCCGAGGTACTCCGCGGTCTCCTCCAGCACCTCCAGGGCCACCGGGTCGGCCGCGAGGGCCGCCGCAAGCAGCGCCGAGAGGCCCTCCTCCTCGTCCGCGGCCTGCGCGGCGCCGCCGCCCCGCTCCGACCAGCGCTGCAGCAGGGACTCGGCCCCCGTGTAAGCCTCCAGGCAGCCCAGCGCCCCGCACCGGCAGCGCCGGCCCCGTACCGCGACCGTCAGGTGTCCCCACTCCAGGGGGGTGCCCGCCGTCGTGCCCCCCTCGGGGGAGCCGTCCGTGATCAGGCTGGCGCCGACGCCCGAGCCGAACAGGACGACGACCGCCTCGCGCGCGCCGCGTCCCGCCCCGAACCACATCTCGGCCTGGCCGAGCGTGCGCGCGCCGTTGTCGATGATGTACGGCACCTCCGGCGGCACGGCCCCGGTCGCGCGCAGCAGCGCCTCCAGCGGGACCGCGTCCCAGCCGATGGTCTGGCCGTGGACCACCGCCCCGCCCGGTGCCTCGCGGTCCACTATGCCGGGGACGCCGACACCCACCCCCAGCAGCCGGTCCGTCCCGACCCCGGCCTCCGCGAGGACGGCGGCGATCCCGGTGCGGACGTGGTCCACGATCGGGCCGACGTCGTAACAGCCGCGCGGCTGCAGCGGCAGTTCGGCGCGGGCGAGTTCGGTCAGCGCCAGGTCGAACAGCTCGACACGGACCCGGGTTTCGCCCACGTCGACCCCGATCATGTGGGCGCTGCCGGGGGCCACGCGCAACAGGGTGCGCGGCCGGCCGCCGTCCGAGTCGACGATGCCGGCCTCCTCCAGGAGTCCGTCCGCGACGAGTTCTCCGACCACGTTGCTGACGGAGCCGGAGCTCAGCCCGGTGGCGGGCCCCAGTTCCTGCCGGCTCATCGGCCCGCCGAAGTACAGCCGCTGGAGCACGGCGCTGCGGTTGCCGCGCCGCAGGTCCCGTACCGTGCGGCCGCCACGCCCTGTGGTCATCTGGCTCCTTCCGTCCTGCCGTCCGTCCCGCCTTCGCTCGCAACATACCCCTGCGAGACCTCTTGACGCGACCCTTTCACGGGGCTTAACTCACGTCCTGAATTAAGGCCTTGAGGCGCTGGACCCGATGCGATGGGTGCCGCCCGAGCGCCACCGCCGAAGCATCGCCACCCGGGCCGAGTGCACCCGCCAGGCCTTCTCCGACCCTGCCGAAAGGGGCCGATCCGCCATGCGCAGAACCCGAGCCGCCGCTGCCGCCGTCACCGTCTCCCTGCTCGCCGCCGCCACCGCCTGCGGCGGCGGCACCGCGGACTCCGGCGCCGGCTCCAACACCGCCCCCGAGGAGCTCACGTACTGGGCCTCCAACCAGGGCCCCGACCTCGCGGCGGACCAGGCGGCCCTCACTCCGGAGCTGAAGAAGTTCGAGGAGCAGACCGGCATCAAGGTCAAGCTCGAAGTCGTCCCCTGGTCGGACCTGCTCAACCGGATCCTGGCCGCCACCGCCTCCGGCCAGGGCCCCGACGTGCTCAACATCGGCAACACCTGGTCCTCCTCCCTCCAGGCCACCGGCGCCCTGCTCCCGTGGAACGACGGGAACTTCGCCGCGATCGGCGGCAGGGACCGCTTCGTGGAGTCGGCCATCGGCTCGGCGGGCGCCGCCGGCCAGGACCCGGCCGCCGTCCCGCTGTACTCCATGGCGTACGCGCTCTACTACAACAAGAAGATGTTCCAGGAAGCGGGCATAGCGAAGCCCCCGGCCACCTGGGACGAGATGGTCACCACCGGCCGGCTGCTGTCCAAGGACGGGAAGTGGGCCCTCGGCGCGGAGGGCGGAAACCTCTCCGAAAACATCCACCAGGCCTTCGTCTTCGCCAAGCAGCACGGAGCGGACTTCTTCGACGCGGCCGGAAAGCCCGCCTTCGACTCCCCGGGCGCCGTCGACGCCGTCAAGCAGTACGTCGACCTGATGGCGAAGGACAAGATCATCGCGCCGGGCAACGCCGAGTACGCCCAGAACCAGTCCCTCCAGGACTTCGCCAACGGCAAGACCGCCATGGTCCTGTGGCAGAGCGCCGCATCCTCCTTCAAGAGCCACGGAATGAAGGAGGGCGACTGGGGCGTGGCGCCGGTGCCGGTACCCGCCGGCGGCACGCCCGGCACCGGCGCCGACACCAATTCCATGGTGGCCGGCATCAACCTCGCCGTCTTCAAGAACACGGACAACATCGACGGCTCCCTCAAGTTCGTGAAGTTCATGACCGGCGACGAGGAACAGAAGATCCTCAACAAGACGTACGGCTCCATCCCGCCCGTCAAGGCCGCGCAGAGCGACCCCGCCTTCGCCACCGACGACCTCACCGTGCTCCGCACCACCCTGGGCACGAGCGCCGCCCCGCTCCCGCAGGTCCCGCAGGAGTCCCAGTTCGAGACGGCCGTCGGCACCGCCGTCAAGGAGCTCTTCGCCGACGCCGCGGCGGGCCGCCCCGTCACCACGGAGTCGGTCAAGGCCAAGCTCATCAAGGCACAGCAGCAGATGGCGAGCTGAGACCGGCCCGATGACTACCGGAAGCCGCGTGTCCAACAAGTACGCACGCCTGCGCCGCAGTTCCCTCCCGTACCTCCTGCTCCTGCCCGCCCTGCTCCTCGAACTGCTCATCCACCTCGTCCCGATGGTGACGGGCATCCTGATGAGCTTCCGTCAGCTGACCCAGTTCTTCATCCGCGACTGGTCCCGCGCCCCCTGGACGGGCCGGGCCAACTACGAACTCGTCCTCGACGTCAACCGGCCCGTCGGCGAGGCACTCTTGCGCTCCTTCCTCACCACCTGCCTCTTCACCCTGCTCTCCGTCGGCCTGTGCTGGCTGCTGGGCACCGCGGCGGCGGTGTTCATGCAGGAGAGCTTCCGCGGCCGCGGCCTCCTGCGGGCCCTGTTCCTGGTCCCGTACGCCCTGCCCGTGTACGCGGCCGTCATCACCTGGGCCTTCATGTTCCAGCGGGACAACGGCCTGGTGAACCACGTCCTCCACGACCAACTGGGCCTCGGCGGCGCCGAGCACACCTTCTGGCTGCTCGGCGACAACAGCTTCTGGGCCCTGCTGACCGTCTCCGTGTGGAAGGGCTGGCCGTTCGCCTTCCTCATCGTGACCGCCGCCCTCCAGAACGTCCCGGGGGAGCTGTACGAGGCCGCCGCGCTGGACGGGGCGGGCATCTGGCAGCAGATCCGCCGGATCACCCTGCCCTCGGTCGGAGCGGTCAACCAGGTGCTGATCCTGGTGCTGTTCCTGTGGACCTTCAACGACTTCAACACGCCGTTCGTGCTGTTCGGCAAATCGGCCCCCGAGGCGGCCGACCTGATCTCCCTCCACATCTACCAATCCAGCTTCGTCACCTGGAACTTCGGCACCGGCTCGGCCATGTCCGTCCTGCTGCTGCTCTTCCTGCTGCTGGTCACCGCCGGGTACCTGCTCGCCACCACCCGCGGCCGGAGGAACGAACATGCCTGACAGCCCCGGCCCCGGCCCAGGCCGCCGATCCTCTCCGTCGGCCCCGCCACCCTCCTTCCGGGTGATCCGCGCCGTCTTCCTCACCCTGCTCTCCGGCTTCGTGCTGCTGCCCGTCTACGTCATGGTCACCAGCTCCCTCAAGCCGCTCCAGGACGTCGCGGGCGGCTTCCGCTGGATCCCCGGCGGGATCACCGTCCGCCCCTACGTCGACATCTGGCACACCGTGCCGCTCGCCCGGTACTTCGTGAACTCCCTGATCGTGGCGGGCGCGGCCACCGCGGCATCCGTCGTCATCGCCGTCTTCGCGGCCTACGCGGTCAGCCGGCACCGCTTCCGCGGCAAGCGCCTGTTCACCGTCACCGTGCTCTCCACGCAGATGTTCCCCGGGATCCTCTTCCTCCTCCCGCTGTTCCTGATCTTCGTGAACATCGGCAACGCCACCGGGATCGCCCTCTACGGCTCCCGCGGCGCGCTGATCCTGACCTACCTGACCTTCTCCCTCCCCTTCTCCATCTGGATGCTCATCGGCTACTTCGACTCGGTGCCCCGCGAGCTCGACGAGGCGGCCACCGTGGACGGTTGCGGCCCGCTCGGCGCGCTGTTGCGCGTCGTGGTCCCGGCCGCCGTCCCCGGCATCGTCGCCGTGGCCGTGTACGCCTTCATGACCGCCTGGGGCGAGGTGCTCTTCGCCTCCGTCATGACGAACGACACCACCCGCACCCTCGCCGTCGGACTGCAGGGCTACTCCACGCAGACCGACGTCTACTGGAACCAGATCATGGCCGCCTCGCTCGTCGTCAGCATCCCCGTCGTCGCCGGATTCCTGCTCCTCCAGAAGTACTTGGTGGCCGGCCTCACGGCGGGAGCCGTCAAATGACCCTTTCGGCAGGAGCCGTCGAATGACCCTTTCCGAGACCCGTACCGGCGCCGCCTCAGAGCTCGGTGCCATCGACCTCGCCGCACTGCCCCGCCAGTTCGCCTGGGGCACCGCGACCTCCGCCTACCAGATCGAGGGCGCCGTCGCCGAAGACGGCCGGGCCCCCTCCATCTGGGACACGTTCTCCCACACACCCGGAGCCGTCGACGGCGGCCACACGGGAGACACCGCCTGCGACCACTACCACCGCTGGCGCGAGGACATCGCCCTGATGCGGGAGCTGGGCACCAACGCCTACCGGATGTCCGTCGCCTGGCCGCGCGTGGTCCCCGGCGGAGACGGCCCCGCCAACGCCAAGGGGCTCGCCTTCTACGACCGGCTGGTCGACGCTCTCCTCGCCGCCGGGATCACCCCCTCCGTCACCCTTTACCACTGGGACCTGCCCCAGGCCCTCCAGGACCGCGGGGGCTGGCCCGAGCGGGCGACGGCCGAGCACTTCGCCGCTTACGCCGGGCTCGTCGCCGCGCGCCTCGGCGACCGGGTCAGCCAGTGGGCCACGCTGAACGAGCCCCTGTGCTCGGCGTGGATCGGCCACCTGGAGGGCAGGATGGCCCCCGGCTGGACCGACCTGACCGCCGCCGTCCGCGCCTCCTACCACCTGCTGCTCGGCCACGGGCTCGCCACCCAGGCCGTACGGGCCGCCGCCCCCGGCGCCCGGATCGGCATCGTCAACAACCTCTCCACCATCGAGCCCGCCACCGACGGCGAAGCCGACCGGGCGGCCGCCGTGCGCATGGACGGCCACGTCAACCGCTGGTGGCTCGACCCCGTGCACGGCCGCGGCTTCCCCGCCGACATGCGCGAGGTCTACGCCGTCGACCTCCCCGAACGCCCCGGCGACCTGGCCGCCATCGCCGCCCCGCTCGACTGGACCGGCCTGAACTACTATTTCCCCCAGACCGTCGCCGCCGACCCGGCCGGCCCCGCCCCGTACGCCCGCCAGATCGACCGTCCCGGCGTCCCGCGCACCGGCATGGACTGGGAGGTCGACGCGGAAGGCCTCGAAACCCTGCTCATGCGGCTGACCGAGGAGTACGGGGCCCGGCGGATACACGTCACCGAGAACGGCTCCTCGTACCCGGACACCGTCGGCGCCGACGGCAGCGTCCACGACCCCGAGCGCGCCCGCTACCTGACCGGGCACCTGGCGGCCTGCGCCCGAGCCGCCCGCCGCGGCGCACCGCTGGCCGGGTACTACGCCTGGTCGCTCCTGGACAACTTCGAGTGGGCCTACGGCTACGACAAGCGCTTCGGCCTCGTCCGCGTCGACTACGCCACCCAGCGCCGCACGGTCAAGACCAGCGGCCGCCGCTACGCCGAGGTGATCGCCGCCCACCGGGCCCTGTGACACCGCGGGTCCTCGCGCCGCGCCGGGCCCGCCCCGCTTCTCGGGGTGGGCCCGGCTTTTCGTGATGGGATGGGGAAGGGCTGATTGCACCGGCTCACGGCACGCGCTTGAGGGAGAGGTCGGGTAGATGTCCGAGGACACCATGCGGGCGATGGCGTACGAGACCTACGGCGGGACGGAGGTGCTCACCGAGACCCGGCTGCCCATGCCCAAGCTCGCCCCCGGCGAGCTCCTCGTCCGGGTCAAGTGCGCCTCGGTCAACCCCGTCGACTGGAAGATCATGGCGGGCGGGCTCGACCCCCTGATGGACGTCGTGTACCCGGTCGTCCCCGGGTGGGACGTCGCCGGCACGGTCGAGCGGGTCGGCATCGACACGCCCGAGTTCGCCGTCGGCGACGAGGTCATGGCCTACGCCCGCAAGGACTTCGTGCACGGAGGGACCTTCGCCGAGTACGTCAGCGTCCCCGTACGGGCCGCGGCCGCCAAGCCCGCCTCGCTCGGCTGGCAGGAGGCGGCCGGCCTGCCGCTGGCCGGGCTCACCGCGTACCAGCTGCTCACTCGGCTCGCCACCGGCAAGGACGACACCGTCCTCATCCACGGCGCCGCGGGCGGGGTCGGGTCCTTCGGCGTGCAGATCGCCCGGGCGCTGGGCGCCCGGGTCATCGGCACCGCTTCCCCGCGCAACCACGACCGGCTGCGCGAACTGGGCTGCGAGCCGGTCGAGTACGGGGAGGGCCTGGTCGACCGGGTGCGTGCGCTGGCCCCCGACGGGGTCACCGTCGCCGCGGACTTCGTCGGCGGCGTCCTCGACGTCACCCAGGCGGTCCTCGCCCAGGGCGGCCGGCACGCCTCCATCGCCGACCCCACCGTGCTCGGCGCGGGAGGCCAGTGGATGTGGGTGCGCCCCGATGCCGAAGGGCTGGCCGAACTGGGCCGCCTCGCCGACAGCGGGCAGCTCAAGGTCACCGTGGCCAAGACGTTCCCGCTGGCACAGCTCGCGGAGGCCTTCGAACTCAGCCAGACGGGCCGCACCGCCGGAAAGATCGTCGTAGAGGTCTGAGGCCCCCTCGGCCCGCCGGCTCCGGGAGACCCGGGTCTCCCGGAGCCGACGGGGTTGGGGTCAGGGGAAGGAGACGACCGTGGACGGGGTCGTCGACGTTCCCGAGGTGGGTGCGCCCGTGGTGTTGATGACGTGCTCGTACTGGCCCTTGCCGCCGAGGGAGACGACGAGCAGGTCGTGGAACTTCACGCCCGGCTTCACCGGTGCCTGGAAACCATGGTCCTGACGGATCGTCGGATCCACGTTGTAGTAGCAGTAGCTGCCCAGGCCCCAGCCCTCGTGGACGGTCACCGAGTCGGCCACCTTGTACGCCGCGTAGCCCTTGGTGGAACCGTTCTGGACCGCGGCCTGATCGGGGGCGTCGTACGCCTTCTCGTTCTGGTAGAAGACCGTGCGGCCGCGCTCGCCGTTCCACTGCACGTCGTACTTGTTGAAGTGCTCGACGAACAGTCCGGTGGCCAGTACGTCGTCACCGTTCACGCGGAACCCGTAGTCGGCGCGGTTGGTCTCCCAGCCCACCCCGTCCCCGTGGTCGGCCCGCCAGATCCAGGTGTGGTCGACGATGGTGTCGTGGTTGTTGACCACCATGCCCACGGTGGCCTTGCCGGGGCCGGCGCCGCCGACCCGGATGAACACGTCCTGCACGGTCGTCGGGTTGGCGCCGTGGTCCGTGGCCGTTCCGGCCGGTCCTACCTCCAGCAGGCTCGGGGAGTTGACCGGGCCCGCGTCGATCAGGAAACCGGCGAGCCGCACCCCGTCCACGTCGGCGACCTTCATCGCCGTCACCCCGTTGTCCGGGACGAGCGTGGCAAGGCCCAGGCCCAGGACGACGGTGTCCGCGCGGTTCACCTGGAGGGTCTGGTCGACGTGGTAGACGCCGGGGGTGAAGAGCAGGTGCAGGCCCTGGGCCAGCGCCTGGTTCATCGTCGCGGCGGTGGTGCCGGGCTTGACCACGTAGAACCGGCTCAGCGGGAGCGAGGTGCCCTGCGGCGCGCCGTTGCCCCAGGAGGTGCCGCGCGCGTTCACGCGCTTGGCCGGGACGAAGACCTTGTACTCGGACCCGTCGAGGTAGAGGAAGGGCTTCTCCCGGGAGACGGGCGTGGTGTCGAGCGTGGTGTAGGGCGGGTTCGGGAACGACTGGGCGGGTGCGCCCTGGACCCCGGAGAAGACCTGGTTCCAGACGCCGTTGCCCCAGCCGCCGATCGCGCTGTCGCGCGTGTACCACTGCTGCTGCGAGTAGTTGCCGACCTGGCCGTCGATCTTCGAGTCGGCGATGTAGCCGCCCGAGGCCCAGCCGAAGCCGTCGGGGGCGAGGTTGAGCCCGCCCTTGACGTGCATGCGGCGGAAGGGCGCGGCCTGGGAGACGGCCCAGCGGTCGGTGCCGTTCACGGGGTTGAGCGCGAGGTTCTCGGCCGAACGCCAGAAGTTCTGGGTGGCGTTGCCGCCGAACCAGCCCGCGTCGACGGTCACGTCGCCGTTGATGGTGGTGTCGTCGGGGCTGAGGCCCAGGCCCGAGATGGAGGTGTAGAAGCCGATCTGGGCGTTGAGGCCGTTGTACGTGCCCGGCTTGAACAGGAACTGGTAGCGGCCGGTGCCGAACTGGGCCGACTCCTGCTGCCGGAACACCTCGTCGAGCCTGCCCTGGATGTTCGGGGTCGACGGATCGAAGACGATGACGTTGGGGCCGAGGTCGCCGCCGCCGGGCAGGGTGGGGCCCCCGCCGGAGGTGCCGAAGACCTGGAACTCGTAGAGGGAGTAACCCCATTCGGTGGCGCGCTGGGTGCCGTACACGCGGACGTAGCGGGCGGTGCCGCTGACGTCGAGGGTGGCGACCCCGCCGGTGGCCGCGGTCGTGGAATAGGCGGTGCTCCAGCCGGCGCCGTCGGTGGACAGCTCGATCCGGTAAGCCTTCGCGTACGCGGTCTCCCAGCGCAGTACGACCTGGCTGAGCTGGGCGGGGGCGCCGAGGTCGACCTGGATCCACTGCGGGTCGGCGAACTGGCTGGACCAGCGGGTGGCGTTGTCGCCGTCGACGGCGGCGGAGGCGGGCGTGCCGGCGTTCTCCTGGCTGGAGGCGGTGACGGGTCTGCCCTGGGAGAGGAGGACGGGCGCTGCCTGGGCGGCGCTGCCGGGGAGCAGTACGAGGAGGGCGGCGATCAGGGCGGCGGTGAGGGCGGCCGCGGTCAGGCGTGGTGGATGGTCGGAGAGGCGAGGCATGGGGGGCGCTCCTGACGTCTTGGATCCGGGGGATCGAAGCGTGAGTGAACTGCCCCGCCGCGAGGACCGTCAAGGGGTTCAGCGTTCACAAAGTGAAGGCCGCATGGTGTGTCAACTGGCCGTCAGGCCTGTGAACTTGGGGTTTCTTCAATCCTTGTGAAAAGTGTTGACGAAAAAAAGCGACCGGGCTCTACTGAGGCTCTTGACCGCTCCGTCCGGCGCGCCCGCCGGGGTCGCCGGGCGGGACGACGTGGTCAGGGATGTTCGAGGAATGGCCTCGTTCCGAGGTCGGGTGCTGCCGTGCGTTCGCTACTTGTCGGCCGGGAGCACCCGGTTCAGGAGAGGGCCGGGACCGCCCCGCACTCCGCCCACGTGACCTCGACGCCCGCGAGGGCCGGCGCCCACGGGGCGCAGAGGGCGGCCAGCCGGGCCGCGTCGGGCGGCGTGGCTCCGAGACCGATCGCGTACCGGGCCACGGTGTCGCCGCACTCGAACGGGCGGGGCCAGGCGTGCGCGCCCCCGACGCCGGCGGCCTCCAGGAGGCCGAGCAGGGCGCGCATCCGGCCGCGCGTCCGTCCCAGTGCCTCCTCGAACTCCGGGGGCGTGGCACCCCGTACGGTGACCACGGCCCACGCCGCGTGGCGGCGGTGCAGTGGCGGCGTACCCGCCCCCGGGGACTCCCACGCCTCGTACAGCTCCCGCCCGAGCAGGTCGCGCAGCGCCGGGCCGACCTGCGGCGTGCAGCTGCGCACCGGCTCGGAGGGAGTGAGGACGGTGACCGGGGCGTCCGGGCCCGGGGAGGTGGACGTGGACGGGGACGTGGACGGGTCGTGCAGGGCGATCGGGTCGCGCCAGTCCCAGGCGGCCCAGGTCCCGAAGAACTCCCGGAGCAGGGCCGCGGGGGAAAGGTCGACGGCCTCGCGGACCGTACGGGCCGCCAGTACCGCCCAGGCCAGCCCCGGCAGCCCGCCGAACGGCGCCGAGTCCAGGCCCCGGGCGCGGGCCCACGCCTTGACCTCCCGGGCCAGCCGGACGAACTGCGCATGCCGCTCGCCGCCCACGAAGTCCCCTACCGCATCGGCGTCGTCGACCGCGCCGAGCGCCACCGCGGCCGCCTCGCCGAGCTCGGCCCGTCGCCGCACGGCCTGGGCCGGATCCACCGCGCCCGTGCCGACGACCACCAGGTCCAGGTCCAGCCCGGCCGCGCGCAGCCGCAGCCCCGGCACGCGCGCGCCGACGACCTCCCGCAGCCGCTCGGCCTCCGGGAGCGCTGCCGCGACCCGCTCCCGTACCTCCGCGATCCCGGCGGCGCCCGGGAGGGCGGCGACCAGGTCGAGGTCGGCTCCGGGCAGGGCGCAGCCCATGCGGCGGGATCCCACGAGGTGCACCACACCGTCGCCCAGCGCTTCCGCGATCCGGGCGGCGAGGGCTTCGGCTTCGGCATCGGCGGCTTCGGCATCGGCGGCGCCGGCTTCGCGGGGCGGTGGTGCTTCGGGTTCCGGGTCCGACACCCACCGCCACGCACCCGTGCCGAGGTCCACCGTCGCCCGTACCCGCATCGGCCCGTCCCCGCGCCGGGACAGCACCGCCAGCTCCCCGACGCGGGCCGGAGCGCCGGCCGGAGCGCCGGACGGAGCGCCGGACCGCGTGCCGGACCCGGGCCCGGCCCCGCCGAGTCGCGCGGTGAACTCCGCCAGGGCCCGCTGCGGGTCCCGGCTGCGTCCGAGGGTCAGGTGCGGGGTGAAGCCGTCGCGTCCCCGGCACCCCGGGAACCGCTCCGCGAGCCCTCGCCGCAGCCGCTGCCACGGCTCGTCGCCGGCCGCCGCCGGGTCCAGCCACAGCGTGGCCTCCTCCCGGTGCCCGAAGCTGTGCACTCCGGCGAGCCGGGCGGTGAACGGAGCCGTCTGCGCGGCCACTTCGGCCAGCAGGGGCAGGGCCGCCTCGAAGGAGGACTCCGGTACGAAGCCGAACAGCAGGTTCACGTGCGCCGGCCAGCGGTGCACCGCCGGGTCGTGGGCGCGGCGCAGCTCCTCGACCGCCGGATCGTGCGGCGGCAGCCAGGCCACCGCCGTCCGCGCGGTCGCCCGTACGTCGAGCACCGCGCGGTCCCCGTCCTCCTCTGAGAAGTCCACCACCGCCTCCACCCCGAAGTGGTCGGAGATGAAGAGCCCGTCAGGTCCGGGGGAGTCGCCCCGAAGCGCGGCCTCGCGCACCCGCGCCCCCGCCGAGCGCAGCAGGACCCTGTCCAGCCGGCCCGGCCGCCCCGACAGCGAGCCCACCGCGGCCAGCGGGTTGGCCACCGGGTCGAAGGTCGGCGTGGTGTCCTGCGCCCCGTGCGCCTCCGTCCAGGCGTCCCGCATGCCCAGTGCCGCCGCCGGTCCCTGCGGTCCGCAGCGGCCGTCGTTGAAGTCGCCGAGCAGCGCCACGTCCGCGTCGATGCCACCCAACCCCTCGCAGATGCGGACCAGTTCGGCACCGCGTCGCCCGGCGCCGTTCTCCGTGTGATCGCTCGTCAGGTGGACGCAGGCCACGACGAGCGGGCCGCTCGCGGCCTCCACCGTCACCGCCGTGACCGCCTTGTGCGGACCCAGCAGATGGAGCCCCGCTTCCCGTACGGGCAGCCGGCTCAGCACCAGCAACCCGCTCGCGGCCACGTCCTTGCCGCGTGGATCCGTGCCCACCGTGTACCCGGCGCGCACCCAGGGCTGCGCCAACAACAGCTCTACCAGGGCCGGTTCGACCTCCTGGAGGGCGATCACATCGGCGTCGGCGGCAGCCAGGTCGGCCAGCAGCATCGGCCTGCGCCGGGCGGTGTCGATGCGCGGGGCGTCGTACCGGTCCCACAGGGTGTTCCAGGTCAGCAGCCGTACGGGCCGCGGCGCGGAGCCCGGCTCGGACGCCGCGCGCCCGGTCCCGGCCGGCCGCCAGGAGCCGCCGTCCGCCGGATCCCACGCGTGCGGGGTGCGGGCGGTGAAGAACGGGGCCCGCAGCAACCGTGGTTCGCGGATCCGGCCGGCCTCGGTGAGGTCGATCCGGTCCACACCGCTCGCCCGGTCCCACACGAGCTCCCCGTCCGCCTCGACGAACAGCACCCGGTGCCAGGGGATGTCGCCGCCCGGCACGAAGGAGGGCAGCGGGAGGCGCTTCGGCGGCGCCCCGCGCTGGTGCAGCCCGAAGACGAACCGGGCCGGATCGAAGCGGGGGTCCCAGCGGACCTGGTGGTAGAGCTCCTCACTGGTGCGCATCAGCCGTCCTCGCCCACTGCCGCGCCCGTGGTCGCGGCCGTCGGCAGCGACAGGGTCTGCGCCGTCGCCCCGATGCTGCCCGCGGTGTCCTCGACCGTGCCGCCCGCCCCGACGTACCGGATGCGGTGCGCCGCGCCCTGCCCCGGATACGGGGGAGTGAACCGGTGCAGCTGGGCGGCCAGTACCTGCGCCGGTACGGGATGGGGCCGGACGGCGTTGCGGCGGAGCAGCTCCGCCTCCTCGACCAGCACCACGACCTGGGTCACCAGCGCGTCCCGGCGCCGCGCGACCGCACCCGCGAGGCCCCGCTGCTGCTCGGTGAGGGAGGTGGCGTCCCACACCACCGTGCCCCCCGAGCCCGCCGCGGCCGCCAGTGCGGCGTCCAGCCGGTCCAGGCCCTCGCGCAGCACGTCGGCGTTGGCCCGCTGGTCCGACCGGGAACCCCGCGCGGTGCGCAGATCGTCGAGACTGATGTACGCGGCCACGCCCGGCAGGCTCCGGGCGTACGTGCTCTTGCCGCTGCCCGAAGGCCCGCACAGCTGCACCAGCCGAGGGAAGCGCCCGTCCCGCCACCGCCAGGTCGCGGCCACCGCCTCCTCGGCGGTGGAGATCCCGCCCCGGCCGAACGCCTCCCGGGCCTCCGCCCAGCAGCGGTCCGCCGCGTCCGGACCGAGGTCGCCGAGGGCCTCCCGCAGCCCCTCCCGCAGCGGGCCCAGCGGGTCGGGGCCGAGGAGCCCGGCCTCCTCCGCGCACAGCGCGGACCACTCGACGCGCTCGCGGGCCTCCGCGTCCACCGCCGCCGCCCCCGCGAGCGCGTGCAGCACCCCGAGATCGGCGGCGACGGCCATCCGGACCAGCCCGGCCCGCCGCCCCTCGTCCGGGAACGGCCTTTGCGGGTACGGGTGGAGCCCGACCAGGTCGGCCACCCGCCGGGCCGGCGGCATCCCGAGCGGCCCCGCCGCCGTCCGCGCCGCGATCCGGGCCCGCGGCGCGCGGTGCAGCAGGGCGGCCAGTACCCCGGCCAGCCGGGTCTCGCCGGTGCGGCCCGAGGCGTCGAGCCGGCCCGCCACCTCGGCGACGACCGGCTCGACGCCCGCGAGGTACGGCTCGCCTCCGCCGCCCGGCGCGGACTCCAGGCCGAGAGCGGCCGCCAACTGCCCCGCATCGGGCTCGGAGCCCGAGCGCACGGCCCACAGCGGGGCCTGCGGACCGAGCCCGTTCGCCACCACCTGCGCGTACATCCAGTGCGTGTCGGTCTGCACGTGGCCGCCGCGGACCCACTTGGCGACACTGCGCCCGAAGTCCGCCCGCGCGAAGGCGCCCGCCGTCCGTACGACGTACCCCTCCTGCCGGGTGGTGTCGAGCCGCAGCCTGCGCAGTGCGCGCTCGTCGAAGACGCCCCGCCAGAGCACGCGCGGGGTGGGTGTCCCGAGGCCGTGCAGGAAGCTCACGGTCCGGTCCCAGTCGAGGCAGTGCTCCCCGTCCCACACCGAGAACCCGTAGAACCAGCTGTCGAGGTCCTCGTACGGGAGCGAGTGACGGGCGTACAGGTTCTCCCCGCAGACCCGCCATCCCGCCGGTATGCCGGCGCCGATCCGGCTCTGGAGGCCCTTGACCCAGGCACGCGAGGGGTGGTGGCCTGAGTCCAGCGAGCGCGCGTGCAGCCCGTCCGCGTACAGGGTGGTGTTCTCCCCGTCCAGCTTCTCGGTGACCACGACCTCGTGCCCGGCCAGCCCCGCGAGCCCGGCGGCCCGCACGTCGTCCGCCGCCGCCCCGGGGGACCAGGGCAGATGAGGCGTGCGGGGGTAGTGCGTGCGCATGGTTGGCTCCGGGTCGACGACGGTGGTTCGCCGTCACTCTAGGTATCCGAGGCCGGGCCATCCACCCAATAACCCCCGGACCGGGTCCCTCAGGGCCGGCGTCCGGCCCAGGCCACGAGCCGGTCGATGGCCGGGGCGTCGGAGTCCACGGTCACCACATCGGCGAAGGGGATCCGCCCGCCGCGGGTCTCGGCCGGCAGCGCGCGGCGTACGACGCCGATCACCCGCTCGATCAGGGCCGGGTCCCACTCCGGGGCCTGTCCGGTCGCCGTGGCCAGGTCCCAGGTGTGCACGACGAGTTCGTGGGTGTAGACGGCCGCGGCGGCCGCGCCGGGCAGGACGCCCATCGGGAGACGCAGCTGCCGGCCGAGGACGTCCGGATCCGCCCACACCTGCGAGACCTCGCGGGCGCCCGGCTCCCAAGCCGCCGCCCACCCGCCGTCGGCGATCTCGTCGGCGAAGGACGGGACGCTGAACGGGTCCTCGCCGCGCCCGATCACCGAGATCCGGCGGACGACGGCGACGAGATGGCTCGACAGCCGCCGGACGTCGAACTCCTCGCAGGGGGTCGGGGCGTCGTACTGCTCGGGCCGGACGGCGGCCAGCGCACGGCCTGCCAGCTCGACGGCAGCGGCCAGGTCGGCCCGGGGATCGAAGGAGGAGGCGGCGGCGGTGCCGGCGGTGCCGGCGGAGCCGGACGGGGTCTCGATGAGCTGCTCGGTCTTGTTCATGGCTTCATCCTGGAAGGAAAAGTGGCCACCTTCTGGCCAGTTTTCCTTGGAGAATGAAAAGGCGAAGACGAGGACGCCCGTGCAGGAGGAAAGAGACCCGTGAGAGCCGACCGGCTGGTGGCGACCCTGCTCTTCCTCCAGGAGCGCGGCCGCGTCACCGTCCCCGAAGTGGCCGCCGAACTGGAGGTGTCCGAGCGCACCGCACGCCGTGACCTGGAGGCCCTGGCCGCGTCCGGCATCCCCGTGTACTCGCAGCGCGGCCGCGGGGGCGGCTGGTCCCTCGTCGGCGGGGCCCGTACCAACCTCACCGGACTGACCGCCGACGAGATCCGGGCGCTCTTCCTCGTCACCGGCCCCCTGTCGGCCACCCCCGAACTGCGCACCACTCTGCGCAAGCTGGTCAGGGCCCTGCCACCGAGCCTGCGGCCGCATGCGGAGGCCGCCACCCGTGCCGGAGTCGTCGACGCCACCGACTGGTCCCGCAACGCCGTCACGGCCGGTGCCGCCCACCGCTCCGCGCTCCAGGGCGCCGTCGTGGACGGGATCCGCGTCCGGCTCGGGTACGCGGGCGTCGGCAAAACGGCCGGCGAGCGCACGGTCGACCCCCTCGGGCTCGTGGCCAAGGCGGGGGCGGACTACCTCGTCGCCGGTACGGACAAGGGCCTGCGCACCTTCCGGCTCAGCCGGGTCACCTCCGTGGAACCGACCGGTGAACCGGTGGTCCGGCCGCCCGGCTTCGACCTCGCCGAGACCTGGCGGGCACTGTCCGGGGCCTTCCAGGACGGCATGAACGCGGTGACCGCGCGGGCCCGCGTCCGCCCCGACACGCTCGCCCTGCTGCAGCGCTTCCTCGGTGGCCGGGTGCGCGTCGGCGGTCCGCTGCCCGACGGCTGGACCGAGGTGTGGGTCGACGGGCCGGCCGCCAGGGCCCTGGCAGGGCATCTGGCCGGGCTGGGGGCGGGGGTCGAGGTGCTGGAGCCGCCGGAGGTACGGCAGTGGCTCGCCCGGCTCGGCGCCGAACTCACGGTGATGTACGCCGGGGAGGCGGCTCCGGACACGCCCACCGGCCGGTAGCCGCCGGTCAGTAGCCGATGGTGAACCGCTTCCCGGAATGCGCATCGCGCTCGATCTCGTCGACCAGGGCCACGGCGTAGTCCTCGGCCGAAATGCGGCTGAGGCCGTCCTCGTCCACGACGAGGTCGTCGAGGGCCAGCCGGTAGGTGCCCGTCCGCGCGCCCGGCGCGATCTGCGCGGCGGGGCTCAGGCAGCTCCAGCGGACCTCCTCGACGGGCACGGTCCGCAGGAAGTCCAGCGCCTCACCGTGGGCTCGCATGAGGGCACGGACCGGCTCCGGGATGCCCGGCGCGTCCCGGACCAGCGGGCCCTCGGGGGTGCGCAGCGAGCCGGCCCCGCCCACGACGATCACCCGGGGCCGGGGGATGTCCGGGCCCGGCGTGCAGACGCCGCCGATCAGGGATTTGACGGCGGACACGAGGATGTCCGGGTCTCCGGCGCCGGGGCCGACCGCGCTGACGACCACGTCCCGGCCGGCGGCCGCCTCTGCGACGGAGTGCGGGTCCAGGACGTCGCCGTGCATCACCTCGGCTCCGGAGTCCGCGAGCTTCTCGGGATCGCGGACCACCGCGGTGACCTCGTGGCCGCGGTCGAGTGCTTCGCGCAGGACGCGCGTTCCGATGGTGCCGGTCGCGCCGAACAGGGCGATCTTCGCCATGGCGACTCCCTGGGGGGTGGAGGCGGTACGGGCCTCAGGTCGGACCCGCGCCGCCCATCCAAGCGAACCCGTCCCTCACGCTCCGGGAGCCGGGCCGAATCCACACGGATGATCCACATCTACCGGCACAGGGCGACGATGGACGGGTGGACGGTGCCCTTGGCGGCCTCGCACAGGGAGCCCATGTCGTACGGACGCGGCTGCGCGGGCCGGGGCTTCGGCTGTGCGGGCGGGCGCTTGCGGGGTCCCGGCACGGGTGCCGGGCGTACGGGCCGCGCCGGCCGGTCGGGCGCGCGCTCGCGGCTCCGGGGCGGTGGAACCCGGACCTCCGCTGCCTGCTCCGCGGCCGCCGCGGCAGGCTCGGGCGCGGGCGGGGAGGGGGTCTGCGATGCCGGAAGCCGCCCCAGCGGCAGTGCTTCGGCCACCGCTCCCGGCTCCGCGGCCGGAGCCGTACGGGCCGCCTCCGCGGGCCGGTCGGGCCGTACGGTCACGCACCCGGCGGTCAGCGCCACCGCGGCGAGCATCAGGGGCAGGGGCAGGGCCGCCCGGCGTAACAGCATCTGCCCACCCTGCCGCACGCCGGCCGCCGGAACCTACGCGCGGTCACACGCACGAGTGACGGACGGCGGGCCCACAGGGGTGTGAAGGGCTCGGCGGCGAGGAAGCGGGCGGTGAAGGAGGCCAGGATGGCCAGGATCCCGGGCGGCCGCGCCGGGTGAAGGCGGGCGAGAACCCGGCGGGGAGGGCGAACGGCGCGGGCGCCCGCCCGTCGGCCGCGACGATCACGTACCCGGCGCCCTCGGGCCGTGGTCCCGGGCCGACATGGACGGCGAACATCCCGAGGGCGGCCGGCCCGCGGACGGCGTCGGCGGCGGCGAGCCGCCCGCGTCCGTGGGGGAAGCGTGGTCGGACCGGCGGTTTTCAAGCCGCCAGTCCGCGAGACGAATGTACCAACGACGGTGTAACAAGGTAATAAGGAGGTATAGGGGTGGCAAAGCGGTGGTCAGTGGCCACGAAGGTGTGACCGGCGTAACCCCATGGGGGCAAGGGCTGTTGCACGGGCAGAGGGTCCATCCACGGTGAACGGAGTTCCGATGCCGCAGCTGACCGACCAGGCCGTGAGCGAAGACGAGGACGAGGGCGACGGAAGCCGGCCGGGCACCCGGATGACACCGCAGGAGTACGGGGCTTCGCGGGCCGCGCTGTGGACCGGAGCCGTCGTCCTGGTCACCGACTCGGACGGCCGCGTCCTCGTCCAGAGCGTCGACTACCGCCCCGACCGGCTGCTGCCCGGCGGCGCGGTGGACGCGGGCGAGGCCCCGGCCGCCGCCGCGGCCCGGGAAGTGCGCGAGGAACTGGGCGTCGACGGCCGCTATCCGCGCGGGCTCGCCGTGGACTGGATCCCGGCCGACACCCCCGGCATCCCGCCCGAGATGGGTTTCCCGGGAGAGATCATGCACGTGTACGACGGCGGCACCTGGACCCCCGACCGGATCGACGGGATCCGCCTCCCGGCCCAGGAGATCACCGCCGTCCACTTCGCCGAACCGGCCGACCTCGCCGGCCTGATGGACCCGGGCGACGCCCGCCGCGCCCTGTCGGCGCTGCGCGCCCGCGTCAACGGCGGCGGCGCCGCCCTGCTGGAGGACGGCCGCCCCACCCTGGCGACCGCCCTGGACCGGCTCGGGGTCCTGCGCACCCGCCGCACCCCGCTGCACGGCACCTGGCACCCCGGCCCGGTGCCCGCCGGGCTGCCCGTACGGGAGCCCTCGGCCTGGCTGTTCGCCCCCGACGGGCGGGTCCTGGTGCTGATCTCGCGCACCACCGGCTCCGCACACCTCCCGTCCCCCGTGCCGGCCTCCACGCCGCTCGGCTACCGCCACGCCGACGGGGCGGCCCATCCCCGCACCGTCGGCCGCCTCCCCTCGCCGCTCCCGGCCGGCGATCCGGCGTACGCGCGCCTGCTGGCCACCCCGGAGCAGGTCCGCGAACTCGCCGACTGGGGTCCGGCCGGCCACGCCGAACTGGCCGCGGTCCACGGGGCCCGCATCCGCCTCTCCCTCCCGCCGTCCCCCCGCACCCCCCTCACCGAGCTCCCGGAGGAGGGTCCCGACCGCTGATCGCGCGGGACGCCGGTCTCCGGGCGCCGGGCCGCGCCCCGAGCCGGGCACGGCTCGCCTCGTGCCCTGCCGCTCGCGCCCCCGGGCCGGGGCTGAGGCACCCCTGGACACCGGACGTTCAGAGGGGTCGTGTGGAATGGGTGCATGGGGAGACGTGAGAACCAGACAGGGGCGGAGGGCACGGCCACCGTGCCCGAGCACTGGCGCTACGGCCGCCACCTGGACGCCCTGGCCACCGCCGCCGCCGGAGCGGGCGAGGCCGACGCGGTCGCCGCCGTGCTGCGCGATCGCGACCCGGTGATGGCCGAGAGCGCGGTGGTCACCCACCTCGACCGTCGCGCCGCCCAGCTGCTGACCGACCCGCGGTTCCCCGGCTGGGCCCGCGAGATGGGCACCGCGATCGGCCCCCGCGCCTTCCCGGCCCGCAGGCTGCGCGAATGGACCCTGCTCAAGACGATCGCCGACGGCGGGCCGTGGTCCCCGGCCGAGCTCACCGCCGCCTCCGACTGGTGCCAGCGCACCGCCGCCGGATCGCTCGGCTCGCACGAGGCACTCGGCCTGCTCGCCGCCACGGCCCGCACCCACCGCGTGCGCACCGTCGCCGCCGCGCGCCTGCGGCGCCGGAACGCCGCGGGCTGAGCCCGGGGAAAGCGAGCGCCCGGCGGGGGACCCCTCGGAAACGAGGGGCCGATCCGGAGCAAGACGGATACGGGCGGCAGCGGTTTTATCAGCTCCGCACAGGAGTCTCGTCACACGGCCGTTCGAGGGTTTAAGGTCTGCCTACCTGGCCGGGTATCAGCGTTGATTCCGATGCCGTTCCACTGGAGGCTGCTCTCCGTGTCGCACGTTTCCCACGCTCCCGTCACCACCCCCGACGGCGAGCCGGCTCCGCCCGCACCGACCGCGTACAACCAGGTCAACGGTTGGTTCTCGGGCTACGACCAGGTGCTCTTCGACTGGTTCCTGTCCCGCCGTGACGGCGGGGAGGAGAAGCCGGGCGATCTGCTCGAACTCGGCGCCTTCATGGGGAAGAGCGCGATCTTCCTCGGGGGATACCTGCGGGAGGGCGAGGAGTTCACCGTGTGTGACCTCTTCGACTCGCCGGCGCCGGACGACTCCAATCTCGCCGAGATGAAGGACTCGTACCCCACGCTCACCCGCCGCGGCTTCGAGACGAACTACCTGGCCTTCCGCGAGGCGCTCCCCACGATCATCCAGGCTCCGACCTTCGTCGTCGCCGACCGCGTCCGCCCGGCGAGCTGCCGGTTCATCCACATCGACGCCTCGCACCTCTACGAGCACGTCGTCCAGGACATCGAGTCCTCGCGCGTCGTGGCCGCCCCGGACGCCGTCGTCGTCTTCGACGACTACCGCTCCGAGCACTGCCCCGGCGTCGCCGCCGCCGTGTGGGCCGCGGTGGCCACCGGCGAGCTGCACCTCATCGCCGTCTCGGCGTCGAAGCTCTACGCGACCTGGGGCGACGCGGCTCCCTACCAGGCGGAGCTGCTGACCTGGCTGGAGGGCCGGGGGGACCTGTGGCACGGTGTGGACCTCGTGGCCGGCCAGTCCCTCGTCCGCATCGGCGACGAGGGCGCCGTCCCGCCCGCGCCCCCGGAGCCGCTGAATCCGGCGCCCGAGCCCGCGCCGGAGACCGTACGCACCGCGCACCAGCCGGGCCCGCGGCCGCGTGCCGGGCTCGCCTGGCGCAGGCTCGCCAAGGACCTGCTGCCGCCGGTGGTCACCCGCGCCATCGTGGCCTGGCGGCGGCGCCGCCGGGGCTGATCCGACGGCCGGCCCGCTCGCGGACGCACGTACGGCGCCGGCCCCTGCGGTGGGGGCCGGCGCCGGCGCTTCGAGGCGGCGTCCGCCGACGGTGTCCGCCGCCGACGGCCTCCGCCGGTGGCGTCAGCCGCCCTTGCGGACCCGCGCCGCGCGCCGCGCCTCGGCGAGCTTGCGCGCCTCCGAGGTCTTGCGGGACTCCTTGCCCACACCGGGCCGGCCCGGCCGCGTGCCGATCCCGCGGAAGCCGAGGTCCGTGCCCGAGGGCCGGCCCTTGGCGTCCGTCGGCTCGGCGCCCGCCAGCGGCACCCCGGAGGGGGCCTTCGCGCCGGTGATCCGGCTCAGCGCGGCCTCACCGGAGCGGACCTGGGTGGTGGTCGGCCGGATCTTGGCCTCGGCCATCAGCCGGACCATGTCCCGGCGCTGGTTCGGGGTGACCAGGGTGACGACCTTGCCGGACTCGCCCGCGCGGGCGGTGCGGCCGCCCCGGTGCAGGTAGTCCTTGTGGTCGGCGGGCGGGTCCACGTTCACGACCAGGTCGAGGTCGTCGATGTGGATGCCGCGCGCGGCGACGTTCGTCGCGACGAGGACCGTGACGGCCCCGGTCTTGAACTGGGCGAGCGTGCGCGTGCGCTGGGGCTGCGACTTGCCGCTGTGCAGCCCCTCCGCCCGTACGCCCATGGCCCGCAGGTGCTTCACGAACTGGTCCACCCCGTGCTTGGTGTCCAGGAACATCAGCACCCGGCCCTCGCGCGCCGCGATCTCGGTGGCGGCGGAGATCTTGTCGGCGGAGTGGATGTGCAGCACGTGGTGATCCATCGTGCTCACGGAGGCCGCCGACGGGTCGACGGAGTGGGAGACGGGATCCTTCAGGTAGCTGCGCACGAGCTGGTCCACGTTGCGGTCCAGGGTGGCGGAGAACAGCATGCGCTGCCCGGCGTGGTGCACCTGGTCGAGGATCTCGGTGACCTGCGGCATGAAGCCCATGTCGCACATCTGGTCGGCCTCGTCGAGGACGGTGATCTTCACCCGCTCCAGGTGGACGTCGCGCCGCCCGACCAGGTCGCTGAGGCGCCCGGGGGTGGCCACGACGACCTCGGCGCCGGTGCGCAGCGCGCTCACCTGCCTGCCGATCGACAGCCCGCCGACCACCGTGGCCATCCGCAGGTCCAGGGCCTGCGCGTACGGCGTCAGCGCCTCGGTCACCTGCTGCGCCAGCTCGCGCGTCGGTACGAGCACCAGGGCCAGCGGTCGCTTCGGGTCGGCCTTGCGGCCCGCGGTGCGCGCCAGCAGGGCCAGGCCGAAGGCCAGGGTCTTGCCGGAGCCGGTGCGGCCCCGGCCGAGGATGTCGCGGCCTGCCAGGGAATTGGGGAGCGTCGCCGCCTGGATGGGGAACGGCTGCGTCACCCCCAGGTCGGCCATCGTCGTCACCAGCTCACGGGGCAGGTCCAGCTCGGAGAACGCCTCCACCGGCGGCAGCGCCGGTTCGACCGTCTTCGGCATCGCGAACTCGCCCTTCAGGGGAGCGGTCCGGGGGGTCTTGCCGCCCGACTTCGCACCGCCCTTGGGGCCTGCCTTGGCTCCGGCCTTGATGCCGAAGCGCCCGTGAACCGACGGGTTCTTCATGCAGAACCTTCCGTGAGACGTGAAAAGGCGAATTTTACCATCGGGGACATGGCGCACCGGGCCCGTTACGGCGCCGCGGGCCCCAGTCGCCCGCTGCGCACCTCGGCGAGGTGGGCGGTCATCTCGACGGTCGCCCGCGCGAACCAGTCGGCGATGACGGCGACCTCGTCGGGGGAGTACTGCGCGAACACCGTGCCCAGCCGGGCGTAGAAGGGCTCGTACACGGCGAAGACCCGCGCGGCCGCCGCCGGGTCGGCCACCACGCGCACCCGGCGCCGGTCCGCGGGGTCCGGCTGCCGGCGGGCGTACCCGGCCCGCTCCAGGCGGTTGAGGACCCCGGTCACGGCGCCGGTGGTCAGGTTCGTCAGCTCAGCGAGGTCACCGGCGCCCAGCGGGTCGTCCCCGGCGCCCAGGACGTGGCCCAGGCAGGTCAGGTCGGTGACGTTCAGCCCCAGCAGCTGCGCGACCTCCTGCTGGCCGATGAGGCCCAGCGCGACGTACCGGTCCATGCGCGACAGCGCCTCCTGGGCCGTGGCCGCGGGGCGGGACTTGCCCTGCATGCAGATACTCCTTAGTGTCTAAGTAACTTAGCTCGTGAGATGCTTACCTTGTTGACTAAGGCATCTCGCCTTCCGAACCTACTGCCGCCCGTCCGTCTGGGGAGAATCATGAGCGCACACGGAGACGTCGACATGGGCCACACGGTCGCCGGGTGGACCGGCACCGCCCTGGCCCTGATCGGCTGTACCGGAGCCGGGGCCGCCGTGTGCGGGGCCTGGATGCCCGGGGTCTGGCTCGGCCTCGGCCTCGTCGTCGCGGCGGCGGTCGTCACCTGGGTCCTGCACCTCGCCGGCTGGGGCAAGCCCGGCGGGCCCCGCCCCCGTGCCGAGTGGGACTGGCGCATCCGCGACACCGGCGCGCGGACCGGGCACGCGCACTGCCTGGGCTGCCGGGCCGGCGGACCGCGCCGGGCCGCCGCCTCGGCGCCCCGCCCGCGCCCCGCCGAACTGGCCGGTCAATAGTTCGAACCTGCCCCGATCGGCCGCGCCTGAGGTGTGGTGGGTGTGACGCACGGGCAGGATTGGGTCGGCTGCACCGCACGTGCGGCCCGCGTGGAACGTTGAGAAGGATCAGTACTGATGGCAACAGGCACCGTGAAGTGGTTCAACTCGGAGAAGGGCTTCGGCTTCATCCAGCAGGACAATGGCGGCCCCGACGTGTTCGTGCACTTCTCCGCCATCCAGGGCACCGGCTTCAAGGAGCTCCAGGAGAACGAGAAGGTCGAGTTCGACGTCACCCAGGGCCCCAAGGGCCCGCAGGCGGAGAACGTGCTTCCGCAGCGGTGACACCACTGTGACGCCACTTCACGAGCCCAGCCCGTGACATGAGCCCCGCCGGTCGGTCCGGCGGGGCTCATGGCCGTCACGGGGCGGTGGGCCGGGAGCCCGCGCGGTGCAGGGCCAGCAGCAGCGGCCAGAGGTGGTCGGCCAGCTCTGCCGGGGAGCCGGGGACGCTGCCGTGCAGCCAGTCGGCGAGGATCCCGGTGAACGTGGCGGCCACCGCCGTGGCGACCAGGTCGGCGTTGGGTGCGCCGGCCGCCTCCCGTTCGGCGCGGGCGCGGGCGCGCAGCTCCCGGTTGAGCCGCTCGCCGAGCGGCCCGCCGCCGCCCGGCAGGAGCAGGGTGCGGTACAGGGGCGCGTGCGCGGCGGCGTCGGCCAGGAAGCCGGCCAGCGCGGCCGGGGGCCGGGCCGGGGCCCGCGCCCCGGGTTCCGTCTGCCAGGCGTGCAGGGCGTCGACCGCCGCGTGCACCACGTCGGCGCAGGCGTCGACGGCCAGCGCCGGGAGGTCCTCGTAGTGCAGGTAGAACGTGGCGCGCCCGACCCCGGCCCGGCGGACCACGGCCGAGACGCTGACCTCCCCGAGCGGCCGGTCGGCGCACTCGGCGAGCAGGCTCTCGCGCAGGCGGGCCCTGGTGCGGGCGGTGCGCGGATCCTCGGGGCTCACGTGGCCAGCAGTGCGGCGCCCAGGGCGAGCGCGCCGGGCAGGGCCTGGGCGACGAGGATGCGCCGGTTGGCGGTCGCGCCCCCGTACAGTCCGGCGACGATCACGCAGACGAGGAAGAAGACCTGCGTGGCGAGCGAGTCGATGACCAGTGACCAGACGAGTCCGGCGGCCAGGAAGCCGTTGTAGAGGCCCTGGTTGGCGGCGAGCGGTGCGGTGCGGCGGGCCAGCTCCTCGTCGAAGCCCGACAGGGCCCGGCCGGGCGGCCGCTGCCACAGGAACATCTCCAGGACCAGGAAGTACGCGTGCAGGGCGGCGACGACACCTATGAGGACCTGAGCGACCGTGTGCACGGCGACCTCCAGTTGATCGGCAACTTCCTGGACAACTGTACAGGAAGTCCCCGTCGGGTCCATGGGCGGGGCGCGGCTAGGCTGACCGCATGACTGTGCTCGTGTACGAAGACTTCGGAACCGGACGCCATCGCGAGGCCTCCCTGATCCGCCACGCCCTGGGCAGCGCCCACGACGAGGAGCTGATCGCGGGCCTGGCCGGCGGGATCGGCTTCATGTACTTCGTTTTCGAGTACGCGGGCCGGGCGCCCATCGCGACGATCGTCGCGCAGGCTCATCCCGAGCCCTGGGTGCAGGTCGCGCTGCGGCGCCTGCACATCCCCTACGACGCCACGCGCGCCACCAAACCCCGCTGGGGCCGGGTGCGCGCCGCGCTCGACGGCGGCCAGCCCGCCTTCTGCGTCGTCGACCGGTCGTCGCTGCCCTGGCACGAGGCCGACGCCGACGCCGAGATGATCGGCGCCGACCCGTACACCGTCGTGATCGCCGGATACGACGGCGACGACCTGCTGATCGAGGACGGGGCCGAGACCCCTTACCGGATCGATCGCGAGGAGTTCGGCGCCGCCTGGACCGCGCACCGCAAGGGCCGCCACCAGCTCGTCGTGCCCACCGGTCCGGCCGAGGACGAGCCGGACGTCGAGGGAGCCATCGCCGCGACCGTCACCCGCCTCACCGGGCCGGTGCTCGGCAACCAGTTCGACGTCAACTTCGGTTTCTCCGGCATGGAGAAGCTGGCCGCGCAGCTGCGCGACCGGACCACGAAGACGGGCTGGGAGCGGCGGTTCGGCAGTCCGGAGGCCTTCCGGGCGGGCACCGGGCGGCTGTACGCCTGCCTGGAGGAGGAGTGGACCGCCCCCGGCGCCACCCGGCCGCTGTACGCGGACTTCCTCGACCTCGCCGGGCGGCCGGAGGCCGCCTCGCTCCTGCGGGACTCCGCCGGGCACTGGTCGCGGCTGGCGGACCTGGCCCGTACGGCCGAGC
Organism: Streptomyces sp. NPDC051582; assembly: GCF_040681715.1. NCBI lineage: Bacteria > Bacillati > Actinomycetota > Actinomycetes > Kitasatosporales > Streptomycetaceae > Streptomyces > Streptomyces sp. NPDC051582. The sequence continues at coordinate 210,485 of NZ_JBFAZJ010000011.1, forward strand.
CGGACTCCGACGCCCCCGCGCGGCGGTCCCTGTTCGACGAATGCGCCGAACTCGTGGACCGCTCGCTGGACCTGGAGCGCCGGGCCGTCGCCCTGCTCTGAGCCGTACGGGCCCCGTGAACCCGTGAGCCGGGTGCCGCTGTCATTCCTCCCGGATGCTGATCGCGGCGACCGGGCAGGCGCGGGCGGCCTCGCGCAGCAGCGGGCTGCCGTTGCCGTCCTCGCGGCCCGGGAGCACCTGGCTGAAGCCGTCGTCGTCCTGGGTGAACACGTCCGGTGCGGTCAGGGCGCACTGCCCGGCGCCGATGCAGACGTCCGTCTTGATGTCGATGCGCTGTGGCGACATGTCCCTCACCATGCCACGGGGAGTTCGACCATGCCCTGAATGGTGTCGCCGGGCCGGAACGGAATCCGGTCCGGCTCGGCCGCGAGGCGGAGCCCGGGCAGGCGCGCGAACAGCGTCCCGAGGGCGATCTCCATCTCGGCGCGGGCCAGGTTCTGCCCGAGGCACTGGTGGATCCCGAAGCCGAACGCGACGTGGTGCCGGGCGGACCGGTGCCAGTCCAGCGCGTCCGGCCGCGCGAACACCGCGGGGTCCCGGTTGATGACGGAGGTGGAGAACACCACCCCGTCGTCCGGGCGGATCGTCACTCCGCCGATCTCGATGTCCTCGGTGGCCACCCGCAGCATGCCGTCCGCGATGGACAGGAAGCGCATCAGCTCCTCCACGGCCACCGAGATCAGCGAGGGGTCGGTGCGCAGTTCGGTCAGCTGCTCCGGATGCCGCAGCAGGGTGAACGTACCGAGCGAGATCATGTTCGCCGTGGTCTCGTGCCCCGCGACGAGCAGGATCGCGGCCAGCGAGACCAGTTCCTCGACGTCGGTCTCGCCGGTCTCCAGGCGGGTCGCGACGAGCTCGTCCAGCAGTCCGTCACCCGGGTCGGTCCGCTTGCGCTCGATCAGATCGGCGAGGTAGCCGTTGATCTGGTCCCGGGCGGCCTCCACGTCGGCGAGCTCGGGCCCGCGCAGCAGCCGTCGCGACGCCCCCTCGAAGAACTCGTGGTCCTCGTACGGGACTCCGAGCAGGGCGCAGATCACCGTGGAGGGGACGGGCAGGGCGAAGTCGCCCACCAGCTCGGCCCCGGGTCCCCTGGCGACCATCTCGTCGATCAGCCGGTCCACGGTCTTCTGGATGGCGGGCCGCAGGGCCGCGGTCCGCTTCAGGGTGAAGCTCGGGATGAGCATCCGGCGCTGGGCGTTGTGCTCGGGGTCGTCGACGCCGAGCAGGGCCGTACGGCGGTTCTGGAGCCCCTTGAACCGCTTCGTGGGGGTGGGGAAGGCCTCGTTGCGCCGGTCGGAGGAGAGTCGTCCGTCCGACAGCAGGGCGCGCGCCTCGGCGTGCCCGGTGACCACCCAGACCGAGCGGCCGTCGAAGAGGGTGACCCGGGACAGCGGCCGGCCCTCGCGGAGCGGGTCGTACGCGGCCGGCGGGTGGTAGGGGCAGGTTCGGTCCTGGGGAAAGGCAACGGTCTCTGACATGCAGCACCTCGTAAGCATGGTTCCGTGGGTCCGTCTCGCCGGAATCCATTACATGCCCAAGGCACCTATCTGACCTATGCCACTTTCGGCCAGATGGACCGCTTTCGCCCGCCCGGCCGAGCGGCCTCCCGGACGCTCAGAGGTGGGCGTCCAGGAAGGCGCGGAGCTCGGCGCGGCTCATCGCGCCGGCGTGGTCGGCCACGGCCTCGCCGTCCTTGACGAGGACCACGGTGGGGGCACCGGTCACGGCGAAGCGCCTGGTCGGTTCGGGGCAGCGGGTCATGTCGGTGCGGACCGCCGTCAGGCGCGTGCCGTAATCCTCGGCCGCCTCGGCCACGAGCGCGTCCATCGCGCGGCAGGACTCCAGGGCCTTGGGCCAGGTCCCGATGAAGTAGGCGAGAACCGGCCCCTCGGTCATGCCGAGGATGAAGTCGAACTCCTGGTTCTCCAGCGGCTGGTGTACCCGACGTGCCATGGGCGGTGCTCCTGCTTCGTGTACCGAGTGATGTGCGGTTGGGGCCCCCATCATCGCCGCCGGGCCCGCAGGCCCCGAATTCCCGCCCGGAACGGGTGTTTCCGCCAAGAGCCCGGGGTGTTTGCCGGGGATTGCGGGCGGGCCGTTCGGCCGATGCTCCAGGGTCGCTTTCGCGGTGTGGGGCAGATGCGGGTCTTCAGATATGTTGCGCACGGCATTTTCGCCACAAGGGGGCCGATCACCTCGCATCTGCGAGGTAGTCGATCGGCGTGTCGGGAGGGGTCGTCCATGGAACGTCGCATGAACCTTCGGAGAGCGGGCCTCGTGCTCGCGGTGGGCGCGCTGGTCCTCGCGGGCTGCGGTCAGCCGGCGGAGGGGAAGGACGCGAAGGGCGCGAAGGACGCGAAGGCGGATGCGGCGGCTTCCGCTCCCGCGTCCGCCGGGGCCCCGGCGGGAGCGTCGGCGAAGTCCCCCGCCGCGCCGCTGAAGCCCGGCGAGGTGCGGGTCGGCGGCGAGGTCGCCAAGCCCTACACCCTCACCCTCGCCGACCTGCGCAAGCTGCCGCAGAGCTCGGCGCCGGTGAAGTTCACCAGCGCCAAGGGCGATCAGGAGCACACGTACGCGGGCGTGCCGCTGTACGAGGTGCTGAAGACGGCGGAGCCGCGCTTCGACCAGGGCAAGAAGAACGGCCAGCTGCGCGGGGTGGTCGCCGCGACCGGGGGCGGCGACTACCGCGCCGTCTTCGCCTGGGCCGAACTCGACCCCGGTTTCGCCAAGAGCCAGATCCTGCTCGCGGTCTCCGAGGACGGCGTGCCGTTCGACGACGCGGCCGGACCGCGGCTGGTCGTACCGCAGGACACCAAGGGCGGCCGGTACGTGTCCGAGCTGAACCAGCTGTGGGTCGGGGTCGTCGACCCGGTGGTCGACGGGGCGAAGTGACGGTGGAGGTCCGCGAGTCCGGGGAGACTGGGGAGTCCGGGGAGTCCGGCGAGTCCGGTGGGAGCGGGCGAAGCGGTCCCTGCGGTGACCGGTCCCGGGTCGCCCGCCGGGCCCTGCTCGGCGCCGGCGGGCTGGCCGCCCTGGCCGCGGGCGGCGCCGTACTGACGGGCTCCGGGGCCGGTGCCCGGTCCGGGGAGCGGCGCCCGGCCGCCGTCGTCCCCTTCCACGGCCCGTACCAGGCCGGGATCCTGACCCGGCGCCAGCCCTACGCGCATCTCGCCGCACTGGACCTCGGGCCCGGGACCGACCGGGCGCGGGCGGCCGCCCTGATGCGCGCCTGGACCGGGGCCGCGGAGCGGATGAGCCGCGGCGAGCCGCCGGCCGGGGGTGGTTCGGGGGCCGACGGCGACACCGGTGTCGCCCTCGGTGCCGGTCCCGCCGCGCTCACCGCCACCTTCGGCTTCGGGGCGGGCCTCTTCGACCGGCTCGGGCTCGTCGCGGCCCGGCCGGAGGCCCTCGCCCCGCTGCCCGCCTTCACGGACGACCGGCTCGATCCGGCCCGCTCCGGCGGCGACCTGTTCGTGCAGGTCGGCGCGGACGACCCGTTCGCCGCCGTGCACGCCCTGCGCACCCTCCAGCGGCTGGCCCGGGGTGTCGCGCGGACCCGCTGGGTGATGTCCGGGTTCACCCGGCCGCCGGGAGCGGCGTCCTGCGAAGCCGCGTCCCGCGAGGCCGCGTCCGGCACCCACCGCAACCTCATGGGCCAACTCGACGGGACCGCCAACCCGGCCCCGGCCGAGGACCCCGCGCAGCGGACCCGGATCCTGGTCACCGGCCCGGACGCGCCGGCCTGGCTGGCGGGGGGCTCGTACGTGGTCGTACGCCGGATCCGGATGCTCCTCGACACCTGGGAGGGGCTGCCCGTCCACCACCGCGAGGAGGCCGTGGGGCGGCGCGTGGCCGACGGGGCCCCGCTGAGCGGCGGCACCGAGCGCACGCCGGTGGACCTGGACGCCGCGCGGCCGGACGGGGTCCCCGCCATCGCGGCCAACGCCCACATACGGCTCGCCGCGCCGCGCACCAACGCCGGCGCGACGATGCTGAGGCGCGGATGGTCGTACTACGACGGCCTGCGGTCCGACGGCACACCGGACGCGGGGCTGCTCTTCGTCGCCTGGCAGGCCGATCCCCGTACGGGCTTCGTCCCCGTCCAGCGGCGGCTGTCCGGGGGCGACGCCCTCGGCCGGTACACCGAGCACGAGACGTCCGCCCTGTTCGCCGTGCCGGGCGGGGCCGCACCGGGGGAGTACGTCGGGCAGCGCCTCCTCGAAGGCTGAGGACCGGCGCGCGGGGCCCGGTTGTCAGTGGTGGCTGTGAAGCTGGGAGCATGGACGACAGGATGCTCAGGCGCCGGGTCTACGGCGCCGACCACGAAGACCCCGACCCCGGCGCGCGCCCCGGCCGCCTCTACGGCGAACTCGTGGGCGGTCCGCTGGACGGGCTCCTCCTGGACATCACGGGCTGGAGCCCGCGCCAACTCGCCGAAGAGGCCCGGCTCCCCACCGAGATAGGACGCTACGGGGCCGGCGGCCGGGCCCACTACCGCCGCCGCGCCTGCGATCCGGACCACTGGGACTGGTCGGGCGACAGCCCGTGATCGGGGCGGGCACGGCGTCAGCCGGAGGCGCCCCGGCTCACGTTGCGGGCCCACAGGACCAGCGGGAGCTGGAGCGGCAGCCGGGCGAGCGTCGCGGCCCGGAGGGCGGGGGAGCGGCGCCCGGCGTCCACGGCCATCTTCACGTTCGCCGGGAACACGCCGACGAAGAACGCCGCGGCGGCCAGCGCCGCCACCCGGCGGGTCCGCGGATGGGCGACACCTGCGGCCAGCGCCAGCTCGGCCGCGCCGCTCGCGTACGTCCACTGCCGGGCGGTGCCGGGGAGGGCGCTCGGGACGATCGCGTCGAACTGCTTCGGTGCGAGCGCGTGCGCGACGCCCGCGGTCGCCAGCAGTCCGGCGAGCAGAAGAGGGGAAGAAGGAGTGCGCGGCATCGGAAGGTCCTCTCGGAGGAGTCGGGGCCCGCGATCCTACTCGCGAGTAGGGCTTTTCGGGCCGGAAGATTCTTCCGGAAGAAAACCCCGGGGAGCTGTCGATCCGGACGTCTCCCGTTCGACGAAGCAGTGAGAGGCGGGGAAAGCCCCCGCCCGTCCGACCGAGGAGCCACCATGCCGCGCTTCCTTTCCCTGATCCGCATCGACGAGCAGGCCCTTCCCGCCGACACCGAGTTCCCGCCGGAGTTCGGGGAGCGCATGGGCGCGCTCATGGAGGAGATCACCAAGGCCGGGGTCATGCTCGACACCGCCGGGCTGCTCCCCACCGCCGAGGGGACCCGGGTGACCTGGTCCGGCGGCAAGCTGAGCTACACCGACGGGCCCTTCACCGAGACCAAGGAGGTCGTCGGCGGCTACGCCATCCTCCAGGCCAAGGACAAGGCCGAGGCGCTGGAGTGGACCAAGCGGTTCCTGGAGATCCACCCCGAGGAATGGACGGTCGGCGCCGAGCTGCGCCAGATCGACGGCGGCTGACCGCGCCACGACCGCCGCGACCGCGCCACGACCGCGCCACGACCGCGCGGGGCCCCGCGCCGCATTTGCCCTGTCTCGTCACGGCTGCTCTGATGGGTGGCCGTGACGGCAGTGAGCGCGACCCGAGCGGTCGAAACGGTGTTCCGGATCGAGTCGGCGCGGATCATCGCCGCCGCCGCGCGCATCGTGCGCGACGTCGGCATCGCCGAGGAGATCGCCCAGGACGCGCTGGTCGCCGCCCTGGAACAGTGGCCGGAGTCGGGTGTCCCGGACAGACCGGGCGCCTGGCTCATGGCCACCGCCAAACACCGCGCGATCGACCTCGTGCGCCGCAAGGAGACGTACGCCCGCAAGCTGGCCGAGGTCGGCCGGACCCTGGAGGACGTACCACCGCCCGCCGAGCCCGCGGCTCCCGACGACATCGACGACGACCTGCTGCGGCTGATCTTCACCGCCTGCCATCCCGTCCTGGCCACCGAGGCCCGGATCGCGCTCACCCTGCGCCTGATGGGCGGGCTCACCACGCAGGAGATCGCCCGCGCCTTCCTCGCCCCGGAGCCCACCGTCGCCCAGCGCATCGTCCGGGCCAAACGGGCCCTGGCCGGGGCGGGAGTCCCCTTCGAGGTCCCGTACGGAGCCGACCGCGAGCAGCGGCTCGACTCGGTCCTGGAGGTCATCTACCTCATCTTCAACGAGGGGTACTCGGCGACCGCAGGCGACGACCTCGTCCGCCCCGCCCTGTGCGAGGACGCCCTGCGGCTGGCCCGCGTCCTGGCCGCCCTGATGCCCAAGGAGCCCGAGGTCCACGGACTGGCGGCGCTCCTGGAGTTCCAGGCATCCCGGATCCCCGCCCGCACCGGCCCCGACGGGGAGCCGGTGCTGCTCGCCGACCAGAACCGCTCCAAATGGAACCGGATGCTGATCCACCGCGGTGCCCGCGCGATGCGGGACGCGGGGAGCGGCCCGTACTCCGTGCAGGCCGCGATCGCCGGCTGCCACGCGGAGGCCGTCCGCTACGAGGACACCGACTGGGCGACGATCGCCATCCTCTACGGACGGCTCGTCGAGCTGGTCCCGTCCCCGGTCGTGGAACTCAACCGGGCGGTGGCCGTATCGATGGCCGACGGCCCGCAAGCCGCGCTCCCGCTGGTCGACGCCCTCGCCGGGGAGCCTGCTCTGCGCGCCTACCACCTGCTGCCGAGCGTACGGGGCGACCTGCTGGAGCGGCTGGGCCGCCGGGAGGAGGCCCGGGCGGAGTTCGAACGCGCCGCTTCGCTCACGCACAACGCGCGGGAACGGGACCTGCTGCTGGGGCGTGCCGCCCGCATGTGAACACGGGCGGCCGGCGTCGTCAGGAGCGGTTGGCGGAGGGGGCGTACGGGGCCGCACCGCTCAGGGCCGCGCCCTCGCGGGAGCTGCCGTGCGGCGGCGTCCCGAGCGGGCGGCGCGGCGCGGTGAGGGCCACCGGCCGCCGGAAGGAACCGTGCCGGGCGATCTCCCGGACCGTCGCGCGCAGCGCCTCCTGGAAATCGTCCATCGTGCGGCGCGCGGCGTCGGTGTCCACGTAGATCGAGTTCATGTGCAGACCGTCGGCGTCCCGCTGGAACCAGGAGCAGGCACCGTTGGCCCGCGCCGACCACACGTGCGAGCTCGGCCGCCAGTCCTCGTGCCGCTCGGCGCCGGGACACTTGCGGGTGTCGATGTACGAGAAGAAGTTCACCGGATAGGGCCAGGAGCGGGCGGCGAACTCGGCGGGCGCCAGCAGCTGCCAGGCGCGGACGAACGGCACGTCGATGTGGTGCATCATCTCGCCGAACCCGGCCCGGACCGCCGCCATGACCTGGGCGAAGTCCCGGCCGGGCGAGGCGTCGAACTCGATCGGCATGGTGTTGACGAACCAGCCCACCGAATTGGCCCAGCCGGACCGGCCGCGCTCGCTGACCGGCATGAAGCCCCGGTACACGCCAGGGCCGCCCGCCTCGCGCAGACAGACGGCGACGGCAGCCAGGACCCCCATGAACGGCTTGCCGTCCACCGCGCGGCAGGCCTTCTCGAACACCTCGGTCTCGGCCGCGTCCAGCAGCGGCGAGGCCTCGTTGACGATCGGGTACATCCGGTCCGGCTCCACGCCGAGTTCGAGCGGGAACCGGGGGAAGAACTCGCCGCCGCCGCGTGCCATGAACGACTTCCAGTACCCGAGGCGTTCGTCCTCGCCCTCGATGGACAGGTAGCGGCGGCGCTGCTCCTCGGCGAAGTCGAGATAGCTCGGCGCGGGCGGCAGATCGATCTCCTCGCCGCGGCGCAGCGCCTCGTACGCGCTCTGCACCTCGTGGACCACGATCGGCATCGACAGGCCGTCGCACACGATGTGGTCGAAGGCCAGGTAGACGGTCGCGGACTCCTCGCGCAGGACGGCGCCCATGGTGAACAGCGGCCAGGACAGCGTGTCGATGCTGCGCTTGAACCGGTCGACCAGGAATCCGCGCAGGGCCTCGGAGGAGTCGAAGACCGCCACGGGCACCGTGTCGAGGGCGAGTTCCGCGGCCGGGATCGGCTCACACGCCAACTCGCCGGCCAGGCGGCGGAATTCACACCGGAGCACCTCGTGCCGGCGTACGAAGGCCAGCAGGGCCCGGGTCAGGGCCTGCTCGTCCAGCGCGCCCGTGATCTCGAAGGTGACCGCGATCCAGGACGCCACGGGGTCGTCGGCGCCGCGGCTCTCCTCGGCGACGGTGAAGTGCTTGTCCTGGTTGAACGAAGCCCTCCTGCCCGCCGCGTCGGCCGGCACCCCGGACGGCACCCCGCCCGGCCCGTCCCCCGTGCCGTCGGCGTCCGCCGCCGTCCCGGCCGTGGACCGCAACCGCCACTCGACGACCCGTCCCGGTGCCATCTGGTGCATCTCCAGAGGAAACTGCCGCATTCCGTCATCCCTTCGCCCCCAGAGTCAACCCCGAGGCCCTAACGACACCCGCCCCACGGAAGTGACGCCCACCAGTTCGTCCACCGGTGGGGGCGGCTCGCGCGGACGGGTCCTGCGCCGTGTCGGGGCGGACCTCCACGTGGTCCGCGGCCGGGTCGACCGCACTCGCGACGCCCTCGACAACGGCCGGGCCACGGAGCTGGGTTGACGCTTCGAGCGGGCCGCGGACCGGCTCCCCGGGGCCATCGACGAAACGGCCGCCGCGCTCGCGCTCCGAGCCGTCAGCCCACGCCCGTACGGCGCTCCAGGGGAGTGGCTACCGCGGAGTTGCTCACACTGAACGTCACGCTGCCGGCGCGGTAGCGGTCGTCGGTCCACTCGATCGGGCGCCCCGTGGCCGTGGCCGAGACGTGCCGCTGGCGCAGCAGCGGGCTGCCGCGCCGGATCTCCAGCAGCCGGGCGTCCTCGCTGCCGGCGGAGAGCGCGTCGATGAGGTGCTCGCCGTAGTGGGCGACGATCCCGGAGTCGTTCGCGAGGCTGTCCATCACGGAGCGGACGTCGTCCGCCATCGCCTCGACCGGGGCCGCGACCCAGTCGGCGAAGGCGGTCCGCTCCACCATGGTGGGCTCCCCGTCGAGGAGCCGCAGCCGCAGCACGGAGAGGACCTCGGCGTCCGGCGCGAGCGCGAGCCGCTCCGCCTCCTCGGCGGTGGCGGGCCGGCGGACCCGGGAGAGGAAGCGGCTGGTGACCTCCTGGCCGAGCCCCTCGGCCCACTGGGCGAAGCTGTTGAGCTCGCCGAAGCTGTGCCGCCGTTCCTGGCGCAGAACGATCCGCCGGGCGCCCTGCCGGGAGCCGATGAGCCCCTCCGCGGCGAGCGTGGCCACCGCCTGCCGGACGGTCCCGCGCGAGGCGGACCACCGGGCGGCCAGATCGCTCTCCGAGGGCAGCTGGGCGCCCACCGCGTACTCGCCGGAGAGGATCGCCGTGCGCAGCGCGTCGGCGATCTCCACATACCGGATCGTGCCCATTGCGTACTGCGCCCCCTCGCTGCCCGCGCCGTTGTCGCCGCATGCCGTCGACCGTATCCCGACGAGCCCCCCGAACCGGGCGTCGAAGATCATTGGACCCTCTCTGTCACGGCTTCTTTCGGTCAATCTCCTCTCTTCCCCGACTCGTGCCCCCCGGTCCAGTCCCCGTTCACCGTCCGTACAGCGAGGCCGGGCGAACTGGAGCCAACTTGTTCAGACAAGTCGACCCCCGTCAGGAACCCGTCTCCGGGAGAGACCGTGCTCAGTTCCTCCGCCCGCCGCGGTGCGGCCGTACTGCTCAGCGCCGCCGTCCTCACCACGCTCAGTGCGTGCGGCGCCGCTCCGGACAAGGCCGCCGGCACCGCCGGCGACGGCAAGTCCAAGGCCCAGCCGGGCGCCGCCGCCTCGGCTGCCGACCTCGGCGGCATGGACGCCCTCGTCGCGGCCGCCCAGAAGGAGGGCCAGCTCAACGTCATCGCGCTGCCGCCGGACTGGGCGAACTACGGCGAGATCATCAAGGCCTTCGAGGCCAAGTACAAGATCAAGGTCAACAGCGAGAACCCGGACGCCTCCAGCGCCGACGAGATCGCCGCCGTGAAGTCCCGCAAGGGCCAGACGCGCGCCCCCGACGTCATGGACCTCGGCATCGCCTTCGCGCGCAGCGGCGCCGGCGAGAACCTGTTCGCCCCGTACAAGGTCACCGCGTGGGACAAGATCCCGGCCGGTCAGAAGGACGCCGACGCCCGCTGGTACAACGACTACGGCGGCTACGTCTCCATCGGCTGCGACGCGGCCAGGATCCCGAACTGCCCGACGACGTTCGCGGACCTGCTGAAGCCCGAGTACAAGGGCAAGGTCGCACTCAACGGCAACCCGACCAAGTCCGGATCGGCCTTCGGCGGCGTCTACGCGGCCGCCCTCGCCAACAAGGGCTCCTTCGCCGACATCCAGCCCGGCATCGACTTCTTCGGCCGGCTGCGCAAGAGCGGCAACTTCATCCCGGTCGAGTCCACCCCGGCCACCGTGGAGAAGGGCGAGACGCCCATCTCCATCGACTGGGACTACCTGAACGCCGGCTACGCCGAGCAGTTCAAGGGCAAGGGAGTCGACTGGAAGGTCGCCGTCCCCACCGACGGCGTCTACGCCCAGTACTACTCGCAGGCCATCAACAAGGAGGCCCCGAACCCGGCGGCCGCCCGCCTGTGGATGGAGTTCCTGTACAGCGCCGAGGGCCAGAACCTGTACCTGGGGGGCCACGCCCGCGCGGTCCTGCTCCCGGTGATGACCCAGGACGGCACCGTCGACAAGGACGCCGCCGCCAAGCTCCCGCAGATCCAGGGCACCCCGGCCTTCCCCGCCTCCGCGGAGCTGGACATGGCCAAGGCCACCCTCGCCGAAAAGTGGGACAAGGCCCTCTCCTGATGTCCCCCTCCACCCCCACCTCCCACCCGGAGGGGACCCCCGCCGGCGGTGGCGCCAGCCGCCGCCGGCGGCGCGGCCCGCGTACCTGGCTCGCCGCCCTGCCCCTCCTCGCCTTCACCGGGCTCTGCTTCGGCATCCCCCTCGGCGCCATCGCGTTCGGCGCGGTCACCCGCACCGACCCGTCGACCGGCGCCACGCAGCTGACCGGCGAGCACCTCGGGCGCTCGCTCCAGGGCCCGTACCTCGACTCGCTCATCGGCAGCGTCCAGCTCTCCGCCCTCACCGCCCTGATCGGCGGGGTGCTCGGGGTCCTGATCGCGCAGGCCGTGGTCACCTCCCGGTCGCAGGCGCTGCGCAGCGCCGCGCTGACCGCGTCCGGCGTGCTCGCGAACTTCGGCGGAGTGCCGCTCGCGTTCGCGTTCATCGCCACCGTGGGCATCTCCGGAGTCGTCACCCAGCTCGCCGACCTCACCGGATTCGGCTGGAACCTGTACTCCTTCACCGGCCTGACCGTGGTCTACCTGTACTTCCTGATCCCGCTCATGGTGCTCGTGATCGCCCCGGCGCTGGACGGACTGCGCCCGCAGTGGCGCGAGGCCGCCCAGAACAGCGGGGCCAGTGGACGGCAGTTCTGGCGCCACGTCGGACTGCCGGTCCTGGCGCCCTCGCTGCTCGGCGGGTTCGTGCTGCTCTTCGGCACCGCCTTCGCCGCCCACGCCACGGCCGCGGCCCTGGTCGGCGGCTCCGTACCGCTGGTCACGCTCAAGATCGCCGACGCGCTGTCCGGCAACGTGCTGACCGGTCAGGAGAACGTGGCGCTCGCCCTCGGCCTCGACATGATCCTGATCGCCGGCCTCGTCATGGCGGTCTACCTGCCCCTCCAGCGACGGAGCGCCCGATGGCTGCGATGACCCCGACGCCCGCACCGACCGCCCCGGACGCCGCGGACACCGCCCCGGACTCCGGGGCGGCGCAGGCCGGCGCCACGGCGCGGACCCGCGCCCCGCGCCGCCGCCCCCGTCCCCGCGTCTGGCGCGGAGCCGTACTCCTGCTGGCGGGCGCGTACTTCCTCGTCCCGCTCCTGGCCTCTTTCGTCTTCACCGTGCACGTCCCCGGCCAGGGCGTCAGCTTCGAGGCGTACACCCAGCTCCTCGCCGCGGACGGGTTCACCGAGAGCATGCTGCTCTCCCTCGGGCTGGCCGCCGCGACGATCGCGGTGTCGCTGCTGCTCGCCGTCCCCGCGCTGGTCGCCGTACGCCTCGGCTCGCCGCGGCTGCGCCCGGTCGTGGAGGTGATGTGCATGCTGCCGCTGGTGGTCCCGCCGATCGCGCTGGTCACCGGTATCACCACCGTGCTGCGCTGGGGCCCCGAACACCTCTCGCGGACCCCGCTGTACCAGACGTTCCTGGCCGTGCAGAACGAGCGGTTCCCCGTCGTGCTCGTCCTCGCGTACACCGTGCTGGCGCTGCCCTTCGTCTACCGCTCCCTCGACGCGGGCATGCGCGCCATCGACGTGCCGACGCTGGTCGAGGCCGCCCGCAGCTGCGGCGCGAGCTGGCCGCACGTGGTCCTGCGCGTACTGCTGCCCAACCTCCGGGCCTCGCTCGCCGGAGCGGCGTTCCTCACCCTGGCACTGGTCCTCGGCGAGTTCACCATCGCCTCACTGCTGGGGTTCAGGCCCTTCGCCGTGTGGATCGTCACCATCTCCGGGGCCCACGCCAGGATGTCGGTCGCCGTCTCCATCCTCAGCCTGCTCATCACCTGGCTGCTGCTGCTCGTCCTCTCGCGGGCCGGGACCAACCCCGCCACGGTGTCCTCCGCCCCCCGTACGTCCCCCACCTCCCGCAAGGAGTCCTGACCTCCATGTCCACCACCCTTCCCGCGGCCAGGCAGGCCGAGGGTTCCGATGACCGCACGGACTCCGCGCCGGGCGCGCGCGTCGAATTCCGCGGTCTGCGGCGGGCGTTCGGCTCCACCGTCGCCCTCGACGGGCTCGACCTGACCATCGAGCCGGGCGAACTCGTCGCCCTGCTCGGCCCGTCGGGCTGCGGAAAGACCACCGCCCTGCGCGTGGTCGCGGGCTTCGAGCAGCCCGACTCCGGTGAGGTCCTGGTCGACGGCGAGGACATCACCCGCGTGCCGGCCAACCGGCGCGACGCCGGGATGGTCTTCCAGTCGTACAGCCTCTTCCCGAACCTCAGCGCCCGCGACAACGTGGCCTTCGGCCTGCGCGTACGCAAGGTCGGCGCGGCCCGGCGCCGCGAGCGCGCCGCCGAACTCCTCGACCTGGTCGGCCTGCCCGATCACGGCGACCGCTACCCGCACCAGATGTCCGGCGGCCAGCAGCAGCGCGTGGCCCTCGCCCGCGCCCTGGCCCTGCGCCCCCGCGTCCTGCTGCTCGACGAGCCGCTCTCCGCGCTCGACGCCAAGGTACGGGCCAACCTGCGCGACGAGATCCGCCGGCTCCAGCTCTCCCTCGGCATCACCACCGTGTTCGTCACGCACGACCAGGAGGAGGCGCTGTCGATGGCCGACCGGGTCGCCGTCCTGAACGCCGGCCGCCTGGAGCAGTGCGCGGCCCCCGCCGAGCTGTACGAGCGCCCCGCGACGCCCTTCGTCGCCGAGTTCGTCGGCACCATGAACCGGCTGCCCGGACGGATCACCGACTCCGGCCTGGTGGAGGTGGCCGGTTCCCGGCTGCCCGTCGACGGCCCCGTCCCGACGGCCACGCGGGAGGTGGAGGTGCTGGTCCGGCCCGAGAACGTCACCGCGACAGCCGACCCCGCAGGCACGGCCACCGTGGTCTCCGCGTCCTTCTTCGGCGCCGTGACCCGGCTCCACCTCGACCTGCCCGGAGGCACCTCCGTCAAGGCGGACCTGCCCTCGCGGGACGCGGGCGGGCTGGCGCCGGGCGCGCGGGCCGCCGTCGGCCTGGCCGAGCGCCCGGTGCTCGTCGTGGCCCGGTCCGCGTGAGCGCCCTCGCGGCCGTCCTGTTCGACATGGACGGCACCCTCGTCGACACCGAGGTGCTGTGGTGGCGGTCCACCGAGCGGATCGCGCGGGGCCTGGGCCACGAACTCACCGGCGCGGACGCCCCGGAGGTCGTGGGGCGCGCCGTCGAGGACACCGCCGCCCACCTCGTACGGGTCTCGGGAGGGGGAGACCCGTCCGAGGTGGCGCGGGCGCTGACCGCGGACTTCTTCCGCGAGGTGGAGGCGGGGGCCCCGATGCGGCCCGGCGCCGGGCGCCTGCTGGAGGCGCTCGAAGCGGAGGGCGTGCCCTTCGCCCTGGTCAGTGCCTCGCCGAGGCTGGTCGTCGACTCGGTCGTCGGCGGTTCACTGGCGCACGTCCCGTTCGCGTTCACGCTGTCCGCCGACGACACGGACCGGACCAAGCCGCACCCGCAGCCCTACCGCAGCGCCGCCGAGCGGTTCGGCGCCGACGCACGGGACTGCGTGGCGGTGGAGGACTCGCCCGACGGCGCGGCCTCCGCGGAGGCCGCCGGATGCGGGGTGCTGGTGGTCCCGTCGCTGCTGGAGGTGCCGGCATCGCCCGTACGCACCTTCGCGCGGTCCCTGGAGGACGTCACCGTGGAACTGCTGCGGGCCTGCCTCGGCGGGAGCGCTCCGCGGCCGGACCGCCAGGAGGCTCAGGCGCCCAGGCCGAGCAGCTCCACGACGCCGTCCACGTAGGCGGCCGTCGGGGTGCCCGGAGCGCTGGCCGCCGCGTGGCGCAGCGAGGGCAGGCCGACGCGGACGAACGCCGCGCACTGCCCGTACAGCCCGGCCTCGTGCGAGGACCCGTCGTCCTCGGTGCCGAGCAGGGACAGCAGGGTCCACAGCAGCGCCTCGCGGGTGGCCAGCCTCGGCGGGCCCGCCGACCACACGGCCATCAGCACCCCGCACACCGCGGGAGCGGGCGGGTGCAGGCGGCCGGACAGGAAGGCGTGGCCCTGCAGGGCGCGGAACGCGGCGGGATGCCCCTCGGCCGCCGCCCACAGGGTGTCCACGAGATGCCCCGCGCCGCGGCCGCAGCCGCAGGTGATCGCCTCCCAGTCGTGCCGGGTGATCTGCGCCTCCACCGCGTCGGGCACCAGGGGGCTGGTGCGCGGCGTGTTGTCCGTCCCTCTCATGCGAGCAGTATGGGGATCGGGAACCTGCCTGACCAGGGGGTTCCGCGAGTCGGAACGGGCCTGTGACCAGGGCCCGGTCCCGGCCGCGGATCTTGGCCGGAACCGGATCACGAAGGCCTTCGTCTGATCCCCCGTGTGGATGAAACGAAGAATTGCCGCTCTCCTGCTGGCCCTGCTCGCGACGCAGCTGGGCTCCCTGATCAGCCCGGCTTACGCGTGCGGCTGCGGGGCGATGATCCCCGAGGGCTACGCCCGGATCGGCGTCGAACGCGAGACCTCCGTCGTGCAGTTCGACGGGCGCACCGAACAGATCGTGATGCGGTTCGTGGTCCGTGGTGACGCCCGGCGCGCGGCGTGGATCATGCCGGTGCCGGGGCGGGCGACCGTGGAGCTGGGCGACGGGGAGATGTTCCGGCAGCTGACCTGGCTGACCCGGCCCGAGTACAAGACGCGCGGCTATTTCTGGCCGCGCGACCGGGACTGGCCGTTCTCCTCCACCTCGGGCGATTCCGTGGGCGCCGCGATGCCCGGCGCGGCGGATCCCGCGGTCGGCGTCGTCGGCCGCGAGCAGCTCGGCGACTTCGACGTCGCGCGCCTGACCGCGACCGACCCGGACGCACTGCGCACGTGGCTGGAGACCAACGGCTTCAAGCTGCCCGACGGGCTCTCCGCCGAGCTGAAGCCGTACGTGGACCAGAAGTGGGAGTACGTCGCCGTACGCCTCGCCCCCCGCGAGGCGGGCAAGACCCTGAAGGGCACCCTCGACCCGCTGAAGATCCGCTTCGACAGCGAGCGGCTGGTCTACCCGATGCGGCTGTCCCGGCTGGCCAAGACCCCGCAGTCGCTCGGCCTGTACGTCCTGGCCGACCACCGGATGGAACCCGCCTCCCCGATCGGCGGCGCCCGGCCGAAGGTCACCTTCGCCGGCGAGGTCACCCCCGAGGGCGGCCTGGCCGCGCTCACCGGCGGCAAGCCGGCGTTCCTGACCGCGATCGACCAGGAGTTCCCGGAGCCGGCCCGCATCGACGGCGACCACGAACTGCGCGCCACGGCGGCCGACACCCCGTACCGCAAGGTGATCTACCACGCCGAGCTGCTCACCGTCGGCGGGATCCCGGCCTGGCTGCTGACGGCCGGGGCCGTCCTCCTCGTCCTCGTGGCAGCGGTCCTGTTCACCCTCCGCCGCCGCAAGTCCCGTACCGGGAGCGCCTGACGCCCGCCCGTACGTGGCGCCGGGAGGGCGTCCGGATCTTTGTGCGTTCTGCCAGTACGGGGGTCCGTCAGGCTTCGGTGAGACTGCCAGCCAAGACGAACCACGGGGAGGACGGCACGATGAGCGGACAGCAGTACGACGAGATCGGCGAGGCGTTCGAAGGGTTCAAGTCCCTGCCGATGATGCGGTACGGGGAGGTGCCCAGCTTCCTGGGTCTGGTCGGGGACGTGCGCGGCAAGTCGGTCCTCGACCTGGCCTGCGGAACCGGTTTCTACAGCCGGGAGTTCAAGCGCCGAGGCGCTGCGGACGTCCTCGGCGTCGACATCTCCGTCGAGATGATCGCCGCCGCGCGGGAGATCGAGCGGCGCGAACCGCTGGGCGTGCGCTACGAGGTCGGCGACGTGGCCGAACTGCCGCCCGTCGAACCGCGCTTCGACATCGCGCTGGGGGTGCAGTGCCTCAACTACGCCGAGGACCTCACCACGATGGAGCGGATGTCCCGCAACATCCACCGGAGCCTCATGCCGGGCGGGGAGTTCTTCGTGCTCGCGCAGAACCCCGACTACGGCTTCGACTGTCCGTCCCTGGAGACGTACGGGTTCCGCTGCGAGCCGGCGGGTGAGATCGAGACGGGCCGGCGCGTGCGGGTCACCGCCCTCCTCGACCCGCAGCCCATCACCATCGTCTCCTCGGCCCCGCGCCGCGACGCCTACGAGACGTGCCTGGGGGCGGCCGGGTTCGGCGAGTTCGCCTGGGTCCCGCTGGAGGTGTCCGACGCCGGCATCCGGGAGTTCGGCAAGGAGTTCTGGGCGGACCTGCTCGCGTACCCGCCGCTCGCGATGCTGCGCTGCCGCGCCTGACCCCGTCGCGCCCAGCGGGCGGCGGGACACCACCAGGGCCGCGGCCCGGGGGGAGGGGGGTCAGGCGCCGCGGCCGCCCCCCCCCCGGAAGATAAGGCCCGGGGGGGGGGGTAGACACAAAACGCCAAA
>NZ_JBFAZJ010000012.1:0-222582 GCF_040681715.1 Streptomyces sp. NPDC051582
TACACGAAATGGTGTGTGCGCCGGGCCACTTTCAACGCGAACCGAAGGAAACGGGTGCCTCGAACGCCGCTTTCCGCACCGCCCGCCGCAACGCCCTGGGCGCCGAGCCGCCCGAGGGCCCGGCACCCCCGTGCCGGGCCGCTCGCGCAGGCGGGTGTCGACGTCTAGCGGGGTTCGTGGGCCGCCAGCCGGCAAGCGCCGCTCGCGGCGCCGCCCGCCACTCCGGCCGAGGTCAGTCCGGAGACACAGCCTTGGAGGTCGCCGCTCACGCCGAGCCGGCAGGCTGACGAGAGGCCGGAGGTGTCGGTGGCGCCCGCCTGGCCGGCCATCTGCGTGCAGGCCGGAATGTCCGCCTGAGCGGCCGGTGCGGCGAGCGTGCCGCCGAGTGCGAGGGTCAGGCCGGTGAGGACACCGGCGATGCGGGTCGACGTGCGCATGGGACGCACCTGCTTTCCGGGATCGTCCCGCGGCCCGCGCCCCCCGGAAGCCCGAGCCGTACGGGAACGGCGCCGAGCCGGGCGCCCGGCGGGGTCTTCTCCTCCAGCGTGCACCGACAGGACCGCCCGTCGCCTCCCGGGCGCCGTACCGCGGCCCGGGGCCATCCGGGCGGGGAGCGGGGTTCCGTACGGCATGGCGGCCCGGGACCTCGGTCGGCCGCGGTCCATGGTGGTGTCTCCCGCCTGCAGGAGAGGCCTGTGAGTGATCCCAGCCCCCGACTGACCACGAGGCCGGCTCCCGCCGCGGCCGCCGACGGCGTTCCCGCCCCCGGGGTCATCGGCATCGGACTGGCCGCGGTGCTGACGTTCGCGCTCGCCCAGGGCTCGTGGCAGTGGTTCGCCACGTTCATCGGGGTGACGCTCCTCGCGGTGATGCTCGCCTTCCAGCGGCGGGCGCAATGGACGCCGGAGATCCGATCGCCGTACATGCGCGGCCTGGCCGCGTACGCGCTCGTCGTCGGTCTGTGCGTGTCGGTCGCGCTCGCTCCGCTGCTCCAGCGCCGGGCCTGGCTCTTCCCGATGCCGGGCACGCGGAGCCATTGCGCACTGCGGGGCAGGTACGAGGCCCTCCAGGTGGAGGCCGCGCTGGGGAACCTGGCCGGCAGCGACGGCGCGGCGCTGGCGTACGTCCAGCAGGACGAGGCCCGCAAGGCCGTCGCCGAGTGCCTGGCGGCCACCACCACCCTGTGGCTGCCCCTCTACGGAGTGGGGGTCGCGGTACTGGTGGGAGCGGTTGCCTGGTTCCGCGACCGGGCCCGCGCCCGGTCGGTCCTCCCGGGCTAGGGGACTTCCATGCGACCGACGTCGAAGTGACCTGGGATCCTCCGACGCACCCATCCGGCACCTGGGGCTCATTCTGCTCCAACAAGCCCTTGAACAGGGCGGATCGGGCGGCGGATCCGTGGTGTCGGCAGCGTGTCGGGGACCTGTCGGGGCTGTCGGTCCGATGTCGGTGGGGGCTGACACCTTTCGAGAGGTCCTGCCGGATGCCCGTCCGGCGTGGAGCTTACGAAGGGGATCTCTCGTGCATGACGTAGTGATCGTGGGAGCCGGACCGGTCGGTCTGAGCCTCGCCTGCGAGCTCGGCCTCGCAGGCTGTTCCGTCCTGGTGCTGGAGCGGGAGACGGGGCCCGGTTCCCCGCAGAAGACGGCCCCGCTCGGCATACGCGGCCTGTCCGCCGCGTCGGTCGAGGCGTTCTACCGGCGCGGATTGTTGAGCCCGTTGCTGACGGCCTCGGGTGCCCAGGACGACTTGTTCGGTGCGCAGCCCGAAGCGGACGAACCGCCGCGCCCCCGTTTCGGTGGCCATTTCGCCGGCATGATGCTCGACGGGGCCAAGGTCGATGTCGACGCCTTCCCCTACCGGCTTCCCAGCCCGGGGCTCCATGCCGTGAGGACGCACCTCGAAGCGGTCGAGGCGGTCCTGTCGGAGCAGGCGGTGAAGCTGGGCGTGGAGATCAGGCGCGGCGTCACCGTCACGGCCGTCGCCCAGAGCCCTGAGGGGGTGACCGCGCACGCCGGCCCGGACACGTACGAGGCGCGCTGGCTCGTCGGCTGCGACGGCGGCCGCAGTACGGTGCGCAGGCTCGCGGGCTTCGAATTCATCGGCACCGAGCCGCAGTTCACCGGCTACGTCATGCACGCCACCCTCGCGGACCCCCAGGGACTGCGCCCCGGGTTCAACCTGACGCCGACGGGCATGTACATCCGGATGCCCGACATGGGGTACTTCGGCATGATGGACTTCGACGGCGGCGCGTTCGACCGCTCGCGGCAGCCGACCCGGGACCATCTCCAGACGGTCCTGCGCCGCGTGTCCGGCACCGACGTGACACTGGACGAGGTCCACACCGCGTCGAGCTTCACCGACCGGGCGATGCAGACGACGACGTACCGGCAGGGACGCGTCCTGCTCGCGGGCGACGCCGCTCACATCCACTCCCCCCTGGGGGGTCAGGGACTCAACGCCGGCCTGGGCGACGCCATGAACCTGGGCTGGAAGCTCGCGGCGACCGTGCGGGGACACGCGCCGGAGGGGCTGCTCGACACGTACACCGGCGAGCGCCATCCGATCGGAGCGGCGGTGCTCGACTGGTCGCGCGCGCAGGTGACGGTCATGAATCCGGGGCCGCACGCCCAGGCGGTCCAGGCGGTGGTGCGCGATCTCATCGGGACCCGCGACGGAACGACCTACATGTTCGAGAGGCTGTCGGGGGCGTGGATCCGCTACGACCTGGGCGGTGACCACCCGCTCGTCGGCGGCAGCGCGCCGGAATTCCGTCTTGAGGACGGCACTCGCCTCGGCGACCTGATGGAGGACGGACGGGGCGTCGCGCTGGACTTCAGCCCCGACCGGCGCCTGCAGGTCCCGGCGTTGGGCTGGGAGGGCCGCATACGGTACGCGGCCGGGACCGCGGGCGACGACCTCGGGCTGGGTGCCGTGCTGGTCCGGCCCGACGGCGTGGTCGCCTGGGCGGGTGATCGTCACCCCGATCGTGACGCGTTCGAGCGGGCCGCGCGTCGTTGGTTCGGCAGTCCGGCGATCTGAGTACGGTCGGGAGCCGGCGGGGTGCCCCGCCCCGCCGGCCCGTCCCCGTCCCCGTGTCGAAGGAACGGGAGGGCAAGCCGGACGAGCCGCGGAGGTGGGTCATGCAGACGCCGGAGCAGACGCTGCACGTGAACGGAGTGGACCTGGCGGTCCAGGCGTTCGGGGACCCGACCGCGCCGGCCGTCCTGCTGGTCTCCGGGGCCGAGGCGACGATGGACTGGTGGGACGAGGAGTTCGTGGCCCGGCTCGCGGACGGCGGCCGGTACGCGGTGCGGTACGACACCCGTGACACCGGGCGCTCCACGACCTGGCCGGTCGGGGCCCCCGCGTACACGCAGGCGGACCTGGCCGGCGACGCGGTCGGCGTCCTGGACGGGCTCGGGATCGGCGCCGCGCACATCGTGGGCATCTCGATGGGCGGCGGCATCGCCCAGCGGCTCGGCGTCGAGTTCCCGCGACGGGTGGCGACGCTCACGCTGATCTCCACGAGTCCGGGCGGACCGGGCGGGCCCGAACACCCCGGCCTGCCGCCCATGAGCGCCGCGTCGGCGAAGGTGTTCGCGGAGCCCGCCGAGGCGCCGGACTGGACCGACCGTGACGCGGTCGTCGACTACTTCCTCGCCGCCGAGCGCGCGTTCGCCGGCACCCTCCCGGTCGACGAGGACCGCCTGCGGCGGACCGCCGGGCGGGCCTTCGACCGCAGTCCCGCCCCGGCCGCCGCCGGCAACCACTGGATGATCGGGGGCGGTCCGCCCGTACGCGACCGGCTCGGCTCGATCACCGCCCCGACGCTGGTCCTGCACGGCACCGCGGACCCCCTCTTCCCGTACGGCCACGCCGAGGCGCTGGCCCGGGAGATCCCGGGCGCGCGGCTGGTCCCGCTCGCCGGCATGGGCCACCAGATGCCGCCGCCCGAGGTCTGGGACACCGCGGTCGCCGAGATCCTCGCCCACACCGGCGGGCCCGGGTAGCACCGGTCCCGGTACGGACTACTGGAACCGGACCCGGGCATGCGGCCTCAGAGGCGGTGGATGCGGGTGATGCCGTACCACTTCGTCATGCAGCCGGCCACCCAGTCCCGTTCGTAGTCGGTGGTGAAGAAGGGCTCCGCCAGACTGCCGATGTACAGGGGCCGGTACCCGAGGTCGGTGGCGCCGCGCGCCGCCTCGCTCCGCATCCGGGCGTTCTGCGCGTCCCAGGCCACCGAGCGGCCGACCGTGGTGGTGGTGAGCTGCTGGAGGTTCGGGACGAGCGCGGCCAGCGCGGCCAGCGTCAGCGCGCCCGCGGCCACGACGCTCGCCGACACGGCCACCGGGGCCCGGCGCCGGCGTGCGGCGAACCGCCCGGCCCGGTCCCCGATCAGGGCTCCGTAGCCGCACAGGGCCAGTTCCATCGGCACGAGGTGGTTCGTCCAGGTACGGGCGTACGTCCACCCGCTCGGCCCGTATCCGCTGCGCAGGCCCAGCACCACCGCGAAGGACCCCAGCACCACCACCGGTACGGGCAGCAGCAGCGCGGCGACGAGCACCGGGCGCGGTGCGTCGGGGCGGCGCCGCCTCCACTGCGCGAGTGCGGGGCCGCGGAAGCCCGCCACCAGGCCGAGGAGGACGCCGACGGCGGCGGCTCCGAGGTAGGCCCACTGGCCCGTGACGGCGTCCCACATGTGGAGCCAGTCGCGGAAGGTGCCCTTGAGCTCGCCCGGGGAGAGCATCGACTCCCCGGCCGGCTGCTGTGCGCGGCGCCACCGGGCGCCGGGGGAGGTGTAGAGCACGATCAGACCGCATACGAGTCCGGAACACCAGGTCGCGCACCAGGTGAACGTGTGCCAGGTCCGCGCCAGTCCGAGGCGGGGCAGGGCCAGCAGACCGACGCCTCCCGCGAGCAGGCCGCTGACGAGGGCGAACGGCTCGCTCAGGGTGCCGAGCGCGAACGCGATGACGAACGCGGCGGCGAAGCCTGCCGCGCGTACGGGGGCACGGGGCTCGCGCACGGTCCGGATGCCCAGCAGGAGCGCCCATACTCCGATGACGCTCGGGATGGTGTGGGAGATGGTGGCCGGGGCCCACAGCAGCACCTGATAGCTGCGGGTGCCGGCGTAGTAGACCAGTGCCTGGACGGCCAGGGCGCACGCGGTCAGGGCCATCACCGTCGTCACCCGCGCTCTCGCGCCGAGGAGCCGGACGAACGCGCACCCGAGCAGGACGAGACCGAGGGTGAAGGTGACGACGATGACGGTGGGCAGGATCTTGATTCCGGCGAGCCCGTCACCGTAGATGACGCCGCTCAGGAAGGCATTGGTGACGCGTCCGTTCTGGGTGGTGTAGAAGTCGGACGTGATGCCGAGGACTCCCAGGTCACGGGCCTTCCAGGCGGCGCACCAGTCGTCGGAGGTGGGCCGCACGTAGAGCCCGAGGAAGCACCCGACGGCGACGAGGGCTCCGGCCGCCGCCAGGAGGGTGACGACCGCGCCGACCGGCAGCCTGCCGAGGACCGGGCGGTGGCCGCTCGCCCGGCGCGGGCCGGCGGTGGCACCCGTACTCGGGCCCGCGCCCGACCCCGCGCCCTCACCCGCGCCCTCGCGCTCGCGCTCCGTCGAAGCAGTACTCATTCACCATTCCTTCGCAGGAGCCGGTCACACCAATGTGCACGGTGCGCCGCACACCGGCATCCGGGGTCACCCGAGTGGCTGGCGTGTCGTGGCGGGCTCCCCGCCGCTCCCACACGATGGGAACTCCCGTCGCCGCACAGGCGAACGCCGGACGGAGGGAGCGGTGATGCCGGCTTTCCTGCTCATACGCTGCGCGGTCGTCACGACGGCCGTCGTGTGTGTGGCCCTCCCCGTGTGCGCCGCGGCACCCGCCGGCCGGCACACGGACGACGGCGCCCCCGGCGTCGGTCTCCTCAGCAACGCCGCCTCCACCGAGAGGATCCCGCTGTCCGTGGCCGAGGGCGCACGGTACGTGGGGCGCAGCAACGTCCTGCGGTTGCCGTCCGGACGGTGGAAGTACCTCCCCGGCGGCCGGACGGCGGCTGCCGTGGTGGCCGCCGACGACCCGGGGGCCCGGGCGCAGATGGCCGAGAGCGGTGCCTGGCTGGCGGGGGGCCGGGTCCCGGGCGGTTCGCCCGTGCAGCGCGCGGCGGCCGAGCGGGCCCTGCTGACCATGCGCGCGCTGCTCCGGCCGAACGGTGCCATGGCGGCGGGCTGGTCCCCCCCTTGGATGTACTCCTGGCCCCGCGACTCCAGCTTCGCCTGTGCCGCGTTCGCGCACACCGGCCACGAGGCCGAGGCGTACCGGATCCTGCGCTACAGCGCCGCGACACAGCGCAGGGACGGCACCTGGGAGGCGCGGACGAAACTCGACGGCTCCGGGCCGCCGGACGGCAGGCGGTGGCAGCTCGACGCCAACGGCTGGGTCCCCTGGGCCGCTTGGCAGTGGTACCGGACGGCGCCGCGGGCCACCCGCCACGCCCGGCTGGCCACCCTGTACCCGATGATCCGCAAGGCGGCCGACCACGCGGCGGCCTCGCTGCGCGCGGACGGACTGCCGCCGGCCTCCCCGGACTACTGGGAGCTGATGACGACCACGACGAACATCGGTACGGCCGCGCCCCTGCTCGCCGGGCTCAACTCCTCCGCGGACCTCGCCAGGGAGCTGAACCGGCCGGGCGACGCGACGCGCTGGGCCGGCGCCGCCAAACGCCTTTCCTCGGGGATAGCCGAGAAGTTCGCGCCGCGGGGCTACCTGCGCACGGTCGACGGGCGGCACGGGCACGACAGCGCGGTGGCCTTCATGGCGCCGCCCTTCAACACCGCTCCGGCCGACCTGCCGCGGGCACTGGACGCCGCGCACGAGGCCCTGCTCCTCCCCAACGGGGGTCTGACCCCCGGAAACGATCCGGCGGCGCCCTGGGGCGGGAGCGCCTGGACGCCCAGCACCTCCTTCTTCGCGCTCGCGTGGGCAGGTACGGGCAAGCCGGCGAAGGCGCGGCAGGTCCTGGACTGGGTCCTCTCCAAGCGGAACTCGCTCGGCGAGCTGCCGGAGAAGGTGAACAGGGCGGGCAGGCCGTCATCGGTGGCGCCCCTGGCCTGGACCGGCTCGATCACCGTCCTGTCCCTGGTGGCGCTCGACGACGGAGGACTCCCCACACCGCCGTCGCGCTTCCAGGGGGCGCCACGGGACAGGCGGGGCTTTGCGGACACCCCCTAGCGCTCCCGGGCCTGCGCGAGCATGGGGGGCTGGACCGCGCGGTGCCACGGGGAGGGGATCCGGTCGCCGGCCGGCGCGGGCGGCGTGACGACGTGCAGATCGGCGTCCAGGCCGAGGGCCGCCGCGACGGCCGTACCGGACCGATCGGCCACTCCCGCCGGCGCGCCCGTGTACAGCATCTGGGACTCCTGCCAGGACTGCGGACCGCCCGCGCCCGCCACGCCGACCGTGCCCGAGCCCGTACGGCCCGCGAGCAGCGGGCCCGCGACGCCCACCCCGCCGTAGCCGCCCGGGCCGCCGGCCTCGGCGACCGGGGAGAACTCGGGCGCGGGCCCGCCCGCGGTGGCCAGGCTCGTACCGACCGTGCCGGTGCCGGGCCGGCGGAAGAACAGGCGGACGCCGTCGTCCTCCGGGCGCACCGAGAGCACGCCCGTGGTCTGCGGCAGACCGGTCGCGAAGGCACCGGTCAAGGGGGCGTCCGGCGTCGGCTGGACCCAGGCCAGTACGGAGCCGGCCGTCGCCGCGTACACGTGTCGCCGCCCCGATCCGTCGGTCGCGGTGACCGGGTCGCCGAGGAGGCCGGCGCCGCCGAGGGTCTGCCACGCGCCGAAGGCGCCGTCCGGGGCCGTCTGGGTCCGGGCGCGCAGTGTGCGCCGGGAATCGCGTACGTACACCGTGATGCGGCCCGCCGGATCCACGGCGACGGCCGGTCCGCCGATCGCCGAGGTGACGGAGGCGTCCGCGGTGGCCGGGTCCGGGGTTCCCAGTGACTGCCAGGGACCGAAGGCCCCGTCGGCCTCGTCCTGGACGCAGTACACGATGGTGCGGCCGTAGCCCTGGGGCGTGGTGCCGAGCGTGGTGCGGGTGGCGAACACCGCGGTCCGGCCGTCCGGGAGCCGGACCGTGCTCGCCCCGGCGTCGATGCCCGTGCCGGAGAGGAACCGGGGGCCTTGCCAGGGGGCCTTCGGGCCGCTGCGCGACCAGTACGCCATCCGCCCGTCCAGCACGGCGAAGGCCCACAGCCGTCCGGCGACGCCCTCGGTCATCCAGGAGGTGCCGTCGCCCCGGCTGTAGCGGATGGTCTGGTTCCATCCGGCGCCGGTGGGCCTGGTCGCGGTCTTGCGGTCCCCGCAGCCCGCGGGGCTGCCGCACCAGTCGTCGTGGTCCATCCAGGCGTACGTCTTGAGGTAGCCGAGCTTCTCCTCGGCGGTCTGCCGGTCGAGCGTCGGCGGCAGCGAGCTGTTCTGGTAGCTCATGTAGTTCTGGACCGAGAAGTGCGGCCGGTCGGTGTCCTGCGCGTAGCGTTCGGCGGCGGCCTGGACGAAGCGGGCGCCGTACATGTGGTCCTGGTGGTCGAGGAAGGTCCCGCCCGCAGTCCTTCCCGGGGTCGGGTCCTGCGTCCGTATCGTCGTCGGCTTGTACTGCGCGAACACGTCCGCGATGGCGGCTATCGCCTGGTCCTTCGTGTACGAGAACGGCTGCTTGACCGGCGTCCCGGAGGTCAGCTGGGCGCCGAGGGCGGGTATCCGGCCGTCCCACAGGCCGCGCAGGCTGTCCGGGTTGTCCCCGGAGATGCTGCGGGCCTCGCGGAGCTGCATCCACACCAGATTGACCTCGGGCCGGGCGACGAGGACGTCCACCTCCGCGCTGCCCCCGCCGGCCGTGGGTACGGACCTGCGCTGCCAGGCGCTGGTGCGGTCGCCCGTCGCCATCTGCGCGTAGGCGCCCCGGATGCCGTTCTGCCGGGCTTCGGCGTAGGCGGCGCGGTCGGCGGGGCCGGCCGCGTCGTCCAGGTGCGGGCTGTGGGCCTCGTTCCGGCCGTCGGACTCGCCGGAGGTCAGGTAGACGGTGGTGACCTTGATGCCCGTCGATATCGAGCGGCTCAGGTCGGGGTTCATGAAGAACAGGTCGTCGTCGGGGTGGGCGACGACCTGGAGGGCCGATCCCTCGGTCACGCTCGCCCGGACGACCGCTTCGGCGGCCGCCTGCTCCTGCTCGGTCCCGTGCCCGTAGGCCCAGCTCGTGATGCCGGCCACACCGACGGAGACCGCCGCGAGCAGGGCCGCGAGGCGAGTGCGGCTGGCCAGGGACATCTACAGCGCCTTGAGGATCGGTCCGGTGCGGGAATCCGCCTGGGAGGTCGGTCGGTTTCCCGATGGCTCCACTGCTTCCGGATACGACCGGGGCCGATTATGCCCCGGTCGTTTGCGACTGACACACCCTCAAAAGGCATATGTTGACGACTGAGTTAAATGACAGGAATAGGCGATTTGCCCGTTTTGCGAACTACCCGACCTTCCCGCCTCAGCCCTTCTTCTTCGGCTCCTCGGCGTTTCGCCAGACGGTGAGGTCGAGCGTGATGTAGGTGCTCGGGTCCTTCTCGCCGGACTTCCCGCGGTACGTCAGCACCGCGATGTGGCCGGCGTCACTGAGCACGCAGATCTCCGACCCGTCCGTGAGCTGATCGAGGCCGAGCTTCTCGGTGTACCGGGTTTCCGCGCGGCAGGTCTCCAGCGAGCCCTTCTGCGAGTTGTTCAGCACGACCAGCTTGCCGTTGTCGGTCCCGACCTGCGTGTCCCCGAAGAGGGTGTCGAGGGAGAAGTAGAAGTCCCCGTGGTTGTACATCACGCCGGCGCTGCCGCCGGAGGCGGGGCGCGGCGGATTGTCGGCCAGCATGAGCTGGTAGTTGGCCGTCAGGTTGATGCCCTTGTACGAGACGGGGGTGGGGTCGGCCGGCTTCCCTCCCTTGTTCTGGGAACCGCTGCTCGCGCTTGCGCCCCCGGAGGACGAGCTGCCCTTGTCCTTGTCGCCCGAGCCGTCCGGCAGCAGGGAACCGAGGACCGCGAGGCCGATCACCGATGCGACGACGATGCCGGCGATGAGCGGCCCCTTCGACTTGCGCTGCGGCGCGGGGGGCGGGTAGCCGGGGTGGTGGCCGGGCGGCGGGGTGTTGTAGCCCCGTACGTATCCGGGCGGCGGCGTCTGGTGGGCGGGCTGGGCCGGGTATCCGGGCGGAGGGGTCTGGTAACCGGGCGGAGGGGTCTGGTAACCGGGCTGCGACGGGTAGCCGGGCGGAGGCGTCCGGTACCCGGGCGGCATGCCCGGAGCGGCGGGTCCGGTCGGCGCGTGCGGAGGAGCGGCGGGGGCGCTCTGCGTCGGCGCGGCGGCCGCGCCGAGACCGGTCGGCGCGTACGGGGACACACCCTGCGCCGGGGGCTGCGGGGAGACCTCGGTCGGCGTCGGGGCCACGGCGGGCTGCGGCGGCGGGGTCTTCGCCGGTTCGGGCAGCTGGAGGCGCTCGGTGATGGAACCGGCGACGGCCCGGGGCAGCCAGTCCTCGCCCTGGCGCAGCGGGGTGGGGGCGAGGTCCTGGCACATCTGGATGACCTCGGTGAGGCTGGGCCGGTCCGCCGGGTCGCGGCTGAGGCACCGCGTCACCAGGGGCTTCAGCTCCTCCGGCAGCGCGCTGAGGTCCGGGTCCTCGTGCACGATGCGGTACAGCACGGCGTGCGAGGACCCCTCGCCGTAGGCGGGCGCGCCGATCGCCGCGTACGCCACGATCTGGCCCAGGGCGAAGATGTCCGTGCTCGCGGTGACCGTGCCGGCGGAGGCCTGCTCGGGCGCCATGAACGCGGGAGTGCCGACGCTGACGCCGCTGCCGGTCAGCGAAGTGGCGTCCGCCGCGCGGGCGATGCCGAAGTCGATCACGCGGGGGCCGTCGCCGGCGAGGAGCACGTTCGCGGGCTTCAGGTCACGGTGGACGATGCCCGCGCCGTGGATGACGTGCAACGCCTCGGCGACCCCGACGGCCAGCAGCAGCACGCTGCGCAGCGGCAGCCGGCCGTACCCGGCCACGGCGTGCGAGAGGGAGGGCCCCGGTACGTAGGCCGTGGCCAGCCAGGGCTGGGAGCCCTCGGTGTCGAAGTCGATGACGGGCGCGGTGTAGAGGCCCTGCACCCGCTGCGCCGCCCGCACTTCCTGCTGGAAGCGCCGCCGGAACTCGGGGTCTTCGCTGAACTCGGGTCGGATCACCTTGAGGGCGATGGGCCGCCCGCCCGGCGTGTAGGAGAGGTACACCTTGCCCATGCCGCCCGCGCCCAGCACGGCGGCCAGCCGGTATCCGCCCACCGTGGCCGGGTCCTCGGGCCTGAGCGGCTGGAAAAGGTCGGTAGAAGGTGCACTCATGAAAATCCATCCCCTGTCACGGCAGTTCAGCCCGCCGAAGCCCCGAAGCCAACCGAGAGGGTACCCAACTTCGTGGCCGGTCCCCAGCACGGGCCGCAGATCCCGGTGGAGCGGGCGGTGGTCCCTGTCAGTCCCCTCCGCCACCGCCGCAGGACGAGCCGCCGCCGCAGGACCAGCCGCCTCCGCAGCCGTAGCCTCCGCCGCCGTCGCCTCCTGCGGACCGCCTCCGCGACGACCCGCCGCCCTTGCTCCCCCGTGTCGCCGCGATGAACACCACGATGAGGGCGATGCCCACGATCACCAGGTATCCCATGTCCCGTACCCCCGTTGCCGTCGTTCCGATCGTGCCAGTCGTTCCGATCTTCCGATCGTGCGGGAAGGATGCCTCCCGCGATCGTCCGCCCGAGCGCGGTTTGAGCAAGTCCAGAGCTTCGGGGCGGCGGCCGTGCGCCTCCAGGCCTTCGGGCCGTGACCGGCCGCCCGGCTCCGCGGCGGCCACCCGAACGGCCGTACGGAGCGGTGCGGGCGCCGTGGGAGGTGCAAGGCTGGTGGGAGGCCCCCAGCCGAGGCCGGGTCGGATGAGGAGGCATTGCCGGTGCCTGGTCTGGATTCCCTGGTGTCGTTCGCTCCGTTCCTCGTGCCGGTGATCACCGGTCTGGTGGGCGCGGTCGGCCTCGTCGTCAGGGACCGGCGCGAAACCCGGAGCGCCGACCACCACTACCGCAAGAGGCTGGAGAAGGCGCAGATGGAGGTCCAGTTCATCACCGGCTGGATCGAGGCCAAGAGACTGGCTCCGACCGGGGCCCCCGACCCGGAGCCCGGCCTCTGGCTCGACGCGTGCTACGAGTCGGTGCGCAGCTTCGAGGCCGCGGCGCGCCGCCACCGCGGGGGGCCGGGGAGGCTGCGGCGCCTCCTGCTGCTGCGCCCGCTGAACGGCGCCGCGGCGCAGGCCGTGCGGGCCCTGTACTGGCTGGCCCTCCTCGGGTTCAACGGGGCGCTCGCCTGGTGGGTGAGCATGACCATCGACGGTCCTCCCGCCTTCTTCGGGCCGGACGCGGCCTCCCGGGCCGAGGAGGTCGACGCGGTCCTGGGCGTGGCGGGCTGCTTCCTGCTGGCGGCGGTCGTCCTGTGGGCGTGGACGGTGCACCTGGACAGGTCCCAGCCGCTGGAGGCGTACCGCTCGCGGATCGACTCGGCCGCCTGGCAGGCGCGGGAGGACGAACGCAGCAGTGCCGATCCCGGCCCGACGAAGTGAAACGGCGCCGGATCGGGTGCGCGGGGAGGCCCGTCATCCCCCGGGCCGGAGTCGGCCGTTGACGGTGGTGGGACGGCGCTCGGCTTGAGAGGATCATCGGACTCGTCCCGTTCCGCCCCTCCCCGTGGCCGGCGACTCCTCACCACGACCCGCCCGGAGGCCACGACGTGACCCGCACGAGTACGAGCGCGACCGCGGCCACGGCGACCGCGGCGGCGACCGATCAGCCCCACGAGTCGCGGGCCGCCCGCCTGATCACCGACGGGCTCGATCCCAAGACGTGGATCATCGCCGACACCGTCCTCACCGGCTGGCACACCGGCCGCCTCGCCGGGATCGGATGGGGTCTCCTCGGCTGCCTGTTCACCGCCGTCATACCGCTGGCCTTCATCAAGTACGGCATCCACCGCGGGCGCTGGGCCGACCGGCACGTCGGCCGGCGGCAGCAGCGCATCCTCGTGATGACCTTCGTCGCCGGCTCGGTGGCCATCGGCATCGCGGCGCTCTGGGCCTTCGGCGCCCCCCGCACCATGATCGCGCTGACATCGGCCATGCTGGCCACCCTCGTGGCCCTCCTCGCCGTGACCCCCGCCTGGAAGATCAGCGTGCACGCCGCCGTCTCCTGCGGAAGCGTCGCGATGCTCACCATGACCTACGGACCCCGGGTCCTCCTCGCCTGTCCCCTGATCGCCGTCGTCGGCTGGTCCAGGGTGGAGTTGGCGGACCACACCCTCGCCCAGGTCGTGGCGGGCGCCGTGGTGGGCGGGGCGGTCGCGGCCGGTGCGTTCGCGCTGATCCGGTAGGAGAGCATCCCGAACGTCATCCCATTCGTTCATGTGACTGAGAACGGACAACAGCCGGACGAAGGGGAACCACCGTGGAGAAGAACGCCTGGGCCGTCACCGGGGAGCTCGCCGCCTTCCTCGACGAGGCCGCCGCCCATGTTCCCGCGGAGCAGCGCCGGATCCTGCAAGTGCTCAAGATCGGGGAGGAGTTCGGCGAGGCCGCCCAGGCAGTCATCGGCGCCACCGGCACCAACCCCCGCAAGGGGCTGTCCCACTCGTGGCGGGACGTGGAGGCGGAGGTGTGCGACGTACTGGTGACGGCCATGGTCGCCCTGCACCGGCTCGGCGTCGAGGACCCGGCCGC
The DNA here is from genome assembly GCF_040681715.1 of Streptomyces sp. NPDC051582. NCBI lineage: Bacteria > Bacillati > Actinomycetota > Actinomycetes > Kitasatosporales > Streptomycetaceae > Streptomyces > Streptomyces sp. NPDC051582. Next base: position 13,843 of record NZ_JBFAZJ010000012.1, read on the forward strand.
GATGTTCGGCGCGCACCTGGAGAAGACCGCGGCCCGCACCCTGGCGGCCCGCGGGGCGTGAGCGCGTACGGCGAGGGGCCCGCTCCGCGGAGGGTTCCGCGGAGCGGGGCTCGGGCCGGGAGGAACGGGCCGCCGTCCGGACCGGGCCGTCATCGGGGCCGAGCCGTCACCCGGACCGGGCCGTCATCGGGGCCGGGTGCTCAGGAGCCGCCCTGCTCCGTCAGGATGCCCGGGTCGGAGAGGCCGGCCGCGCCGGTCTCGACCTTGCCGGCGAAGCGGCGGCCGAAGCCGGGGAACTCGGACGCGGTGACCGTCACGTCGTACCAGCGCCGCGTGCTCCGCAGGGGAACGCTGTACGTGGTGGTGGCCCCCTTGGCGACCGTGAGGCGCTTGGGGCCGCCGCCGTAGGCGTTGGTGACCGTGAGGGTCGCGGTCGACGCGCCCGCGTTGGTGAGGGTGAGGTCCAGGTTGCCGGTGGTTGCGTTGTGGCGCGCGGTGACCTCGGGTCCGGGGGTGGTGCCGGGGTTGCGGAAGCCGCGCAGGAAGCCGTTGGGGCCGTGGACGGTCAGGTCCGTGACCCCGGCCGAGTAGACGGTGTTCCAGGTGTCCGAGATCGACTTGCCGGCCTCGGTGGTGTACGTCCAGGGGGCGTCGGTCCGGTTGGCGGAGGTGATGTAGAACTGCGCGCCCAGGTCCGGGCCGCCGCTGAACGTCAGCTTGAACTTGCCCTCGCCGGTGAGGGCCGCGCCGTCCACGTACGGGGCGTACTTCAGCGGACGGGTGTTGCACAGTCCCTTCTCCTGGAGCGGCATCGCCCCCACCGCCGGCGGGGTGGCCAGGAAGTTGGGGTGGCGCTCGCGGTCCTGCGGCTCCCAGGGGCCGGTGTCGGGCAGCCGGATCGTGTCGGTGTCCTTGCGGGCGAAGTCGAAGGCGGAGGTCAGGTCGCCGCAGACGGCGCGGCGCCACGGCGAGATGTTGGGTTCCTGCACGCCGAAGCGCTTCTCCATGAAGCGGATGACCGAGGTGTGGTCGAAGGTCTCGGAGCAGGAGTAGCCGCCGGTGCTCCAGGGCGAGACGACGAGCATCGGGACGCGCGGGCCCAGACCGTACGGGCCGGCGACGTAGCCGGCCTTGCCGGGGAAGACGTCCAGCGCGGTGGAGACGGTCGACAGGCCCTGGTTGGCGTTGGCGGGGGCGTACGGCGGCACCACGTGGTCGAAGAAGCCGTCGTTCTCGTCGTACGTGATGAACAGCGCGGTACGGGCCCACACGTCGGGGTTGGAGGTGAGCGCGTCCAGCACCTGCGCGATGTACCAGGCGCCGAAGTTGGCCGGCCAGTTGGAGTGCTCGCTGAACGCCTCGGGGGCAGCGATCCAGGAGACCTGGGGCAGGGTGCCGGCGGTGACGTCGGCGCGCAGCTTGTCGAAGTAGCCCTCGCCGGTGCGGGCGTCGGTACCGGTGCGGGCCTTTTCGTACAGCGGGGTGCCGGGCTGGGCGCCCCGGTAGTTGTTGAAGTAGAGCAGCGAGTTGTCGCCGTAGTTGCCGCGGAAGGCGTCGTTGATCCAGCCCCAGGAACCGGCGGCGTCGAGGCCGTCGCCGACGTCCTGGTAGACCTTCCAGGAGACGCCGGCCGACTCAAGGCGCTCGGGGTAGGTGGTCCAGCTGTAGCCGGCCTCGGCGTTGTTGAGGACCGGGCCGCCGCCCTTGCCGTCGTTGCCGGTGTGGCCCGACCAGAGGTAGTAGCGGTTCGGGTCGGTCGAGCCGATGAACGAGCAGTGGTAGGCGTCGCAGATGGTGAACGCGTCGGCGAGCGCGTAGTGGAACGGGATGTCCTCGCGCGTCAGGTGGGCCATCGTGGCCGGCGTCTTGGCGGGCACCCAGTTGTCGTACTTGCCCTTGTTGAAGGCGCTCTGGCCGCCCGCCCAGTCGTGGTTGAGGCCCTGGAGGTACTCCATGCCCAGGTCGTCGGAGGGCGGCCGGAACGGCAGCGTCTCCTTGCCTGCGTTGTCGCTCTGGTGCCACACGGACTTGCCGCTGGGCAGGGTCACCGGGCGCGGATCACCGAAACCGCGGATACCGCGCAACGCACCGAAGTAGTGGTCGAAGGAACGATTCTCCTGCATCAGGACCACGACGTGCTCGACATCGGCGATCGTCCCGGTCGTCCCCTGCGCGGGGATGGCGGCGGCGCGCGCGATGCTCTCGTTGAGCAGGGTCAGGGCGGCGGCGCCACCGGTGAGCTGGAGGAAACGGCGGCGGTTCAGTTCTGCCATGGCGAGAGTGACCTCTGCTTTTGATCGAGGAGTGCTGGAGCGCACTCAGAACAGCGTGCCGGGACTACCGGAGAGGGAGCCTGACGTGACGCCGACGGATACGCCAGACGAACGGCAGTCGGATTTCGCAGGAGTTCGGCCATGTTCCCCGCGGCCACCCAAGGTGGGGCGAATTTCGGCCATAGGCTGAATCCAGCACATATCGGAAAGGAGGGCCAAGATGGCCGAGATGGCGGAAACCACGGTGGCCGAGGTGATGGCCGAGCTGGCCGGGATGGCCGACTCGAAGACCCGCGCCGTGAACGAGAGGCACGGCGACGACCACGGGGTGAACCTCGGCAAGCTGCGCGCGCTCGCCAAGCGGCTGAAGACACGAGCGGAACTCGCCCGCGGGCTGTGGGACACGCAGGACAGCGCGGCGAGACTGCTGGCACTCCTGATCTGCCGCCCGAAAGCCTTCGAGCGCGGGGAGCTGGACGCGATGCTGCGCGAGGCGCGCACGCCCAAGGTGCACGACTGGCTCGTCAACTACGTGGTGAAGAAGAGCCCGCACGCCGAGGAGCTGCGGCTCGCCTGGTCCGCCGATCCCGACCCGGTGGTGGCGAGTGCCGGCTGGGCCCTGACCACCGAGCGCGTGGCGAAGAAGCCCGAGGGCCTGGACCTCGCCGGGCTGCTCGACGTGATCGAGGCGGACATGAAGGACGCCCCGGACCGCCTCCAGTGGGCGATGAACCACTGCCTGGCCCAGATCGGGATCGAGCACCCGGAGCACCGCGCCCGGGCGATCGCCATCGGCGAGCGCCTGGAGGTGCTCAAGGACTACCCGACGCCCCGGGGTTGCACGTCCCCGTACGCACCCACCTGGATCTCCGAGATGGTGCGACGGCGGCACGACGGGCCGTCGGCCTGATCGACGGGAGTCGCCCCGCGCCCCGACAGCGGGACGACCGAGCGGCCAACCATTTTGCGACACCGCCCTGTACTACATCGAGCCAATCAGGACCTACACTTAGGCCAGCCTAACCTAATTAACTCGCGGATCCGGTGCGCCCACCGCCGGCCGGACCCGCCATCACGAAGGAAACGACAGCCGCATGAGACCCGAGTCCACCGTCCTCGCCACCACCCCGCGCGCCGACGTCTTCACCGAGACGGTCGAAGACTTCGGCACCGTCCGCTTCACCCCCGTCGACCCCGCGTCCGATTCCGCCGTGCTGCACGCCTGGGTCGCCGAGGAGCGCGCCGAATTCTGGGGCATGAACGGCTGCAGCCGGGAGTTGGTGCAAGAGATCTACGAGGACGTGGACCGCCGGGACACCCACCATGCGTACATGGTCCGGCTCGACGGCGAGCCGGTGGCGCTGTTCCAGACGTACCGGCCGGAGGAGGACCGGGTCAGCGAGTGCTACGAGGTGCGGGAGGGCGACATCGGCGTCCACCTCATGCTCGCGCCGATCGCCGGCCGGCCCCGCCCCGGCTTCAGCCGGACCCTCATCGGCTCGCTCATCCGCTTCGCGTTCCGCGATCCGTCCGTTCTGCGCGCCGTGGGCGAGCCCGACGCCCGCAACGAGAAGGCGATCGCCCTGCTGGGCCGGATCGGGTTCGTCCGTCAGGGCGAGATCACGCTGCCGGAGATCGACCTGCCGGAGATCCACCTCCCCGAGAAGCGGGCCGTACTCGCCTTCCTCGACCGCCCCGAATGGCTCCCCGCGGCCCAGGACGGCCCCCTGCCCTCGTAGGGCCCGCACCCGGTCACCCGCACCCGGACCGGCCCGCCGGCCGGCGGCCCTCGCGGCGGGGCCCCGGCCGGCGGGATCAGCCCGGCCGCCGTGTAATCTGATCATGACTTTTTGAACGAATTCAACAAATTGGGGGGCCGGTGTACCGTCACCGCGTCATGATCTCCGCCGCCGTCGCCGCGGCAGCCGTCGGCTTCGTACCCGTCACGGCACAGGCAGCCGGACCGTCCGCCGACCACGGCCGGGCCGCGACCGCCACTTCCCCGGCCCCCGCGGCCGGTTCCGCCCAGGACGCCACGGCTCAGGACGCCTCCGCGCGGGCCGCGGCCAAGGCGGCCGCCGTCAAGGACCTCGCCGCGAAGCAGGCGAAGGCCAAGGCCGACGCCGCGGCCGGTTCCGGCGCGCAGGCCCGCTCTCAGCAGGGCGAGTACTTCGACGTGTCGATGGGCGCGGTCAACTCCCACGCGCACAGCGTGGGGCTGGCGACCTCGGTCACCACCGACCTGACCAGCAGCGTCGTCAGTTACGACATCGACTGGGGCGACGGCACCACCGTCCGGGAATACGGCATGGCCGGCGCCCTCGTGTTCGTCGACCACAGGTACGCGGAGGTCGGCACCCACAAGATCACGATCACGGCCACCGACACGTACCACAAGGTGACCGCGACCACGACCCAGGACATCGTCCTGGACGGCTCCGAGTTCACCCCGCACGCACCCGTCCGGCTGCTCGACACCCGCGACGGCACCGGTACCGGCACTCAGGCCGGCGGCGCCGTCGCACCGTACGGCACGACCCGGGTGAAGATCGCCGGCAACGGCGACATCCCGGCCGGAGTGACCGCCGTGGCCCTGAACATCACGGCCACCAACACCCCGTCGGGCGGACACGTCATCGCGTACGCCTCCGGCAAGAAGCAGCCGACCACCTCGAACGTCAACTTCGCGGCGGGACAGACCGTACCGAACCTGGCGATCGTGCCGGTCGGCGAGGACGGGTACGTCGAGCTGGCCAACCGCAGCGAGGGTCCGGTGGATCTGATCGCCGACGTGACGGGCTACTTCACCCGCTCCGCCGCCGCCGGATACACCTCGGTCAAGCCGTCCCGGCTCGTCGACACCCGCGCCGGACTGGGCACGGCCGCGGGCCAGGTCGCCGGTCGGACCACCTTCGGCGTCCAGATCGCAGGCCAGGGCGGACTGCCCGCCGCCGGCGTCACGGCCGTGGCACTCAACATCACCGCCACCGGGCCGAAGGGCTCCGGGCACCTGACCGCGTTCCCGAGCGGTCAGCAGGCGCCGTCCACGTCCAGCGTGAACTTCACGGCGGGCCAGACGGTCGCCAACGCGGTGATCGTGCCGGTCGGACCGGACGGCAAGATCAATATCCGCAACGGCGCCTGGGACCCGGCGGACGTCATCGTGGACGTCACCGGCTACTACAGTGCCGACGGCAAGGCCGCCTACCTGCCGATGGAGCCCGAGCGCCGGTACGACTCGCGCACCTCGCAGTTCCAGCTCGCCGGCCAGGACTACCACCGCGAGAGCGTGTGGACGAACGGCCGGGCGCTTGAGGCGCTCGTCATGAACGTCACGGTGACCAACACGCAGGGCAGCGGGCACCTCTCGGTCGCCCCGGACCCGAACAGCCTCGACGACTACATCGCCGGCAAGGACGTCCGGCCGACCCCGCCGGACTCCTCCGTCCTGAACTGGACGAAGGGCGCCACCGTCGCCAACCTGGTCCAGGCGAGCACCGGCACCACCGGTGTCGTCGACTTCTGGAACCGGGGCTGGGAGCCGACCGACCTGATCGTCGACCTCTTCGGCTCGTACGAAAAGAACTGACGCCGGACGATGAAGCCGGATGTCGCCGACTCCCCCGTGGTCGGCGACATCCGCGCGCGGTCATCGGTGGTCGGATCCACCGTTCTCCCGGCGCCTGCGGCGGTTTCGGCCGAGGGCTCCCGCCAAACCGATCAATCCTCCGCTGAGCGCGCCGGCCACGAGGATGCGCAGCAGGTCTTCCATCGAGTGCTCCCAAGTCCGGGCTGGATTCACCGCCGCCCGGGTCCGCCTCCGGCCGCCGGGTGAAGACCTCTTCCTCGTCTCCTCGCGGCAGCGGCGTTCCCCGGGCCCGGGTTCCTGATCAACTACGAACCGAGACACTAGCGACGCGCACCCGCCCTGGCTTGGACGAATTTGACCTCGCCCCTCACAGGGCGAGCGCTCCCTCCGTCACGCGGGCGGCGGCCATCCGGCCCGGAGTGGTCTCGGCCAGGGCGCGGAACTCGCGGTTGAGGTGCGCCTGGTCGTAGAAGCCGCAGGCGGCGGTCACTTCGGTCAGGTTCGAGCCCTCGCGCGTGAGCAGCCTCACGGCCCGGTGGAAGCGCAGCACGCGGGCGGACGTCTTGGGCGTCAGACCCACCTGTTCGGTGAACCGGCGGACCAAGTACCCCTGGCTCCAGCCCACTTCGGCCGCGATCCGGCCGACCGGGATCGCGCCGCCGGCGCGGACCAGCAGTCGCCAGGCGTGGCTCACCTCGGGCGCGGCATCCGGGCCGCGCTCGATCCGGGCCGACAACGCGATGTCCAGCAGGTCGAAGCGGGCTCCCCAGTCGGCGGTGGCCGCCAGCTGCTCCGCCAGCAGTGCGGCCTCCGGTCCGAGGACGTCGCACAGCCCGACCACCCGGTTGGTCAACTCGCTCATCGGCAAGGCGAACAGCCGGTAGGCACCGAGCGGGGTGAGTTCCAGCCGAATCGCCTCCTGACCGCCCGGATGGTCACACACCCGGGGTCCGTCCTCCAGACCCGCCACGAGCGAACCGGTCACCTGAATGCTCGGGCTCGGGTCCCCCAGGCGGCGCACCTGGGTGAACGGCTCCCCCAGGCTGATGACCACGACGGCCCGGCCCGTGGGAACCAACCGCACGCGATAGGGCGTCGTCCCGGCCTCCCAGTAGCCGGCGTAGCTGTGCACGTACGGGCGCAACCGGTCGGGCCACGGCCGGGTCACCCGCCACCGACCACCCACCCGGGTCATCTCGACTCCCCGACCGGCCGTGCCTGTGCTCGCGCCCACCTGCGTGCCCCTCCCCCCTCCCGTGGTGGCGAGGAACCGGCTCTGACACCGCGCCCGGTGATCTACTGGCACGCATCCAAGGGAGGAAGATCCATCATGCCCACGAAGACGTTACAGATTCCCACCACGGACGGCCAGGCAGACTCCTTCGCCGCCTTCCCCGACGACGGCGAGCGGCACCCGGGGGTGCTGCTGTACATGGACGCCATCGGCCTGCGGCCCGAACTGGAGCAGAGGGCACGCGAATTGGCCGGGCACGGGTACTACGTGCTCGTCCCCAACGTCTACTACCGGCACGGCCCGGCACCGGTGACCCGAATTCCCGAGCACATCACCGCCGAGATGCGGCCCGCGGTCTTCGCCGAGCTGATGCCCCTGGTCCGGGCGCACACGACCGAACGCGCCCTGAGCGACGCGGACGCGTACCTCGGGTTCCTCACCGCCCAGCCCGAGGTCGGCGCCGGGCCCGTCGGTGTGATCGGCTACTGCATGGGCGCCGTCCTGGCGATGCGCACGGCGTCGGCCCACCCCGACCAGGTCGCCGCCGTGGCCGGATTCCACCCCGGCCCCCTGGTCACCGAGGCACCCGACAGCCCGCACCGCCTCGTCGCCAAGCTCACCGCCGAAGTCCACATCGGCCTGGCCGAGAACGACTTGTCGCCCGAGGGCATCAGCGAGCTGGGCCGGGCGTTGGACGCAGCGGGTGTCGGCCACGCCATCGAGATGTACCCCGGCACCGTCCACGGCTTCACGATGTCCGACACGGACGCCTTCGACCCGGCCGCTGCGCAGCGCCACTGGGACCGTCTGCTCCCCCTCCTCGACCGCACCCTGGCCGGCAGCCGAGGCTGCGGACCGCAGTCCCCCTGACCCCCCGGCCTGCGCTGCGCGTTGAGCTGCCCGGCGAGCACGCACACGGCCCGGCGCTCCGGGCACGGAGGGCCGGGCCGTACGGCTCGGGCGGCTTGCTACCGCGTCAGGCGCCGGGGGCGCCGGGGCGCCCGCGGGCGTCAGGGCTGCGGCGGGGTGTCCTGGGGCTTGTCGGTCCCCAGCTGCTCGTTGATCTTCTGCTGGGCCGTGTCGACCTGGCTCTGGTACTTGTTGCCGGTCTTCGCGTCGAACGCGTCGCCGGCCTTGTCGACCCCTTGCCGGGCCACGTCCTCATGGCCCTTGAGCATGCCCTTGAGCTTGTCGAGCATCGACATTACGGCCTCCTTGAAAATGCTGGCGCATCCAGCATCCCGACATCCGCCGTGATCCGCATCCCGAGCCGGACGGGCACCGGGCCTGGACCGCGGGGCCGAAAGGCCGGTCCGTGGATCCGGTCACGGCCCGCAGCTGCGCTCGCCGAGGTCACCGCCCTCCCGGTCGAGGTGCGTGAAGACGCGGCAGAACAGACGGCGAACGCCCCTGGCATCGCAACCTCGTCATGGCCGTGACACGGTTAGTGCGGGGTCCAGGTGAACTTGCCGCCGCCGACCCAGCGCACCACGTCCAGGTCGTCGAGGTCGTGGATCGGGACCCCCACCTCCGCGGCGATCAGCAGTACGTCCGTCATCGACATCGCCCTGCCGACGAACTCTCCGTCCACCTCCACGATGCGAAAGGGCGGATTGCCGGGTTGGACGCCCAGTACGGTGATCCGCGCCGGGGAGAGGTGAGGTGCCGATCCTTCAGTCATGCGGAAACGGTTCCACGCCGGGACCGGTGTCGGGCGCGGCGACACGTTCCGGGGGGCCGTTCGGCTCCCGGCCGGTCCCGGTGAGGTGGTTCCGCCCCTGCCCGATCGCCCGGACGGCCGCCTCCGTCAGGGTCCGCGCCGTACTCACGGCGCTGGCGACGGCCTCGTCGGGGGCGAGTCCACAGAGATCGGTGAGGCTGAACAGGGCTTCCGCGCTGACGACCACCGCGAGATCCCGCTTGAGCTGGGCGAAGGCGGCCGGATCCGCCTCCCCCAAGGCGCCCTGGAGCGGAACGAGCGCCTCGTCGATGAGGCCGAAGCGGATGCCGGGCCGCCCGGACGCCGCCTCCGGGCGGGTGATGGTGGCGGAGATCATCGCGCGCACCGCCCCCTGCCGGGCGAGCACTCCGCGCAGCAGGAACTCACAGGCGAAGGCCACGCGTTCGACGGGGTCCCGGGAACCCTGGACCGGTCGGAGCGCATCGGCGGGCGCGGGCCAGACCCCGGCGAGCGCCTCGCTGATCAGCGACGGAAGGTCGGGGAAGTACCGGTAGGCGGTCGCGTCGGAGACCAGGGCCGCGCGGGCGATCGCCGGCATCGTCACCTCGGCGCCGGTGCCGATGAGATCGCGGGCGGCCTCGATGATCGCCGTACGCGTGCGCTTCTTCTGGTTGCTGCGCCCCGTGTCCGTCGTGTCCACGGCTCCACTTTAGCACCGCGGGCTCTCGTTATGAGAGTCCACTAGCATGACGAGACCCAACTCCCCCCGGGGCTGCCCGACCGCCGAGAGCCTCACCGAGCGGCACCGACGGGGGCCTGCGGCCGCCGCTGCAGACGGGATCGCGGTACGGCCCGCCACGTCGGCCACCACGGCCGGTACGGTCAGGTCCAGCCCTTGGGGTAGTGCCGCTCCATGAGGGCGAGGAACGCCTGGGACCGGGCCGCCATGGCCCGGGCCTGGTCCACCTGACTCGACGTCATGGCCAGTGCGCAGCCGATGCGTTCGGCGTTCCATCCCATCCGGAAGAGGCTGTGCACCACGGCGGGCCGCAGGGCCTGGAGCACCTGCGGCTCCTCGCCCGACACCACCGCCCGGGCCAGCTCCGCACCCTGCCGCATGCGCGCCAGTTGCAGCCTCATCCGGCGCCGCTCAAGCGGTGTGGTGCCGCCCCAGATGCCGTCGCTCTCGTCCGACCGGACGGCTATCGCCAGGCACTCCTCACGGACCGGGCAGCCGGTGCACAGCTCCTTGGCGGCCGTGATCTGAACCTGGCTCAGCGGCACGCCGTACGCCGGGAAGAACAGGGCCGGATCGGCGTTCCGGCAGGCCGGTGCGGACAATCCGGGCAAGACCGCCGGGGCATCGGCCTCGATCACGCTCCGACCGCGTTGGACAACCGGACGTATCACAGTGAATCCCCTCTCGGTTCGACGGCGCCAGGGAGGCTCCCTACACAGGAAACGTCGGATGTCGGCAGAGGGTTCAGAACTCACGTGCCCAATGGGTCGCGCGTGGTCGTGGGCGCCGGGAGTTGACATCGCCCGGCTCGCGAATTACCTTCGCCATTACTTAAGCATGTCAATCATCCATATCCTTAAGCATCCTCTCCGCCGGGCAGCAGCACCAGATGAAGGGCCCACCCATGAACCCCGCCCAGCACACAGCGGCCGTCGCCGCCGAGGCGGCCGGATTCGTCGCCACCGTCAAGGCGGCGGACCTCTCCGCCCCGGTGCCGACCTGCCCCGGCTGGACCCTCGCGGACCTCACCCGGCACGTCGGCAGCGTGCACCGCTGGTTCACCGAGCTGCTCCGTCAGCGGGTCCAGCAGCCGCCGACCAGCCGTGACGTGGACCTGCGCCTGCCAAAGGAGCGCGCCGGGCTCCCGGACTGGCTGGCCGTGAGCGCCGCGGAGGCCGCCGAGGTGTTCGCCGCCACCGACCTGGACGCACCGATGTGGGCCTGGGGAGTCGACCAGCACGCCCGGTTCTGGGTCCGGCGCATGCTCTTCGAGACCCTCGTCCACCGGGCCGACGCGGAACTCGCCCTGGGGATCACCCCGCACATCGAGCGTCCACTGGCCGTCGACGGCGTCGACGAGTTCCTGACCAACCTGCCCTTCGCGTCCTCCTTCGCGCCGCTCACCGCCCAACTGCGGGCTCCCGACCGGACCATCCGCTTCAGCTGCACTGACGGCGACGGCGACTGGCTGGTCGGCTTGCGCCCGGACGGTTTCGCGCTGATCGCCGACGACGCCGACGACTCCGGGGCCCGCGCGGCGGACGCCGCCGTACGGGGAACGGCCGAGGACCTGCTCCTGCTCCTCTACGGCCGCCTGGACCGCCGCGGCGACGCCTTCGATCTGCGCGGCGACCAGGACCTGCTCACCCTCTGGTTCACCCACTCGGCCTTCTAGCAGGAACGGCCCGCGCCCCTCACCAGGACCCGCGCCCCGGGCCCGGGTGAGGGGCGCGCGGCCCTCACCCGGGCGGGGGCGGGTGGTCAGATCCCGAACGGCGCCGCGTAGCGGACGGTGCCGCTCGGCAGCGGGTGGGCCCCGTCGAGCGCGAGGGCCATCATGGCCTCGTCCGGGACCTCGATGCTCAGGCCGATGCCGTGGGTCGAAGCCCGGGTGAACCCGAACCGCGGGTAGTACGCCGGGTGTCCGAGGACGGTGACGAAGCGCTCGCCCATGTCCTGGGCGGCCCGCAGAGCCGCGCGGACGGCGGCGGAGCCGACGCCGGTCTTCTGGTACCCGGGCAGTACGGCGACGGGGGCCAGGCACAGGGCCTCGGTGTCGCCGATGTGGCAGCGGGTGAGCAGCGCGTGGCCGACGGGCCTGCCGTCACCGTCGACGGAGACGATCGAGAGGCCGTCGATCCAGGCGGAGTCGGCGCGCAGGGCGTCGACGAGGTCGGCTTCGAGCGGGGTCTCGAACGCGGCGAGGTTGATGGCGCGGACGGCCGGGATGTCCGCGCGGGTCTCGGCGCGCGTGATCCGGTTGCTGTGGGTACGCATGAGGGATGGAGATCCGTTTCATGGTCGGTTCGTGCGGGGACTGCCTCGCGAGCTCACGCTCTCGGCGAGGCGGGGTCGGCCGGGTCAGGCCGTCGCCCGGGACGTGAGGGCGGTCCGGGCGCTGCGCTGCGCAGTGGCCTTGTGCGCGGCCATCGACCCCACCTCCCTTTCATCCCTACGTCCACCTGTGCACGAACCCCTCGAATCTACCACGAGGCCCTTCTTCTTCCGGTGAGCGTACGGGCGACGGCAATGCCCGCGACGGGCGCGCCCGCGTGGTTCCATGGCGGCGTGGAGAGCATCACTCAGCGCCTCCTGACCAAGGCGTTCGGCCGGCCCAGCGGGCTGCTCGGCCGCCTCGGGGGCCGGCTCATGGCGCACGGGAACGCAGCCACCGAGCTCCATGCCGTCGCCCTCGCCGAGCCCGGCGAGCAGGACGTGGTCCTGGTCGTCGGGCCCGGCCCCGGGGTCGGGCTCGAAGCCGCGGCCCGCCGCTGCGCCCACGTGATCGGTGTCGACCCTTCCGGCGTCATGCTCGCCATGGCCCGCCGCCGCTGCGCGTCCCCGATCGCCCGCGGCCGGCTCCACCTCGCCGCCGGCTCTGCCGCACGGACCGGCGCGGCCGACGCCGCGGTCGACGTCGTGATCTCCGTCAACAACCTTCAGCTGTGGCCCGACGTGCCGGCCGGACTGACCGAACTGCACCGCGTGCTGCGCCCCGGTGGCCGCCTCCTCCTCGCGGCCCACGAGAAGTGGCTCCCCGCCGACCTCACCACCCTCGCGAACATGGTGAGGGTGGCCGGATTCGACCCCGTCCGCACCTGTACCTGGGACCCCCCGGGCCGGATGGCGTCCACGGCGGCGATCCTGAGCGCGGTACGCCTCTGACGGGCCCGCCCTCACCGACCGGCGAGTGCGCCACCCCGGGCACCAGCACCCGCCGCACCCGCCGTACCCGCCGTACCCGCCGTACCCGCCGTACCCGCCGCCGGGATCGGATCAGTGGTTGCGGGTCATGTGGGCGAGGGTCTGGGCGGCGCTGTCGGGCGCGAAGGCGCCGGCGATTCCCTCGGCGGCACCTTCGGCGGCCGCGGCGGAGCGGGGCAGCAGGAGTTCCTCGTAGGCGCGGACGGCGTCGTCGGTCGTGGTGGTGGCGTCGACGAGGGCGCGGGCGAGGTCGGCCCCGTCGAGCATGGCGAGGTTGGCGCCCATGCCGGAGAACGGCGACATGAGGTGGGCGGCGTCACCGAGGAGGGTGAGGCCCGGAGTGTGCGGCCAGGCGTGGGGCACGGGCAGGGCGTACAGCGGCCGGTTGGTGTAACCGGTGTCCGTGTCGGTGATGAAGCCGAGCAGGTCGGGGCTCCAGCCGGTGAACTCCTTGAGCAGTGCCTCGCGTACGGCGACTTCGTCGCTCGCATCGAGGCCGGCGTCCCGGTGCCAGTTCTCGCCGGTGCGCATGCCGACGTACACGCGTACGTGCCGGTTGCCGTTGCGCTGGGCGATGAAGCCCCGGTTGTCGTCGAGGGCCATCATGGTGCCGTCTCCGGTGAGCGCGGCGAGTGCGGGGTGACGGGTGTCGGCGTCGTCGAGGCCGGTTTCGACGAACGTGACGCCGGTGTAGATCGGGGTCGCGTCCGAGAGCCGCCGCCGGACCGTCGACCAGGCGCCGTCGGCGCCGATGACGAGGTCGGCGTCGGTCGTGGCGCCGTCGGCGAAGTGCAGGCGGTGGACGCCCACGGTGAGGGGCTCGACGTGGGCGAGCCCGTGGTTCCAGCGCACGGTGTCGGGGTGGAGCGAGTTCAGCAGGAGGTCGCGCAGCCGGCCCCGGTCGATTTCGGGACTGCCCACGACGGCGCCGGTCGCGCCGTCGAGCTCGGGCGGGGCCGTGTCGAGCAGGACCCGGCCGTCGCGGCCGACCAGACGCAGCTGCCCGCCTTCGGGGCGGGCCGACGCCGCGAACCCGTCGAGCAGTCCGGCTTCCCGCAGGGCCTTCTGGCCGGATTCGGGATGCATGTCGAGGGTGCCGCCCTGGTCGCGGGCGGAGCGGGAGGCGTCCCGGTCGTAGACCGTGGCGGAGATGCCGTGGCGCTGGAGGATGCGGGCACAGGTCAGGCCGCCGGGTCCGGCTCCGATGATCGCGATGCGGGGCAGGGTTGAGGTACTCATGCCCCCAGAAGAGCACAGCGGATATGAAAGTGCAACGACTACACTTTTGCACCTGCACCACCCCAGGGGGCCGAACGACAGCCGCTCCGGGTGCGAGGCCGTCACTCCTTCGCGCTCCCCCCACATGGCGTAAGGGTCGTTGAGCTGCACCGACCATGATCAATAACCTGCCTCCCGGCGCGTGACATCGCGTCTGTCAGAGGGAAGGCGAACGATCCCAGTGAAGCTCCCGAAGTTGCAGCGCGCGGCTTGGTCGGCCGCGGCGACGGCGCTGCTGACGATGCTCGGCACCACCCAGGCCGGCGCGGCCGGCACATGGCAGAAGGTGGGCGAGGACGCCCTCGGCGGTGTCAGCGGCATCGCGTTCGAAGGCCGTACCGCGGACGGAGCCGGAGTGCACGCGCTGGTCGTGCACGACAGCAAGCGGACCGGACAGAAGCGCCTGTCCCGGATCACGCACCGGGAGGGCTCGGACGACGTCTCCCCGATCACCTGGGACGGGCCCGAGCCTTCCGACCTGGAGGCCATCGAAGCCATCCCCGGGATGCCCTCCGAGTACATGGCGTCGGCCAGTCGCGGCATCGTCTACCGCCTGAAGGTCGTCGGCGGCACCGCCACGGTGGTCGACTACGCGCCGCTGCCGGCGATCGGGGAGGGCGACGACTTCGAGAGTTTCGCGCTCGTGGCCCGGAACGGGAACCTCGCCGCCCTGTGGGCGGACCGCGGAGCGGGGGCGGACCGTCCCGCCACGCTGTACTCGGCTCCCCTCACGTTCGCACCGTGGGGGCAGCCGCTGTTCGGCAGCGTCACCCGCCGCGCCTACCGGGCACCGTATCCCGACGCCGGAGCGACGCGGCACATCTCCGACATCTCGGTGACCGACTCCGGGCGGATCATCGTGAGTTCGGCGGCGGACGCCGGCGATGACGGCCCGTTCGACTCCGCGGTGAGCGAGGCGGGCCGCGTGACCGTCTCGGCCGCCGGCCGGGTACGCGTCACTCTCGCGCCGTCCCCGACCGTGCTCGGCACGTTCCCCCGGTACCGGATCGAGGGGGTCGAGTGCCTGGCGGGATCCGGCGAAGCCCTCCTCGGCACCGACGACGAGAACCTCGGCGGATCCGTACGGACCGCGCCGTTCTGCGGGGCCTGACCACCTGTTGACGACGTCGCGCCGCGAGCGGTGCCCCCGGCACACGGCTCGCCGCGCGACCGCGGTGGCCCGGGCCTACCCTGGTGACGTTGCCCGGGGCCCTCGGACGGCGGGAGAACGTGCCGTGAAGCGAACCCACATCCGGCTGCGCCGGGCCTGCGTGGCCGCCGCCACCGCAGGCCTGCTCATCGGCCCGGCGGCCGCCGCCCGCTCGGCCGCCCACGCAACGACCGCTCACGGGACGACGACCGCCCGTGGGACGACGACCGCTCGGACGGTGCCCGCTCCCGCCCCCTCCCCGGCCACCGACGCGGACTTCGCGCAGCTCACACCGGCCGTCGCGGCGCGCCTGGACGCGGCCATACGTCAGGTCATGCGCGAGACGCGGGTGCCGGGCGTGACCGTGGGTCTGTGGGCCCCCGGCAAGGGGAGTTACGTGAAGACCTTCGGCGTGGCCGACAAGGCGACGCGCGCACCGATGGCGACCGACCTCCACGTACGCATCGGCAGCGAGACCAAGACGTTCACGGTCACCGCCCTCCTCCAGCTGGTCGACCAGAAGAAGATCGCTCTGGACGATCCGATCGGCACGTACGTCACGGGGGTTCCGAACGGGGACCGCATCACCCTGCGCCAACTGGCCGGCATGCGCAGCGGGCTCTTCAACTACAGCCTGGACGAAGGCTTCGTCAAGAAACTCCAGGCCGATCCGGAACGGGGCATGACGCCACGGCAATTGCTCGACTTCTCCTTCAAGCACCCCGTGCAGTTCCAGCCGGGCGCGCGGTTCGACTACTCCAACACGAACCTGATCCTGCTCGGCCTGGTCGTCGAGAAGGTCACCGGCCGCCCGCTCCACGAGGTCATCACGCAGGAGGTCCTGGCACCGGCGGGGCTGCGGCACACGGTCTTCCCGACGAGTGCCGCCATGCCGGATCCGTACGCCCACGGCTACACCGACCAGACGGCCTCCGGCAAGATCGAGGACTCCACCCACTGGAACCCCTCCTGGGCCTGGGCCGCCGGAGCGATGATCTCCGACCTCCAAGACCTGCACAGCTGGGCCCAGACCCTCGCCACCGGCAGGCTGCTGACGCCCGCGACCCAGGCCGAACGCCTGAAGACGACCCCGATGAACCTTCCCGGTGACGGATACGGGCTGGGCATCTTCAACGTCCAGGGCTGGATCGGCCACAACGGCTCGATCCCCGGGTACGAGGTCCTGCCGGTCTACCTGCCGCAGGCCCGGGCGACCATGGTCATCCTCCTCAACACGGACGACCAGTACGGGAACCAGGAGCCCAGCACGCTCTTCGGCCAGGCGGTCACCTCCATCGTGACCCCCGGTCACGTGTATCCCGGCCACGAGCCGACCACTCCCCGAAGCGGCTGACGGCGCCCCGCCCTCCCCACCCCTTCGTCGACCTGCATTTTTGCTCTCTGAGTCAAGGATTGGATGCCGATCCTTGCATTGTCGCGGACCTTTTGGCGGCCGAGAGTGGGGATGCCCGCGAAAACGCGTGGCACCCCCTCGCCCCGCTCAAGGAGCCCGCTGTGCAGCTCTCTCCCCGCGACGGCCGGGACGGCGACGTCCTGGCCGTGATCAGCCAGAGCGGATCGTCGGTCTCGTTCTTCGACGCGGCCACCGACAGGCACCTCAGCACACTGGAAGTCCCGCCCGAACCACACGAGTTGCTCTTCGACCCCGTCAGGCGACTGTTGTGGTGCGCCACCACGTACAGCTCCGGCCACTACGGCGCCAACAGCGGCCGGCGCACGGAGCTGACCGTCATCGACCCCGACACCCGCCGCATAGTCGAGGTCGTCGACCTGGCCCCGGAGCACGGACCGCACGGGCTGGCGCTGGACCCGGCGCGCGGCCGCCTGTACGTCACCGTGGAAGCCTCGGAGGATCGGCCCGGCGGGATCGTGGTGATCGACGCGGAAACCCGTACGGCCCTGGGCAGGATCCCCACGGACGCCCCCGTACCGCACTGGTTCGCCATCGATCCGGCCGGGCGGACGGGCTACGCCACCAACAAGGAGGCGCCGTTCGTCTCGGTCGTCGACCTCGAACGGGGCACCCTCACCGCGAAGATCGAGGTACCGGGGAGCGAGGGCCTCGCCGTCTCCGCCGACGGCGCGTACGTCTTCGTCGCCGGACCCTACGCCCGCCCCTTCTCCGCCATCGCGCAGGACCGGCCGGCCACCGGCATCCGGGTCATCGACACCCGGACGGCGTCCGTCGTCGACACCCTGCCCACCGCGGACGTCGCGATGCCCGTGCACCTGACGCCGACCGGACTGCTGCTCGCGGGCGAACTGGGCGGGGAGCCCGACCCGGTGTCGCGGGTCCGGCGCCACGCGCCGGGACGGCTCAGGGTGTTCGACGCCGAGACGCGCAAGGAGCTGGGCGAGGTGCAGGTCGGGCTCTGCCCGCTGACCATCACCTCCTCCCCCGACGGCAGGCTCGGGTACGTGGCCTGCGTCGCCTCCTCCACCGTCGACATCGTCGACCTGCACGCACTGCGGGTCCTGGCCCGGCTGGACATCCCCAAGCGCACCGAGCCCGGCGCCCACGGCCTCGCCTACATCCCCCGCCCGTCCTGACACCCGACGGCTACGGCCGCACTCGCACTCGCACTCGCACTCGCACTCGCAGAGGAACCCAGATGATCGTCATCACCGCACCCACCAGCACCATCGGCCGTCTTCTCGTCGACGACCTGCTCGACCGCGGCGCACCGCTGCGCCTCGTCGTCCGCGATCCCTCGCGCCTCGCACCATACGTACGCGAGCGCGCCGAGATCGTCACGGGCTCGCACGGCGATGCCGCCGTGATCGACCGGGCGTGTGACGGCGCCGAGGCCGTGTTCTGGCTCGCGCCGGCCGACCCGGCGGCGCCGAGCGCCGAAGCCTCCTTCGTCGACTTCACCCGCCCCGCGTGCGAGGCCTTCGTACGCCACGGCGTCGGCCGCGTCGTCGGCATCTCGGCGCTGGGCCGCGGGACGCCGATGGCCGCGCACGCCGGCCCGGTCACCGCCTCGCTGGCGATGGACGACCTGATCGCCGCGTCCGGCGTGGCGTACCGGGCCGTGGTCTGCCCCTCGTTCATGCACAACCTGCTCCACCAGACGAGCGCGCTCAGGGAACAGCAGGCGTTCTTCATGACGATCGACCCGGACCTGAAGAGCCCGTTCGTCGCGACCGCCGACATCGCCGGCACCGCGGCACGGCTCCTGCTCGACGACTCCTGGCGGGGATCGGGCGAAGTCGCCTGCCTCGGCCCCGAGGACGTCTCCCCCCACGAGATGGCGCAGATCATCTCGGAGGTCCTGGGAACGGAGATCGGCTACCGGCAGATTCCGGGCGCGGCGCTGAAGGAGCGGATGACCGGGTTCGGCATGACCGAGCCGATGGCGCAGGGCATGGTCGACATGTTCGACGCCAAGAACCAGGGCCTCGACAACGCCGCCCCGCGCACTCCCGAGTCGACGACGCCGACCACGTTCCGCCAGTGGTGCGAGAACACCCTCAAGCCGGCCGTGAGCTGAATCACAGCGGCGGGTTGTCACGTTCGGGCGGGGCCGGGTGTCTCCATGGGGTGTCGGGAGAGGAGCCGGATGTGATGCCCAAGTGGCCGTGCGTGGTGGGGGTCGGGTGTGATCGACGACGACGCCTTCAGTGAGCACCGACCGCTGCTGTTCACCATCGCCTACGAGATGCTGGGCAGCGCCGCCGATGCCGAGGACGTGGTGCAGGAGAGCTACCTGCGGTGGAGCGCGGTCGACCGGGGCGCGGTCGACCATCCGCGCGCCTATCTCGTGCGCACCGTGACCCGGCAGGCGCTCAACCACCTGCGCGCCGTCAGGGCGCGGCGCGAGGAGTACGTCGGCACGTGGCTGCCCGAGCCGATCCGCACCGCGCCGGAGCTGAGCGAGGACGTGGTCCTCGCCGAGTCGGTGTCGATGGCCATGCTGCTCGTCCTGGAGACGCTGAGCCCCACCGAGCGCGCGGTGTTCGTCCTGCACGACGTGTTCGGGTACACCCACGCCGAGATCGCCGCCTCGATCGGCAAGAACGAGGCGGCGATCCGGCAGACCGCCCACCGGGCACGCCGTCACGTCCACGCGCGGCGGCGCCGCTTCGAACCGGACTCCGACTCCACCCGGGAGATCGTCCGGCGTTTCCTGACCGCGGCGGCCGGCGGCGAAGTGCAGGCCCTGATGGACCTGTTGGCGCCGGACGTCGTCCAGATCTCCGACGGCGGCGGGAAGGTGGTCGCCGCCCGCCGCCCGATCACCGGCGCCGCGGACGTGGCGCGGTTCGTCCTCGGCGTGCTGCGTACCACGACCGCCGCGACCCGCGTCGAGCACGCCACGTACAACGGCATGCCGGCGGCCCGCTTCGTCACCGGTGGCGAACTCGACTGGCTGGTCGCGTTCGAGATCGACGACGGACGGATCACCGGCCTGTACGGCGTGCGCAACCCGGACAAGCTGCACCGCGCCGAGACGGTGCTGCCACTCGACAGAGGAGGCCGTCAGCCGTGGAAACCATGACCGTGGAACGCGTCATCGCCGCTCCGGTCCAGGAGGTGTTCTCCTGGCTCACCACGACCACCAACTACACGCGTTCACCCCTGGTGCTGCGCTGCCGTCTGACCCGGAGGGGTGCGGAGGCTCCGTACGGCGTCGGTGCGATCCGCGACCACCTCTGGCTCATCGGCGCGTTCCGCGAGCGCATCACCCTCTACGACCCTCCGTACGCCACGGAGTACGTGGTCGACCGCAGCCTTCCGCCGTCCCGGCACGAACTCGGCCGCATGACCTTCACCGAGGTCGACGGCGGTACGCACGTGCGCTGGACCACCCGCGCCGAGATTCCCGTACCGCTGATCGGCGCCTTCCTCACCCGCCGCCTCGCGCGGCCGGTGATCACCCGTACCTTCCGCAACATCCTCGCCTCCGCCGACAGCGCACTGGCAGGCCAGGGGTAACCCACGTGCGGACTGGGGCCCTTGGCCGCGACGGCACGCGCCCCCACCGCGCTCAGTTCCACGGATCGGTGAACGACCGTCCCGGCAGCGGCTTGGCGATGAGCGCGATCGGGACGAAGAAGTTGACCTGCCCTATCGCGATCATCAAGGTCGCGAGCGCCTTCGCCCCGTAGTGCCCGGCCACCTCGGCGTACAGCTCGTCGCAGACCCGCTCCCCGCCGGCGGACGGCCGGAGCACGGCTTCGACCAGTGCCAGCGCGGCACGTTCGGCGCCGCTGAAGTACGGGGCGTCCTGCCACGACGCCACGGCCGTGATCCGCTCCTCGGACTCCCCCGCCTTGCGGAGCATGCCCGTGTGCAGGACGGTCAGGTAGGTGTTGCCGACGACCTGGCCGGCCCGCAGCTGCAACAGGCTGATCGTCGTACGCGGTACGGAGCGGTTGCCGGTGGCCTTGAACAGCGCCGCCGACACCTCCGCCAGCTCGGGGACGAGCTCCATCGGGTCCTGCGCCATCCGCGGTCCCGCCGGTACGTCCGCCGTGATCGTACGAGTCTGCATCGCCGTCTCCCTCAGGTCTTGCGCATCGCCGTCGTCGGCGTTGCCTTCATCGGGCTGACGGATCCCGGCACGGGAGTGTGACAAGCACGCGGCAGATTCTTCGAGGCCGCTGCGGGAGAGGGGACGGCGGCAGGGGGAGAACCCACCCCTTGCCACTCTCAACATATAGCGCACGGGGGGGCTTGCGGCAAGGCCCCCGTCATCCCGCAAAATCGCAGCTCGTAGCCACAAGCAGCGGAAATAGGAGATGCACGGGGTGCCTGTGTTGACAACGAAGACCACCAGCGCGTTCGACCTCCCCGACCACCTCTCCCCCAAGGCCCACCCCGCCCTGATCGCCCGCGAGGAGCAGCACTTCGCGGGCCTCGCCCACAGCCTCGACCAGACCGTCACCGAACTGTCCGACCGCCTCGACGAGCTCCGCAAGGCGCCCGGCGGCCTGGGCCGGGAGGCGATGGAGCGGGACAGCGAGATCCACCGGCTCACCTCCCGGCTGCGCACCCTGCGCCGCTTCGGACTGGACCTGTGCCTCGGGCGCATCGTCGGCGCGGTCGACGCCGAGCCCGTGTACATCGGACGGCTCGGCCTCACCGACGGCGCCGGCCGCCGGCTGCTGATCGACTGGCGCTCCCCCGCCGCCGAGCCGTTCTTCGCCGCGACGCACGCCGACCCGATGGGCCTGGCGAGCCGTCGCAGGTACCGCTGGACCCGCGGTCGGATCGGCGACTACTGGGACGAGGTGTTCACGGACGAGGGGTTCGAAGGGCATGCCGCGCTCGACGACCAGTCCGCTTTCATCGCCAGCCTGGGCGGCACGCGCTCGCCCCGGATGCGCGACGTGCTCGGCACCATCCAGGCCGACCAGGACGCCGTCATCCGCGCGGGTTCCCGCGGCGCGCTCGTCGTCGACGGCGGTCCGGGTACCGGCAAGACGGTCGTCGCCCTGCACCGCACCGCCCACCTCCTCTACTCCGACCCGCGCCTCGGGCACCGGCGGGGCGGAGTGCTCTTCGTCGGCCCGCACCAGCCGTACCTGAACTACGTGGCCGACGTCCTCCCCAGCCTCGGCGAGGAGGGGGTGCAGACCTGCACGGTGCGCGACCTCCTCCCCGAGGGCGCCGGAGCACCGGACGAGGCGGACCCCGCCGTGGCCCGCCTGAAGTCGTCGGCGGACATGGTGAAGGCGATCGAGAAGGCCGTCGGGATCTACGAAGAGCCGCCCACCGAGGGCATGACGGTCTCCACCCCCTGGGCCGACCTGTGGCTGAGCGCCGCCGACTGGACCGAGGCGTTCGAAGAGGCGGCCGGCGTTGCGCACAACGAGGCGCGCGAGCAGATCTGGGACGGCCTGCTCACGATCCTGATGGACAAGCTCGACGACGGCGACGACCACGACGGGGTGTCGCCCGAGGGGCTGCGCAGGGCGCTGCTGCACGACGAGGAGCTGGTCGCGGCCGTCAACCGCGCGTGGCCGCTGCTCGAAGCGGCCGACCTCGTCGGAGACCTGTGGTCGGTACCGGCCTACCTGCGGCTGTGCGCTCCGTGGCTCGCCCGCGAGGACGTACGGATGCTGCAGCGTGCGGACGCCCACGCCTGGACCGTGTCCGACCTGCCGCTCCTCGACGCGGCGCGGCAGCGGCTCGGCGACCCGGAGGCGGCACGGCGCAAGCACCGGCACGACGCGGCCGTCGCGGCCGAACGCGAGCGCATGGCCGGGGTGATCGACGACATCCTGGCGGCCGCCGATTTCAATTCGGCCGGCGACGACAGCGAGGGCGCGGTGCGGATGCTGCGCGGGAGGGACCTCCAGGAGAGCCTGATCGACGAGAGGGCCCTGCCGGGCGCCGACCCGGACCGGCTCGCCGGCCCGTTCGCGCACATCGTCGTGGACGAGGCCCAGGAGCTGACCGACGCGCAGTGGCAGATGCTGCTGCTGCGCTGCCCCTCCCGGAGCTTCACGATCGTCGGGGACCGTGCGCAGGCGAGGCACGGGTTCACGGAGTCGTGGCGGGAGCGGCTGGAGCGGGTCGGGTTCGACCGGATCGACGTGGCCTCGCTGAGCATCAACTACCGCACGCCGGAAGAGGTCATGGCGCAGGCGGAGCCGGTCATCCGGGCGGCCCTGCCCGACGCGAACGTGCCGACGTCCATCCGCAGCAGCGGCATCCCCGTCACGCACGGATCGGTGACGGATCTGCACGCGGTCCTCGACGACTGGCTCGCGGCGCACGCCGAGGGGACCGCCTGCGTCATCGGCGACCCGTCCTTCGGCGCGACGCCGCGCGTCCGCTCCCTGACCCCGGAGCTGTCGAAGGGCCTGGAGTTCGACCTGGTCGTGCTCATCCGCCCCGAGGACTTCGGCGAGGGCGTCGAAGGGGCGGTCGACCGCTATGTCGCCATGACCCGGGCGACCCGCCGGCTCGTGGTCCTCAGCTGATCGCCGCCGGTTCCGTCGGCCGGGCCCGGGACGCGCGCGGACGGAACCGGGCAGGTCCCGGTCGGACACGCGGGGCCGCGCGCCCGGCCCGGTGTCAGGCCGCGCGCCGGGCGGCGGCCGGGCGTTCCTTCCGCCCGTTCACCACGCTCCGCTCCAGGGCCGCCGTCCGCTCCACGACGGTTCCGGGTTTGATCCCGTCGCGCCCGACGGCGTCCCGGGAGTGCTGGACGACGACGCCCGGGATCCGGGCGGCCGCCTGGTAGAGGGCCGCGGCGATGCGCGGGGGTACGGCCTGTTCGCCGATGATCGAGCCGATCTCCTCGAAGGCCTCCTGGCACGGAGACGTACTGGCCGGGCCCCGGTTCCGGCAGGCCGGTCTTGGCGGCGGCCGCGACGATCTGTCCGACGGTGGCGGCGAGCTGTTCGGAGCTGCCCGTCCCTGTGGAGACGACGGGCGCCTCGACGGGGGTGGCGCTGCCGCCGGAAGCACCGGTGCCGGCCGGGCCCTGGGCGGCGTTGAGCGCGATCACGCCCGCGAGCGCGGCCGCGGCGACCCACCCCGCGGGATGGGTCCGCCGACGGAGGCAGGCGGATACCTTATCCGCGGATCCTCAGCCTCCTCACCGCATGTTCACCATTGCCGCATGCGACGGCGCAACCGAACGTGACACGGTGAACACGTCATGCAGTCGGCAGGCGCGGCCCGGAGGGGATCCCATGCACTTCGCATCCCGGAAGACGATTCGATCGGCGACGCCCGCGGGGCGGCGGATGGCCACGGTCGCGGCGGCCCTCACCGCGGCCTCCGCCATGGCGCTGGTGACCGCGGCGCCGGCGAGCGCCGAGGTCAAGGCCACCTGCGGCAAGTACATCTGCGTGGCCACGGCGCACCAGGGGCGTGACTTCGTCCAGGACATCACCGTCACGACCAGGGACGGGCTGCCGGGGACGCTGCGGGCCTTCGTCGGCGACTACAACAACAGCAGGGCCAACGTGTCGCAGGCCCGGTTCGTCGTCAACCGCGAGTTCCGGGCGTACCCGCGGCTGGCCGTCTGCGGTGGACTGGACCGCGGCGGCAGGGTGATCGAGAACCACTGCGTACTGCTCCCCTGACGGGAGTGGCGGCCGCCCGCCACGACACGATCTCGGGCCGTCCTGCGAGGATGGCGGCATGGAACGTGTGACGGGAATCGGCGGGTACTTCATGCGGGCGGCCGATCCGGTGGCCCTGAGCGCCTGGTATCGCGACTGTCTGGGCCTGGATGCCGATGAGCACGGGCTCTGGCAGCAGGGGGCCGGGCCGACGGTGTTCGCGACGTTCGAGGCCGGGACCGACTACTTCGGCTCCCGCGACCAGCGGACCATGCTCAATTTCCGGGTCCGCGACCTGGACGCGATGCTCGCGCAATTGCGGGCCAAGGGCGCGGACGTGGCCGGGGAAACGCAGGCCATGGACGGCGTCGGCCGGTTCGGCTGGGTCACGGACCCCGAGGGCAACCGCATCGAGCTGTGGGAGCCCGCGTAGCGCTCACGCGGAAACCGGGCGGACGGCGCCGGGCCCTGCCCGGGCCGTCAACCCGCCCCGCGCTCCGACACCCCGCCGAACACCCGTTACAAACCATGAACCCGTTCGGCTCAGGGGTGCAAGAGCGCCGTGTCCGGCGGACGCCGGCGCAGGAAGGGCCCGTCTCCAGTCCCCCCACGGATTGCTCCACGCGCTCCCGCCGTCGGCGTCAGCACCGCCTTGACAGATGTCCGCTACAAGCAAGAGTCACGGGTATGTCTGCATTGGGCAACACGCCCCGCGTTAGTGGCTTTTGTTGGTGGTTGGGGGCCAGAGTGTGCCTCCTCGGCAGCACGCCGGGAACTGTTCGGAGCCCACCCGCGCCGTCACGGCCGGGGAGGGCCGCTGTCTGTTGAAGGGGTCATCTCCATGTCTGCTTCTCTCGCCACCCGCCGGGTCCTCTCCGCGTTCCTGGCCGCAGGCGCCCTGGTCGGCGCCGCCGCCCTGCCGGCGGCCGCCGCCGACAACCACGGGCGCGACCACCGGGGCGCGAAGTCCTCGATCGTCATCGGCGACGTCCAGTACGACAGCCCCGGTCGCAACGACCGCTCCGCCCGCGCCCTGAACGGGGAGTGGGTCGAGGTGAAGAACACCGGCCGCAACAGCGTCAACCTGCGCGGCTTCACCCTCACCGACCGGCAGGGCAACCGCTACCAGTTCAAGGACTTCCGCCTGGACGGCCGTTCCAGCGTCAAGGTCCACACCGGTCAGGGCCGCGACACCCGCCACGACGTCTACCAGGACCGCCGCCAGCAGGTGTGGGACGTGCGCGACAGCGCGACCCTGCGCGACAACCGCGGCAACGTCCTGGACTCCGACTCCTGGGACGGCCGCCGCCACCACCGCAACGGCTGACCCGAGCGTCCGCCCCTGACGGGGTGACCGGGCCGGCGGCCACACGGACGAGCGTGTGGCCGCCGGCCCGCCGCGTCCTACCGCACGGCCCGCGGCATCCGTACGACCGCGACTCCGGA
This sequence comes from Streptomyces sp. NPDC051582, assembly GCF_040681715.1. Lineage (NCBI taxonomy): Bacteria > Bacillati > Actinomycetota > Actinomycetes > Kitasatosporales > Streptomycetaceae > Streptomyces > Streptomyces sp. NPDC051582. Next base: position 39,485 of record NZ_JBFAZJ010000012.1, read on the forward strand.
CTCCAGATCCACGCTCGTACGGTTCGGCGGCGCGCCGTCCTCCTCGTCGTCCCGCAGCACCAGGGCCGACTGCCGCTCCTTGAGCTCGTTCTGCTTCCCGGGCGAGAAGCTGGCGTGCAGCTGCTCGAACCCGGTCGCCGACACCTGGCCCTGGCGAACGCTGTTGCGCCACGGCAGCACTCCGGCCCGCCCGGCACGGAGCAGCAGCTGGTCGGCGAAGGCCAGGACGGTCAGTACGACGACCAGCCCGGGCAGCGTCACGAAGACGGCGAATTCCATACCCGCAGTATCCCGGCCTGGAGCCGGTGAGGACGGGGCGGGCCGGTCCCGGACCCGGGTCAGAGTGCCGAGGCGGCCGGGCTCACGCCCGGCGCGGGGGTGTTCCGGCCGCGTTGCGGCAGCAGGGCCTTGCAGGTCTCGAAGGCCTGCGCCGACTGCGGGTCGGAGGTGGGGAGGCCGGGGAATCCCCTCGTACCCGGCGCGTTCGGGGAAGCCGAGGGCAGCACCACACCGTGGTCCTTGAGGCAGCTCGTGAACGCCTTCATGGCGCTGCCGTCACCGCCGCCGGGGCCGCCGCCTCGCCCGTTGAACTGCGGGCGCAGGTCCGCGCAGGCCTGCGCCGCCCCGCTGCGCTGCGGGTCGGGCGACGCCCTCCGGCCCGGTCCGCCGGACGCACCGCTCCAGTCACCGCCACCGCCCCCGCCCCCACCGGGTCCCCGGCTGCCGGTCGGGCGCGGCGCCATCGTGACGCCGTGCTGGGCCAGGCACTGGCGGTACGCGTCCATGGCCTTGGCGTCCGAAGACGCCGGGGCGGAGGGGGAGGCAGGGGCCGCCGTGCGGACGGCGCCCGCCCCGGAGGAGCAGCCCGCGAGCAGCAGCCCGCACGCCGCGAGGGCCACGGCGGACAGCGCGGCAGTCGGCCGGGGCGTGGTCCAGGACATGTCCGTTGTCTCCTCGGGGCGTCGGGCCGCCGGCGGCGTGGGCGCGTCGGCGACCGTGACTGAACCGCACGGAGATGGGGAGGAGCGGGGCGTCCGCTGGGAGTTTCCTGACAGTGCGCGCGCTCCCGCGGCCCGGAGCCGGGCCGCGCCCGCACCGTACGGGCCGTATGGAGCGCTATGCCCGCTTCGGCCGGGCGTGACGTTCCCAGGGAACTCCCAGGAAGCTCCCAGACCCTCCAAAGTGCGGGCGGCGAGGATCCGGCCCCATGAAGGTGCTCCCACGGCGGCGCAGGGCCGTCCTGATCAACTCGGTGCTCGCAGTGGCGGTCCTCGCGGGCGCCGGCGGCGCGTACGCGGCGGTGACCGGTGGCGGCGAGGGTCCGGCGCGCGGCGGCGCGCGGACCGTCGCGGTCGCCAAGGGCACCGTCCTCGCGACGGTGTCCGGCTCGGGCTCGCTGAGCTCGCCGAGCGACGCCGGCGTGAACTTCACCACCGGCGGGCGGCTCACCGAGGTGGACGTCAAGCCGGGGGACAAGGTCACCAAGGGGCAGTTGCTCGGCAAGGTCGACGCGACCGCCGCGAAAGAGACGCTCGCCCAGGCCCGCGCCGCACTGACCGCGGCCGAGGCCAACGTCACCAAGGCCGAGGCCGGGCAGGTGGTTTCGGCGTCGAACAGCGGCTCTTCGCCGTCGAAGGGCGGCGCCGCGCCCACACCGACACCGACCGTGGACCCGGCGCAGCTGGCTCAGGCCCGCTCCCAGCTCACCCAGGCTCAGAACGCGGTGGACTCCGCGCAGCGCGCCGTCGACGGGACCGAACTGAAGGCTCCGGCCGCCGGGACGGTCGCCTCCGTCTCGGCGAAGCCGGGCGACACGGTCTCGGGTACGAACGGCAACGGCGCTACGGGGAGCGGCAACGGCGGTTCGAGCGGCGGCGCCGCTTCCTCGGCCTCCCTCTCCGGGTTCGTGGTCCTCACCAACCCGTCCGGCATGCAGGTGACGGCGAACTTCTCGGAGGCCGACGCCCTGAAACTGAAGCCCGGGCAGCCGGCCACGGTCACGCTCAACGCGATGACCGGCAGGGTCCTCAACGCACAGGTCCTGTCGGTCAGTTCGCTGCCCACCAGCAGCGGCTCCTCCTCCGGCGGCGGCAACTCCGGCGGCGGGAGCGCCGTGCAGTACGCGGCCACCCTCACCGTCACGAGCCCCACCGACGATCTGCGCAGCGGGCTCAGCGCCTCCATCCAGGTGGTCATCGGCGAGGCCTCCGGCGCCCTCTCGGTACCGACCGCCGCCGTGTCCGGGACCGGCGCGAACCGCAGCGTCACCGTCGTCAAGGCGGACGGCACCGTCGTACGGACGCCGGTCACCGTCGGCCTCGAAGGCGACAGCACCGACCAGATCCTCAGCGGGCTGACCGAGGGCCAGCAGGTGCAGCTGGCCGCGGTGTCCTCGACCGGCAGCGGCGGGTTCCCGGGCGGGGCCTTCCCCGGCGGGGCCGGGGCGGGCGGCGCCCGCAGTCGCGGCACGGCCGGCGGCGGCGGTTTCCGCACCGGCGGGGGCGGGGGTGGCCGCGGATGACGCCGCCGGTGATCGAGGTGCGTGCGCTGCTCAAGACGTACGGGCACGGCGACGCCGCCGTACGGGCGCTCGGCGGGCCGCGCGATCCCGCCACGGGCCGCCAACCCGGTGTCGAACTCCTCGTGGAACAAGGCGACTTCGTTGCCGTCATGGGCAGCTCGGGTTCGGGCAAGTCGACCCTGATGAACATCCTCGGCTGCCTGGACGTGCCCACGTCCGGCCGCTACCTGCTCGACGGGATCGACGTGGGCGGCCTGGACGAGCACCAGCTCTCGCTGGTCCGCAACCGCAAGATCGGCTTCGTCTTCCAGTCCTTCAACCTGGTCCCCCGCACGAGCGCCGTCGCGCAGGTGGAACTGCCACTGGCGTACGCGGGGGTGAGGGCCGCCGAGCGGCGCCGGCGCGCGGTGGCCGCGCTGACCCTGGTGGGCCTCGCCGACCGGCTGGACCACCGGCCGGTCGAACTCTCCGGCGGCCAGCAGCAGCGCGTGGCGGTGGCGCGTGCGCTCGTGACCGCGCCCGCGATGCTGCTCGCCGACGAGCCGACCGGGAACCTGGACAGCCGCAGCACCGAGGATGTCCTGGCCCTCGTGGACCGGCTCAACGCGTCCGGCCGCACCGTCGTACTGATCACCCACGAGGACGAGGTGGCCCGGCACGCCAAGCGTGTACTGCGCCTGGTGGACGGGCAGATCGTCGAGGACGTCCGGCAGGCGCCCGTCGGCGGCCCGCCGCCCGCGATGCGCGAGCCCGCCCCCGCTGTCGCCGGGGGCCCGCGGTGAACCCGTTCCAGACGCTGCGCTTCGCCTTCGGCGGCCTCGCGGCGAACAAGGTGCGCTCCGCGCTGACGATGCTGGGCGTGCTGATCGGCGTCGCGGCGGTGATCCTGCTGCTCGCCGTGGGCAACGGCTCCTCGCAGGCGGTGAAGGACTCCATCGAGAAGCTCGGCACCAACGCCCTGACCGTCTCCTCCGGCAGCGGATTCGGCGGCGCGCGCTCCGGATCCGCCTCCGCAGCCGGCACGAAGCCGCTGACCGTCGAGGACGCGCGGGCGCTCGCCGACCCCTCGGCGGCCCCGCACGTCGAGTCGGTGGCGCCTGAGGTCACCACTGCGCAGACCGCGCTCTACGAGGGCACCTCGCACACGGTCGGTCAGGTCCTCGGCACCTACCCGGCGTACTTCAAGGCCTCCAACAGCAAGGTGGCCAAGGGCGACTACTTCGGCAACGACGACGTACTGGCGTCCCGGAAGGTCGCCGTCATCGGCTCGACGACCGCCGCCGACCTGTTCGGCACCGCCGACCCGGTCGGGAAGAAGATGGTGCTCGGCGGCACGCCGTTCACCGTGGTCGGGGTGCTCGCGGCCAAGGGCGGCACCGGGTTCCAGGACCCGGACGACGTGGTGGTCGCGCCGCTGCCCACCGTGCAGAACGCCTTCACCGGCTTCGGCTCTGTCGGCCAGATCCTCGTCGAAGCCACCTCCGCCGACGCGACGGCCGGGGCGCAGAGCGAGATCACCACCGTCCTGATGGGGCGGCACGGCATCAAGGACCCGGCCGCCCTCGACTTCCGGGTCTCCAGCCAGGAATCGCTGCTGACCACGCAGGCGTCGACGAACAAGACGTTCACGGTGCTGCTGGGCGCGGTCGCCGCGATCTCCTTGCTGGTCGGCGGGATCGGGATCACCAACATCATGCTGGTCACGGTGACGGAACGGACCCGCGAGATCGGCATCCGCAAGGCGATCGGGGCGCCCCGGTCAGTCATCCTCGGCCAGTTCCTCGCCGAGTCGACCCTGCTCTCGCTGATCGGCGGCGGGCTGGGGATGGCGGCCGGGCTGATCGGCTCGCACTTCACCATCGTCGGCATCAAGCCGGTCGTCATACCGGAGTCGGTCGTCGGCGCCTTCGCCATCGCCGTGGTGATCGGGCTGTTCTTCGGCGGCTACCCGGCCAATCGGGCCGCGAGCCTGCGGCCCATCGAAGCGCTGCGGCACGAGTGAGCCGGCACACGCGGGAACAGGGAGAAGCTGACATGGCACGACGCCGCACCGAACTGGAGAAGCCGCAGCCCGAGGCGGGCGGGGCACCGTTCACGCCGTTCGCCGAGGTGTTCACGGCATCGGCGAACGGGGAGGACCGCTTCCCGGAGGAACTGATCGTGGAACACGCGGTCGCCGAACACCCGGTGGCACAGGAGCCGACGGCACAGGCCCCCTCGGCACGGGGCCCGGGCGCCGATCCCGAGGGGATCCTCTCCGAGCCGCCGGACACCCGGGACATCTCCGCGGAGCTCGCCGCTCCGCCCCGGCCCCGGCAGCCCTGGCTGACGCTGCTGCTCTCGGGCGGGGTGGTGGCGGGGCTCGCGTTCACCGGGGGCGCGCTGGTCGAGAAGAGCCACCTCCAGGGCTCGCCCGGGGCCGGTTCGGGAGGCCGGAACTTCGCGGCCGGGGCCGGCGGCCAGACCCGTACGGGCGGCGCCCCGAGCGGCGCCGGGGGCGCCGGCCAGGGGCAGGGAGCCACCGGAGCGGGCCGCACCGGAGCGGGCCAGGGCGGCGCCCGCCAGGGCTTCGGCGGAGCGACGGGCGGCCCGGGCGGCGGGGCCGGCGTGACCACCGGTACGGTGAAGCTCGTCGACGGCACCACCCTCTACGTCACCGACGCCCAGGGCGACGTCGTCAAAGTCACCACCGACACCAACACCCAGATCACCCAGGCCAAGAGCGGCAAGGTGTCCGACCTCCAGCCGGGTCAGACCGTCACCGTGCGCGGCAGCCAGAACCCCGCCGGCGATCTCGCCGCGACGACCGTCGCCCAGGGCGTCGCGGGAGGCTTCGCAGGCGGAGGCGGCGGCCGGGGCTAGCGCGAGAGGGAGAATCGCCCCTTGGACAGGGACACGGGCACGCCCGAGGCGAGCCTGCTCGTCGTCGACGACGAGCCGAACATCCGGGAACTGCTGTCCGCCTCGCTGCGGTTCGTCGGCTTCCGGGTCACCTCGGCGGCGAACGGCGCCGACGCCCTGGCCGCCGTCGCCGAGGAGCGGCCCGACCTGGTGGTGCTCGACGTGATGCTGCCCGACATCAGCGGGTTCGCCGTCGTACGCCGCCTGCGCGAGGCGGCCGGCAGCGGATCCGGGGCCGACCACCTGCCGGTGCTCTTCCTCACCGCGAAGGACGGCGTCGACGACAAGATCGGCGGGCTCACGGCCGGCGGCGACGACTACGTCACCAAGCCGTTCAGCCTGGAGGAGCTGATCGCCCGGATCCGCGCGATCCTGCGCCGTACCGGCGGCCCGACGGGCGAGGGCCGCCTGGTCGCGGGCGACCTCGAACTGGACCCGGTGGGCCACCAGGTCCTGCGCGGCGGCCGGCCCGTCTCCCTCTCCCCCACCGAGTTCAAACTGCTCGCCTACCTGATGACCCACGCCGATCGCGTCGTCTCCAAGATGCAGATCCTCGAACACGTGTGGGCGTACGACTTCGGCGGCGACCTCAGCATCGTCGAGTCGTACATCTCGTACGTGCGCCGCAAGGTGGACTCGGGCGCGGACGGCGCCGTCAAGCTCATCCACACCGTGCGCGGCATCGGGTACGTCCTGCGCCGCCCGCAGAGCTGACATGGCGGGGCTGCGGCTCTCGGCCCTGTCACTGCGCTCGCGGCTGGTGCTGCTCTCGATCGCCCTGGTCGCGCTCGGGCTGGCCGTCAGCGACACCGTCGTCCTCGGATCGGTGCGCGCGCAGCTGGTGGGGCGGGTGGACCAGCAGCTCGAACGGTACGGGGACTCGGTGGCGTACCGGGTCCGTGCCGAGGGCACCCCGCAGCCGCACCTCGGCCGGTCGGGCGGCGGGCCGGGGCGGGCCTGGCTGCCGAGCCAGTACGTGGTGGCGTTCGCCGACGCGGACGGCCGGGTGACCGACCAGTTCCGGGAGCCCGTGGCGGCCGGGGATCCGCGCCCGCTGTGGCCGGTGATGGACGGGGCGCAGCTGCGGAACAGGCTCGGGCAGGCGTTCGAGGTGCCGAGCGACCACGGGGAGGGCACCTGGTGGGTGCTGATCGTGCCGGTGGGCAGCGGGGATCCGGCGCTGCCCGCCGGAGTGGTGGTCGCGGCCCCGCTGGACGACGTGTCCTCCACCCTCGACCACCTGGCCACCGCCTTCGAGCTCATCGGCGTCGTGGTGTCGCTGCTGCTGGCCGCCGCCGGCTGGTTCGCGGTACGGGCCGGGCTGCGCCCGCTGCGGCGGATCGAGGAGACCGCGGCGGAGATCTCGGCCGGGCGTCCGCTCTCGCACCGGATGCCGGACGCCTCGCCGCGTACCGAGACGGGCCGGCTGACCAGCGCGCTCAACGGCATGCTCGCGCAGATCGAGTCGGCGTTCGCGGTCCGCGCCGCGTCGGAGGAGCAGATGCGGCGCTTCGTCGCCGATGCGAGTCATGAGCTCCGTACGCCGCTGGCCGGCATCCGCGGCTTCGCGGAGCTGTACCGGATGGGCGCCCTCGCCGACGAGGCGGACGTGAAGCGGACCATGGCCCGGATCGAGAACGAGGCGGTACGGCTCGGCGGCCTGGTGGAGGACCTGCTGACCCTGGTCCGGATGGACGAGCAGCGCCCGCTGGAGCTGGCCCCGATGGACCTGCGCACCCTGGCGGTGGACGCGCTGCACGACATCCGGGCTCTGGACCCGGCGCGCGAGGTGCGGCTGACCGGTCCGGGCGGCGCCGGCCTTCCCGGGCCGGCGCAGGTGTGCGGCGACGAGGCGCGGCTGCGCCAGGTGATCGCCAACCTGGTCGGCAACGCGGTCGCCCACACCCCGGCGGGCTCGCCCGTACGCATCGGGGTGGGCGGTGCGGGCGGCCACGCGGTGATCGAGGTGGCCGACCGCGGACCGGGTCTCACGCCGGAGCAGGCGGCCCGGGTCTTCGAGAGGTTCTACCGGGTGGACGCCTCGCGGAGCCGGCAGGCGGGTGGCGGGGCGGGGCTCGGCCTGGCGATCGCCTCCGCCCTCGTCCAAGCCCACGGCGGCGTGCTGGAACTGGAGACCGGGCCGGGTGGCGGGGCGGTGTTCCGCGTACGTCTGGAGTCCGCAGGGCCCTGACCGGCGGGCCGGTTCGGGCCGGCCGGACCGGTCCGCCTCGCCCCGCTCCTGCCTACTTCAGGCCTATCTCGTCGCAGGCGGCCTTGTACCTCTCGGTGCAGATCTCGGCGATGGTGTAGACGCCGTCGTAGACCACCGTCGACCTGATGTTGTTCTTCGTCAGCGCGATGCCGGGGACGAGCACGGACGGCACGCCCTTGACGGTCGGGCTGTCGACGACCTGGTTGATGATTCCGTCGATCTTCTCGCCCTGGGCGAGGGAGACGGCCATCTCCGCGGCGGCCGCGGCCTCGGGGGCGTAGCTCTTGTAGACGGTCATGTACTGCTCGCCCGTGACGATGCGCTGCACACCGGCGAGTTCCGCGTCCTGGCCGGTGACCGGCGGCAGCGAGGAGACTCCGGCGGCCTTGAGGGCGCTGATGATGCCGCCCGCCATGCCGTCGTTGGCGGAGTAGACCCCGATGATCTTTCCCTTGCCGAGTGCGGAGAGCGCGGCCGTCATGTTGGCGTTGGCGTTCTCCGGCTTCCAGCCGAGGGTGTCGTACTCCTTGCCGATCGTCACCTTGCCGTCGAGGACGGAGTGCGCGCCGGACTTGAAGCCCTTGGCGTTCGGGTCGGTGAGCGAGCCGTTCATCATGACGATCTGGCCCGATCCGGCCTTGTCGCCCAGTGCCTCCAGCAGGGCCTTGGCCTGGACCTTGCCCACGTCTTCGTTGTCGAAGGAGGTGTAGGCGTCGATCGGGCCTTCGGCGAGACGGTCGTAGGCAATGACCGGAATGCCGGCGTCTTTGGCTTTCTTGACCGCGCCGGCAATGGCCTTCGCGTCCACCGCATCGATGATGATCACATTCACCTTACGGGCGATCATGTCATCGACCTGGGCGTTCTGGGCTGCCGCATCCTGCTTGGCATTGGCATAGACCACTTGGCCCTTATTGCGCGTGAACTTGGCGACTTCCTTCTCGATCAGCGGCTTGTCGAACTTCTCGTAGCGCGCCGTCTGGTCTTCCGGGAGCAGGAGGCCGACTTTGATGGCCTCGTTCTTGGCCGAGCCGCCGGATCCCGCGTCCGCGCCCTCCGTACTGCCGCAGGCGGCCAGCGAGACGGATGCCGCGGTAGCGGTGACCGCTACGACGACCCGGGCGAGATGCGTGTTCACGACGTAAACCTCCCTGAGCAGGCCGTGTCCTTTCGGCCGAGGTAGACGCAGTCAACTCGGCACCGACATCCCCGTCAAGAAGTGAACTATTAACGTGATGGCAACGTTGCCATCACGCTCCGCTTCGGCGCAATTCGGCGATTAGCCCGCCTTTTCAGCACGATTGGTACCGGCGCGAAAGTTCAAGTTATGAAGAACTGAGGTGGGCAATGACCCGCGGTGGATCTAGGACCGCAACTGTCCTAGTTGATCCCTAGGGTCGTCATATCGCGAAGAACAGGACGAGGGGATGAGACCGATGAGCCACACTGCGCCCGAGGGCTACACCAGCGTTGCGCCGTGGGTGGTCACAGACGACACCGGCGCACTTCTCGACTTCATCACCGCCGCGTTCGGCGGCGAAGAACTCGCACGGGTGGCGGTGGAGGACGGCACCATCGGCCACGGCGAGATCCGCGCCGTCGACACGGTGGTGCTGGCCTTCGACCGCCGGCCCGACTGGCCGGCGATGCCCTCGCTGCTGCGGGTCTACGTCGCGGATGCGGACGCCGCCTTGGCGGCCGCGGTCCGCCACGGGGCGCAGGTGATCACCGAGGCGGCCGACAGCGCCTGGGGGGATCGCGGCGGCCGGGTGCGGGATCCGTTCGGCAACATCTGGTGGGTGATGAGCCGGGTCGAGGACGTCGCACCGGAGCGGGCCTGGGAGCGGATGTCCGAGCCGAAGTACGCCGGAGCGATGCGCATGGCCCAGGAGACCCTGGATGCCGCGCTGAGCGGCCGGAGTTCAGGGGTGGCAAGCGCCGCGCAGCGCCCGACCGGCTGAGGGCGGCTGCGGGGAGGCGCCGCTCGCGGGCCGGCGGCGCCTCCCGTCGTGAATGCGCTCAGACCCCGGCCGGGGGGCCGCCGCCCGGCGCGCGGCGCATCGGCCACAGGGCCGGGCCGCCGCCCGGGAGCCGGACCTCGCCGAGCACCGTGAAGCCGAAGTGCTCGTAGAAGGGGAGGTTGGCCGGCTTGGAGGACTCCAGGTACACGGGCAGGCCGGTCTCGTCGGCCTTGGCGAGGCCCGAGCGCAGCAGGGCGGCTCCGTGGCCCTGCCCCTGGGCGGCCGGGTCCGCGCCGATCACGGCCAGGTACCAGTGCGGCTCCGGGGGTCCCTCCCCGGCGGCCGCCTCCGCGGCCTGCCGGAACAGCGGAGCCCGGTCGCCGAGGATCTGCGAGAGCTCCTCGATGGTCGCGGCGTCGGGAACGGCCTTGTCCTGAGCGCCCGGCGGCACCCAGAAGGCGGCTGCGGCTTGGGTGTACTCGCAGACGCCGTGGTGCGCGTACTGCCGGGTGAAGATCGTCCTGAAGTACCGGCCCAGCCGCTCCTCGCGCGCGGCCGCCCCGGGTCCGTCGGGCCCGTCGGCGGCGGCGGTGCCGGTGCCGTCGGCCCCGCCAGGGAAGAACCAGCCCATCATCGGGTCGTCGTCGAACGCGCGGGCCAGGGTGCGGCCTATCAGTGACGCATCGTCAATCGTCGCCGGTTTCGGCATGTTTGTCATCGACATACAGGTCATTCTGCACCCGATGATCTTGCACGCCCGAGCCAGGGCACCCCCTGACCGCAGGCCCGGGTCTTGCGCGATGCGTCCACTGGACGCAAGATATGCGTCCAGTGGACGCATAAACGAGGGAGGCGGGGCATGAACCGTACGACGGGCACCCACGGGCACCACGAGACGGACCCGGACGCCGGCGCGGGGGACGGCGGGAGCGGGTGGCGCGCCAGCGCCTTCGTTCCGCGTCAGGAGAACCTCGAACTGCCCCTGCCCCCGGCGTTCACCGACCCCGCGCAGGAGCGCGAGCACCGCAAGCAGCGGCTCGCCGGGGCCTGCCGCGTCTTCGGTCGCCTCGGCTTCTCCGAAGGGGTCGCGGGACACATCACCGTGCGGGACCCGGAGTACACCGACATGTTCTGGGTCAATCCCTTCGGCATGTCCTTCCGGCACGTCCGCGTCAGCGACCTGATCCTCGTCGACCACGAAGGACAGGTCCGTCACGGCAGGCGGCCCGTCAACCGGGCGGGGTTCGTGATCCACTCCGCGATCCACGCTGCCCGCCCCGACGTGATCGCCGCCTGCCACGCACACGCCGTCCACGGAAAGGCCTTCTCCAGCCTCGGGCGCCCGCTGGACCCGATCACGCAGGACGCGTGCGCCGTGTACGAACGGCACGCCGTGCACCGGGACGGCGCCGGCGCCGTGGTGGTCGAGGAGGAGGCGGGCCGACGGCTCGCGGCGGGGCTGGGGCCGCACAAGGCCGTCATCCATCAGAACCACGGCATCTTCACGGTCGGCGGATCGGTCGACGAGGCGGCCTGGTGGTTCATCTCCATGGAGCGCAGCGCCCAGGCGCAGCTGCTGGCCGAGGCCGCGGGCACCCCGCACCTGATCGACCCCGAGTCCGCCCGGTACACCAGGGACCAGACCGGGTTCCCGCTCGCGGGCTGGTTCTCCTTCCAGCCCCTGTGGGACGAGATCGTCCGCACGGAACCCGACCTGTTCGAGTAGGCTCCGCCACCCATGACGCTCCAGCACGAAACCGAGCCGGCCTCCGCCCACGCCGGATCACCCGCCTGGTGGCAGGCCCGGTACGCCGAACGCGACCGGCGCAGGCCGCGCCAGGGCGGGCTGACGCTCGACCGGATCACCGCGGGCGCGCTCGAACTGGCCGACCAGGAGGGCCTGGAGGCGCTCACCATGCGCCGGCTCGGAGAACGCCTCCAGGTCCGGCACACCTCCTTGTACCGGCACGTCGCGAGCCGGGAGGAGCTCCTGATCGAGACCGTCGACCACATGCTCGGCGAGATCCGGCTGCCCGAACTGCGCGGAGACTGGCGGGCCGGGCTGGAGCGCGGGGCGCTGGAGTTCCGGCGGGTCCTCGCGGCGCACCCGGCGGTCGTCCCGCTGCTGACCTCCGGGCAATTGCTCGGCCCCAACGCCCTGCGGGCCCGTGAGCACGCCCTCGGCCAGCTCCTCTCCCACGGGTGGAGTCCGCGGTCGGCCGTCCACGTCTACCTCACGGTCACCCACTTCGTGATCGGCGCCGCCGTGCTCGACTCCGGCGGCGCCGCCCGGACCGCCGGACAGCGCGCCGCGATGGCCGAGTTGTTCGGTTCCCTCTCCCCGCTCACCCATCCGTCCGTCCACCGCCACGCCGAGCTCCTCAACTCACTCGACCCCGAAGCGGAGTTCGAGTTCGGCCTGCGGACCCTGCTGTACGGGCTGGACCACCGGCACTCCGAGGAGGCCCGCGCATGAGCGGCACACGCGCCCTGCCACCGCTGCGCAGTTGGACCGAAGGCGGCACCACCTCGCTGATCGGCGGGCACCGCGTCTTCGTACGCCAGGACGGGCCTCCGCCCGGTCCGCCCGTCACCCTCGTCCACGGGTTCCCGACCTCCTCGCACGACTGGGCGGCCGTGGTGCCGGTGCTCGCCGCGGCCGGGCTCCGGGTCACCACGCTCGACCTGCTCGGTTTCGGCGAGAGCGACAAGCCCCGGCGCCACCGCTATGCGGTGCTCGACCAGGCCTCGCTCGTCGAGGAGGTCTGGCGGCGGCACGGAATCGGATCCACGGCCCTGGTCGCGCACGACTACGGAGTGAGCGTCGGTCAGGAGCTGCTGGCCCGCGACCCGGCCCGGATCACCCACATGGCCTGGCTGAACGGCGGCCTCTACCCCGATCTGCACCGCCCCGTGCCCATCCAGCGCCTGCTGCACGGCCCCCTCGGCCCGCTGTTGGCGCCGTTCACCACGGAGCGCCGCTTCGCTGCGACCCTGCGCACCGTGCTGGGCCGGCCTCCCCATGACGGGGACCTGCACGATCTGTGGGTGTCCGCCTCCCGCGCCGACGGCCACCGCCTCGCCCCGCGCCTGCTGCGCTACATCGACGAGCGCCGTGTGCACGAGGCGCGGTGGGTCCGTGCACTGGAGGACTTCGCAGGGCCCGCGCTGTTCGTGTGGGGACCTGCCGACCCGATCAGCGGCGCCCACGTACTGGCACGGATCCGGGTCCGCATGCCGGACGCCCACGTCGTGGAGCTGACGGGGCCGCCGGCCGTCGGGCACTACCCCCAGCTGGAAGACCCGGAAGCGGTGGCGGCGGCCCTCGTCGGGTTCCTGGCGCCCTGAGGCGCCCGGCGCAACGAGCGACCGGATTCAGCGGTTGCGGGTCAGGGCCGCCGGGGCTCCGGCCGACTGGGCACCCTCGGATTCGAGCGTCAGCCGGTCCGCGGAATCCATCGTCAGCACGTAGAGGTTGCCCTGGGGGCAGTCGAACGAGGCGGCGCGGTCGGTCGGATGGCTGGTCACCGCCGCGAAGACCGCCGTGTTCCCCTTGATCTGCTGGAGTTTGAGCGCCTCGGTGCAGCCCAGGTCACGCCCGGAGGAGACCTCCTTGACGTCGCTGACCTGCTTGCCGGCGATCTCGCCCGGAGCCGCGGCGTTCAGCGTGACCGTGACCGAGAAGTCACCGGTCCTCGCCCGGGTGATCCCGTCGGCGTCCGGCGTCCCGGGCCCCACTCCGGACCACGTGCCGGCCCAGGTCTGCGGCAGGGAGCCGGCGGACGGGGCACCGGGCGAGGAGACGGCGGTCGCCGCCGGGGAGGACGACGACCCGGACGCCGGGGGCGCACCGGCGGACCCGCCCGCGTGACCGTCGCCACCACCCTTCAACAGCACGGTTGCCAGCACGGCGGCGCAGACGACCCCGCCGATGGCCAGGCTCCTCGGGGAGCTCCATCCGGTCCCGGTGCCACCCCCGGCTCCGGGCGCGCTCCCCGGAGGAACCGGGGCGAACGGCGGCGGCGTCGGCGGCGCACTCGGCACGGTCCCGGTCCCCGCCGGCGCTCCGCCCGAAGGGTGCGATGCGCTCAGCAGCCCCCGGAGCTCGGTGTGCCGGCGGCCGGCCTCCGCCACCAGGGCCGGCGGCGCCGCCGCGCTCCAGTCCCCGTCCTGCGCCGCGCCGAGCCGTGCCCGTACCTCCTCGGCCGTCGGACGTCCGGCCGGTTCCTTGGCCAGGCACTCCCGTACCAGCGCGAGCAACGACTGCGGTACCCCGTCCAGCACGGGCTCGTCGTGCACGATCCGGTACAGCAGGGCCGGCAGCGAGAGCTCCTCGCCGCCCGTCAGGAAGGGGCTGCGGCCGGTCGCGGCGTACACGAGGACCGCGGCCAGCGAGAACACGTCGGCCGGGGCCTCCGCCACGGCGCCGACCGCCTGCTCCGGCGCGAGGAAGCCGGGCGTGCCGATGACGGCGCCCGTCTGCGTGTGGCGGGGGTCGCGCACGGCGCGGGCGATGCCGAAGTCGATGAGGAAGGGCCGCTCGGGGCCGAGCAGCACGTTCGCCGGCTTGATGTCGCGGTGTACGACTCCCACCGCCCGTACGGCGACCAGCGCGGCCGAGAGTTCCCGGGCCAGGCACCACAGGGCCGGTTCCGGCAGCGGCCCGTAGCGGCGCACCCAGTCGCCGAGCGAGGGCGCGGCGACGTACTCCGTCGCCAGCCATTGCGGCAGCACGCCCGGCGGGCTGAAGTCCACCACCGAGACCGTCCACGGGCTGCGTACGCGGTCGTTGGTGCGTATCTCGCGGGCGAACCGGTCGGCGAAGTCCGGCTCCAGGCTCAACTCGCGGTGCACGGTCTTGAGGGCGAGCGGCCGGCCGGAGGGGGTCCGGGCCAGGAACACCTCGCCCATTCCGCCCTCACCGAGCCGCGCCAGCAGTCGGTACCCGCCGATCTCCGGCAGGTCGCCGGGCCGCAAAGACTCCACTGAACTCCCCCGTCCCCCAGGACCGCTGCACGGCCCGCGGCGAACGGACCGATCGGTGGTCAACTTAGCGGACGGGCCCGCCCCGCAGCGGTGTCCGGTCGGCTCGGCGGCCGCCGGACACCGCGCACGGCATCAGGAGACGGTGATGAACTTCGCGATGCTCGGCACCCCTTGGGCGTCGAGGGCGAAGAGCATGTAGTTCCCCGGCAGGACCACGCCGGTGTCCGCCGGTACGGACACCGTGTACGCGCCGGTCCCCTTGGCCGTGGAGGCCAGCGGGACCCGCCTCTGGTCGTTGTCCGTGGAGTGGGTGGCGGCCGCGGCCCGCATCAGCACGAAGGAGGCCACCGGGCCCTGGGTGCTCACCGTGAGCGAGGCGCCGGGGGCCGCCTTGGAGGGCACGCCCCCGGTGATGGCGGGACGCGGCTTCGGCGATCCGTCCGCGTTCAGCAGGTACGGCGGGGTGAAGACGGCCCCGTCGGCGTGGTTGGTCGCGCAGTCGCCGCACAGCCCTCCGCCGCCCGAGAAGATCCGGCCGTCCGGCAGCAGGTTGGCCACGCTGTGGTAGTTGCGCGGTATGGCCATGGTGGCGAGCGGGGCGAAAGTGCCGGTCGCCGGGTCCCACAGCTCGGGGGCCAGCACGGAGGTGGCGTCGCTGAAGGGCACCGGATAGGCCTGTCCGCCGAAGACGGCCACCTTCCCGTCGGGGAGGACGACGCTGTTGCCGAAGGCGCGGGCGTGCTCCATGTCCCCGGTGCGGGCGGCCCGGACCGCCTGGCCGCCGCCCTGGATGCTGACGGTGTAGGCGCGCCGGGTGGCCGGGGTCTTCTCGTAGGCGGGCGAGCCGCCGAGGGTGAGCAGTTTGCCGATGTCGTACGCGACGGCGTTGCCGGTCATGGCGTCCTGGCTGTCGGCCCGGGTTCCGGCGGGGGTGATGCTGCCCCGGCCGCCGGTGGAGATCCAGTTCATCTGCTTGCTCGGACCCAATTGCAGTACTTTGCCGCCCGACGTCGCGTACAGCCACATGTGGTTGTCGGCCCGGTAGGGCCCGGCCGGGTCCGCGGTCAGCGCCGGAGCGGCCGGGACCCCGGGGAGAGTGCGCCAGGTACGGGTGTCCGGCGACCAGGCCTCGCCGGCCTTGTCCGTGTTCGCGGCTCCGCTCCAGGACCCGCCGAGGACGAAGGCCTCGCCGGTGGAGAGCAGGGTCATCGCCTGGTAGCCGCGGGCGATGTTCATGCCGGCGGTGGCGGACCACCGGTCGGTGGCCGGGTCGTAGATGCTCGCCTTCTCGGCGTTGCTCCCGCCGGTGACGAGCACGCGGCCGTCGGCCAGCATGGCTATGCCGGGACAGAACATGTCGTGGCCGGTGTTGTCGATGCGCCGCTGCGTGACCTTGCCGGTCTTCAGGTCGAGGATCGCGGTCTGGGTGTAGCCGTTGCTGCCGCCGAAGCGGTCGACGGCGTACGCGGACCAGGCGAGCAGTTTGTCACCGGGCAGGGCGGCGGTGGCGACGGGTACCAGGGGGAACCCGGTGATCCGCCCCCAGGAGCCGTGGACGGCCGGGCTGGCCGGTCCGCTGAGCCGTATCTCGCCGGCGGAGGTCCAGGGCCCGCGGCCGCCGGCCTCGGTGGTCACGGTCAGGCGTACGTAGCGCGCGGTCTCGGTGCGCAGGAACGTGGCGGTCTTGACGGTGTCGTCGTCGCGCCAGGTGCCCGCGGCGACCGGGGCTGCGAAGGCCGCACCGTCGGTGCTGGTGGCGATCGTGTACGCCCCGGCCCGGCCGTTGCTCCAGTCCAGGCGCGGGTGGTAGACGAGGGCGGAGACGGCCGTGGTGCGGTGCATGTCGATGGTGATGCTGTGCGGCAGCGGGGCGGGCGTGCCCGACCACCTGCTGTGCCAGAGGGTGTTGGCGTCGCCGTCGAGGACGTTGGCCGCGCGGCCGTTCTCGCCGGTGGTCTCCTCGTCGCTCGCCGTGGCCGTCCAGCCCGTCCGGGGCAGGTCGACGGTGGCGGCGGGGGTGCCGGGGTCGCCGAGCAGGTTGATCTCGGCGGCGGAGGTCCAGGGCCCGCGGCCGCCGGCCTCGGTGAGCGCGGTCAGCCGCACGAAACGGGCGCCCTGCGGGGCGAAGCCGAGCGTCTTGGCACTCCCGTCGTCCGCGAGGGTGCCCGTGGCCACGGGGTTCGCGGCCGCCCAGTCCTGTCCGTCCGTACTCACGCTGATGCCGTACTCGCCGACGCGGCCGTTGGATCCGTCGGCGCGGGGGAGGTAGACGAGCGCGGAGACGACGGCGGTGCGGTGCATGTCGATGGTGAGGGTGTGGGGCAGCGGGGTGGGCGTACCGGCCCACTTGCTGTGCCAGAGGGTGGCGGTGTTGCCGTCGAGCACGTTGGCGGCGCGGCCGTTCTCGCCGCCGGTCTCCTCGTCACTGGCCACTGCCGTCCAGCCGGTCCGGTCGAGGACGGGGGCCGTGGGCTCCATGGCGTTGGCGGGCGCGATGCCGTGGTGGGGTGACTGGCGCGCGGTCTGCTGGTCGAAGGGGACGGGTGCGGGCCGCGGCGCGGGCGCACGCCCGGCCGCGGCCGGGCCGGTGACTCCGATCCAGGGCGTCAGCCCGATCAGCAGCGACCCGAGCCCGAGGGCGATGAGCAGGTGGGAGCGGCGTAACACGCGGGGAAAGGCGAGGAAGCGTCGCCTGTGCTGCAAACTGACCTCCGGGGGTGAACTGGTGCATACCCCACAGAACATAGATCAGTGCGGCGCCAACTCATGCGGAATCAAAGTGAGTTGGCGCGAACCCGCGCCCCCTGACGGCAAGTACCCCTCGTTTCCGCGAACGGGTCGTCCTGCGGACCGGGTTGCCGGGGGACGTGACGCTGCCGCGCCCGCCGGTCCGCCTCGACCTGGGTCCGGCCGGGTGGTGGACGCGGTGACGGCGTACGCCTCGGCCGACTCCTGGCCCGCGTTCGCGGCGGCCCTCGCACTTTCGCGAAATTTTTCGAAGAGGCACCCATCCGGGGGCGCCGGCGCTCCGAAGTAGCGGCGAGACCCTCTCCGGGGGCTCACTTCACCCCCGTACGATCTGCGGCCCTCCTCCCGGGAGGGGCCGCGGAACAGGAGCGAATGTGATAGCCAAGCGCACTGGTCGCCTCGTGGTGCTGACCGCCGGACCCGCCGCCGTCTGCCTCGCCCTCGGGCTGTCCTGCCCGGCCCTCGCCGCGGAGGGCGCAAAGGCGTACCAGATCGACCTCGCGCAGCTCAACGATTCCGGTTCCCGGGGTACGGCCATGCTGAGCATCAAGGGCAACCAGCTGACCGTGCAGATCAAGTCCGAGGGCATGGTGCCCGGGCAGCCGTCGGCCCAGCACCTGCACGGCTCGACCAAGGGGCACGACTTCAAGTGCCCGGACGCCACTGACGACACCAACCGCGACGGGGTCCTCAGCAACACCGAGGCCACCGTCGACTACGGCGACATCAACATCTCGCTGACCACCTCCGGGGACACCAAGGCGGCCAGCGGGCTCGCGGTGGAGCGGATGCCCGTCGCCGACAAGCAGGGCAAGCTCTCGTACAAGCGGACGATCACGGTCGCGCAGGACGTGGTCGACCACATCAAGGACCTGCACATCGTGCAGCACGGCATCGACCGCAACGGCAACGGCACGTACGACGTCCAAGGGGCCGGCAAGAGCGAGCTCGACCCGAAGCTGCCCCAGGAGGCGACCGCTCCGACCAACTGCGGCATGGTGATGGGCGCGTCGGTGGGCTCGATCCCGGTCGGCGGCATCGAGACGGGCGGCGGCACGCCGCAGGGCGCGCCTCAGAGCGCGACGATTCCGGCCGGCGCGGCACTCGCCGTGTCCGCGGCGGCGGCCGGGGTGGTGTTCCTCGCGCGGCGGCGGATCGCGTCAAACCCGGTCGTTGCGCAAACCAAGGGCGCCGCCGCATGAGGAATCCCCGCCGCACCTCGCCCCGGACCGTGCGCCGCGCCCTGGGCGCCGCCGCCCTCGCCACGCTGCTGCTGACCGCTTGCGGGGGCAAGGACCCCGCGGCGTCCTCCGCGGCGCCGCCCCCCGCCCCGGCGGGCAACGCCGCCGGAAGCCCTCCCGGCGCGGAGGCCTCCGCGGGCGGACACCACACGGCGCCGCCGAAGGCCGGCGCGCAGGCGGAGCCGGCCCTGGCCCGGTCGGAACCGCAGAAGATCACCATCCCGTCCCTGGGCCTCTCCAGCACCCTGGAGACGCTGCGCCAGAACACGGACGGCAGCATGGAGACCCCGAAGAACCCGGCGCTCGCGGGCTGGTACGAGCCGGGCCCGACCCCCGGCTCCCAGGGGCCGGCCGTCATCGCCGGCCATGTCACCTGGAACGGCGCGGCGGCCGTTTTCGAGAAGCTGAAGACGATGAAGGCGGGTGACACCATCAAGGTCACCCGGCGGGACGCCAAGACGGCCACGTTCACGGTGGAGCGCGTGGCCGAGTACCCGAAGGCCGATTTCCCCACCCTCGACGTCTACAAGAACCTCGATTACGCGGGCCTGCGCCTGGTCACCTGCGGCGGGGACTTCGACCCGAAGAAGCACTACTACGACAGCAACGTGGTCGTGTTCGCCCGCATGACGAGCACCGCGTGACGACCCGGTTTCTCCTAAGCTGAGGTGGTATCGGCGATCAGACGTGGAAGGCGGTGCGGCCGTGCAGCCGAGCGAGATCACCGAGGTCCTGGCCCATCCCGTCAGTCAGGAGCTCCTGGCCCGCGACCTGACCCGCCTCGCGTACGCCGCGAAGGACGGCACGCCCCGTGTCGTCCCGATCGGCTTCTTCTGGAACGGCTCCGAGATCGTCATGTGCACAGCGAAGAACGCGCCGAAGGTCGCGGCCCTGCGCGACAACCCGGCGGTCGCCCTGACGATCGACACCGAAGTGCACCCGCCGAAGATCCTGCTGGTCCGCGGACAGGCCGAACTGGACGTCGTCGAGGGCATCCCGGAGGAGTTCCTGCAGTCGAACGGGGCGTACACGATGACGCCCGAACAGCGGCTCCGGTGGGAGGCGGACGTCCGGTCGCTCTACGACGGCATGGTCCGGATCGTCGTCGCCCCGAGGTGGGCGAAGATGATCGACTTCGAGACGACCCTCCCGAGCGCCGTCGAGGAGCTGATGCGGGAGCAGGGCGAACGCCGAGGCGGCTGACCTCGGCGGCGGTCGGCTCCCGCAGGGACGACCCCGTTGGTGCGGCGCCCGGCCGGCCGTCCGCTACCCGCGGTCTGAGTACGACGCACACCCGGAAGGTGAGTACCAGGACGGCTGTGCCGTGCCCGCCGAACGGGTTGGATCGAGGCATGAACGCAACCGCTCCCCCTGCGACACCCCCGGCGCCCGCGGCCGGACGAAAGGACCGTTCCCGGCTCTGGTCAGGGCTGTCCGCCGCCTTGTTCGTCCCGGCGGTCCTGGCCGCCGTCATGCTGCTCCTGTCGTCCGTTCGGGTGTCGCGCTGTGTGACGTACGGAGTCGACTGCGCCAGGGGGCTGCCCGGGGGGCTGTTCGTCTGGAGCGCCGGCCTCGCCGTCGCAGCGTTGGCCGTCGCCCTGGCCGCTCCCGCGCTGCGGGTGCGGCAGGTGGCGCTCGGCACCCAGCTCCTCGCGGAAGGCACGGCGCTCCTGGTGATCCTCAGCCACTACGCTTGAGCCCTGCCGCGCGCGGCTCCGGGAGGTCCCGTGACCATGTCACGTCGCTGGAGTCTGCGGGGGTGCGCCTCGGCGGCTGCTCCGGCGAGAAGGCCCGGGAGTTGCTCGTGCGCGGGCGGGACCGGGACCGCCGACCTCCCGTGCGCCGCTCACAGGACCGGCTCGCCGATGCCCAGCAGGTTGCCCTCGCTGTCCCGGAACCAGGCGGCGCGCTCCCCGCGCGCCCCCTTGCTCGGATAGTTCCCCTCGATGTCGGCGATCCCGTCCTCCGTCCGGAACCCGGGCGCGTCCACCTCTTCGAAGATCACTCCGCGCCCCCTCAGTCCCGCCACGACCGCCTCGATGTCGTCGACCGTCAAGGCCATCTGGGTGAAGGTGCCGGGTGACGCCCCCGTCGACTCGAACAGCACGAACTCCGTCGTCCCGCACCGGTACAGCAGCCCGCCGGGCCGCTCGTCGACGGGCTCCAGGGCGAGCTTCTCGGCGTAGAAGCGCCGCGCCCGGTCCAGGTCCTGAGCCGGAAGCCGGGTGGCGACGTGCGCGCGGGCGAGGGTGTTCCTGTCGTCGGCATTCATGCCCCCACTCTGCCCACCGCGCCGCGAACCGCGGGCCGCCACTCGCCTCCCCGCGCCCCCACCCACCGAATGGCCCCGGGGGACACGACGGCGCACTCTGGAAGGGTGAAGACCGAAGGGTCCCCCGCGGCCCGCGGTGCGATCGCGGGATTCCTGGAGAATCCCGTCATCGGCATGGCGCCCTGGATCATCTTTTCGCTCCTCGTCGGCCCGGGCAGGTTCGAGATCGCGGTCGTCCTCGCCCTGGCGACGACGATCGTGCTGGTCACGGCCGGGCGCGTGATCAACAAGGGCAGCTCGTGGAAGCTGCTGGAAATCGCCGACCTGGTCTTCTTCGCGATCCTCGCCCTCATCGGCCTGCTCGCGAGCGAGGGCACGCGCAAGTGGCTGGAGACGTACGCGGGCGAGGTGTCCAACATCGCCCTGGTCCTGATCGCGTTCGGGTCCATGGCGATCCGGATGCCGTTCACCCTCCAGTACGCGCGGGAGCGCGTCGATCCGGAGTACTGGCACAAACCCTCGTTCCTGCGGACGAACTACCTCATCACCGGGGTGTGGGGGCTGGCGTTCCTGGTGGCCGCGGCGGCGGGCGCGTACGGCGACCTGGTGCTGCACAATCCGAACAACATCTGGACCGGATGGATCATCCAGGTCCTGGCCATCGTCGGGGCCCTGCGCTTCACCGACTGGTACCCGGAGGTCGCACGCGCCCGGGCCCTGCGCGAGGCGGGTCAGCCCGGCCCCGAGCCGCCGAACCTCGCCGGGATGTTCGTACCCCTGGCCGGGCTGCTGGTGCCGATCGGCATCGCCGTCCTGATCTTCGACGACAACGTGTGGTGGCTCGGCGTGGCCCTGATCGTGGTGGGCGGCACGCTGACGAAGCGCTTGGCCGCACACCACTGACCGGTGCGCCATGCCCCACCCGGGCGGCGGAGGCCACCATCAGGGGGCCAAGGCGTCGGCGCACACGGACAACTGACGGATGGTCAGAATCAATCGCCCGTCCGTGACCGGTCCGCCCCACGACGCCCGGGCGGAGCGGAAGATGACGGGAGCGCCGGGGTACGGTACGAAGTCCCCCGTGAACGATCAGATCCCGTCCCCCTCCGCCGCCGCGACCATCCGCCTGTTCGTCGCCCTCGCCCCGCCCGACGACGCCAAGGAGGAACTGGCCAAGGAGCTGCGACCCTCGTACCGCGCCTACCCGGACCTGCGGTGGAACCGCATCGAGGACTGGCACATCACCTTGGCCTTCCTCGGTGAACTCCCGGTCTCCGCGGCCGCGCTCCTACGGCCCCCGCTCGCCGCCCTCGCGGCGGCACACCGGCCGCTGGAGCTGGCGCTGCGCGGCAGTGGGCACTTCGACCAGCGGGTCCTCTGGAGCGGGATCGAAGGGGAGGTCGAAGGGCTGCACCTGCTGACTTCGCAGGTCCGCACCCTCGTCAGGGAATGCGGAATCGCCTACGAGGACCGGCCGCTGCGCCCACACCTCACGCTGGCCCGCTCCCGCCGCAGCGACCCGTCCAGCACCCTGGAAGTCGCCGCCGCGCTCACGGAGTTCGCCGGCCGCACATGGCGGACCGAACGCCTCCATCTGGTCGGCAGCAACATAGGCCGCGGCCCCGGCCCGATCCACTACCGCGACATCGAGTCCTGGGAATTCGAAAAATAATGCATACGTACAAACTCGGACGATTTTACTGAACCGAGATATTTGAAGCCGTGTCCGATCGCGGCAACTCCGCGCCGATCGGACAAAACTGGTCCGCCATCGAGAGCCAGTACGCAATGTCACCGACGCAGAACCTCACCGGGACTGTTTCAGCAACACAATGCGGAGGTATCACGATTGAGTTGCACCAGAACGGACCACCGAAAACATCGCACCGCCCACCGCACGACCCGCCGTATCGCCACCGTCCTCACCTTCTGCGTCATAATCTCCCTCGCCAGCTTCACCGGCCCCGCCGCGGAGGCCGAGGCGGCCTCACCGTACGGCGCCAGGGCCGTCGAAATCGCCGCATCCAAGCGGGGTGCGCCGTACGTCTACGGCGCGACGGGGCCGAGGGAATTCGACTGCTCGGGCCTCACGCTCTACGCGTTCCGACAGGCCGGCCGGGCGCTGCCCCGCACCGCCGACGAGCAGTACGAACACACACGCCACATCGGCCGTGTTCAGCGCGTACCGGGCGATCTGGTCTTCTTCCCCGCGGGCTCGACCATAGGACATGTGGGTATCTACGCCGGTCATGACAAGATCTGGCACGCCCCACGGCCGGGCACCCGCGTACGGCTCGAACGCATCTGGAGCGGAAACGTCCGCTACACCCGTGCCACCTGAGCCGCCCGAGCGGCCTGAGCCACCGGTCTTGAGGCCCCGGGGGGCGTGGTCACCCGCCCGGGCGCCGTCGGCAGTGGCCCCGGGCCGAAAGGGCCGTCCGGCCGGCACCCCGGCCCCGCACCTCACGCGGTTCGGCGAATACTCCACAAAATTCCGAGGCGGCCATCGCCCACGGCTGCTTACTCTCCCCCCATGCCACACTCAGCACTACCGCAGATCAACTCCTTCATGTCGGCCTTCGCCCGCCGCCAGGCCGCACGCGTCGTCGACGTCCCGGGCGGGTTCGCCGTACACGACGACGCCTTTGCACATTCCCGCGCGAACAACCAGCTCGTCATCGATACGGCCGTCGATCCCGAGGCGCTGCCCGCCATCGCGGAGGAGGCACTGGGACACCTGCCCTACCGGCTGATCTCCGTCCTCGACGACGAAGTCGGCACGGCGTGCGCAGAGCCGCTGATCCGGGCCGGATACACGCAATCCACCTATCTCGTCATGCTGCACACAGGCCCGGTCCCGGCCGGCGGATCCGCAGAGGCGATGGACCTCGACGCCCTGCGCGTCCCGCTCGCCCGGCGATGGCGGGACCTGCTTCCGGACGCCGACGACGTGGAGGTACGCCACCTCGTCGACCGGCGCGAGGCCCGCCGCCGCGGGGCCGACGTCGTCCACTTCCTCGGTGCCCGCACGGAGGAGGGCGAGGTCGCCTCATGGGCCGACCTCTATCTGGACCCGGCGACCGGCATGGCCCAGATCGAGGACCTGATCACCTCGGAGGCCCACCTCGGGCGCGGTTACGCCGGTGCCGTCCTGTCCACCGCCCTGCGCCTGGCCGCCGACCACGACTGCGGTACCCGGTTCCTGACCGCCGATGCGACGGACTGGCCACGTCACTGGTACGAGCGCCGCGGCTTCTCCGTCATCGGCCACACCCACTGCTTCCAACGCAGCTGATCCAGAGACGGCCAGGAAGGCCCGCCATGACCGGCTCACCCGCCCTGGACGGCGACGCCGCCGAAGCGTTCGCCGTCTGGCGGACGGAGTGCGAGCCGCGCCCTCGTCCGCCTCACGGGCGGTGTTGCGGCTCTGCGCTCACGCCGGCCGGCGGCCGTGCAGGAGCTGCGGGACCGGCTCCTGCCGGTACTCGCCGCGCGGACGGGCAGAGCGGCCGACAGCCTGGAGGTACGGCTGTTGGCGGATGCCGTACTCGACCTGCGCCGCCGGTCATGACAGTTGGGCCCCGCCCGTGCGTGACGGGGCCCAACTCTTGGTGGCCGGGACGGGATTCGAACCCGTGACCTCTGGGTTATGAGCCCAGCGAGCTACCTACCTGCTCCACCCGGCGTCGGCTCCACCACCGTACGACCGGCTCCCCGTCGCACGCCAACGGATTTGCGGCAGGGCCCGGGCGGCGGGCGATCACCGGCGGCGCCACCCGCCGACGAGGACCACCGCCGAAGAGGACCACCGCCGGGGCGCCACACCGTCACCGCGATCACCGGTTCGGCGCCCTCCTGACGGACCCGGCGGGACCGGCTCTTCTGCGCCACGGGCCGAGCCTTCAGCGAGAAAACTCTTGATGCCGCAGTAGAATGGCCGGTTGTTCGACGCCGGACCGGAACAACCCGGGCAGACCTGGGCTCCGCCGGCGACCCGGATGTCCCCCCGGGAGCGAGACGCGAGGGCCGATGGCAGCCACACCTGGGCACGGTGACCCGACCCTGCTCGACGACAGCGACGCGCGCGAGGAGACCGGCAAGTTCGCCCGGTTCTCCGCCGGGCCCGCCGCCCCCACGCGCACCCTCGTCGACATCTTCGAGACGTCCGTACGGTCCTGCCCCGACGAGCTCGCCCTCGACGACGGCTCCGCCCAGCTGACCTACCGGGCGCTGGCCGTCGAGGTGGAGCGACGCCGGCGCGCGCTTGAGGCCGCCGGCGTCGGACTCGGCGACCGGGTCGGCGTCCGCGTGCCCTCCGGCACCAATGAACTGTATGTGGCCATTCTCGCCGTACTCGCCGCAGGTGCCGCCTATGTCCCGGTCGACGCCGAGGACCCCGACGAGCGCGCCGAGCTGGTGTTCGGCGAGGCCGGGGTACGGGCCGTGCTGGGCGGCGGGGAGCGCGTCGACGTCACCGACCCGCCGGACGTTCCCGTCTCCGCCGCGCGCCCCGGTCCCGAGCACGACGCGTGGATCATCTTCACCTCCGGCTCCACCGGCAAGCCGAAGGGCGTCGCCGTCAGCCACCGCAGCGCCGCCGCGTTCGTGGACGCCGAGGCCGCACTGTTCCTCGGCGAGGAGCCCATCGGCCCCGGCGACCGGGTCATGGCCGGTCTGTCCGTCGCCTTCGACGCCTCCTGCGAGGAGATGTGGCTGGCCTGGCGCTACGGCGCCTGCCTCGTACCGGTCCCCCGGTCCCAGGTCCGCAGCGGCGCCGACCTCGGCCCCTGGCTCGTGGAGCAGGAGATCACCGTGGTCTCCACCGTGCCGACCCTGGCCGCGCTGTGGGAGCCCGAGACCCTCGACGAGGTCCGGCTGCTGATCTTCGGCGGCGAGGCCTGCCCGCCCGAGCTGACCCAGCGGCTGGTCACCGAGGGCCGGGAGGTCTGGAACACGTACGGGCCCACCGAGGCCACCGTCGTCGCCTGCGCCTCCCTGCTGACCGGCGAGGAGCCGATCCGGATCGGCCTCCCGCTGAACGGCTGGGAGCTGGCCGTGGTCGACGAGTCCGGCGAACCGGTGCCGATGGGCGGCAGCGGCCAGCTCGTGATCGGCGGCGTCGGCCTGGCCCGCTACCTCGACCCCGAGAAGGACGCCGAGAAGTACGCCCCGCTGGAATCCCTCGGCTGGGAGCGCGCCTACCGCAGCGGCGACCTCGTCCGCGCGGAACCCGAGGGCCTGATCTTCCTCGGCCGCGGCGACGAGCAGATCAAGCTCGGCGGCCGCCGGATCGAGCTGGGCGAGGTGGACGCGGCGCTCCAGGCCCTGCCCGGCGTCGCCGGCGCGGCCGCGGCCGTGCGTACGGCCCGCAGCGGCAACCAGCTGCTGGTCGGCTACCTGGTCGCCCAGGAGGGCTGGGACCACGCGGCTGCCGTGGAGCGGCTGCGCGCCGAGCTCCCCGCGGCCCTCGTACCGCTGCTCGCCCGGGTCGACGAGCTGCCGACCCGCACCTCCGGCAAGGTCGACCGGAACGCCCTGCCCTGGCCGCTGCCGGAACTGGAGGCCACCGGCCCCACCGAGCAGCTGTACGGCACCGAGGCCTGGCTCGCCGAGCAGTGGGCCGAAACCCTCGGCGTCGGCGTCGGCGGCGCCTGCGACGACTTCTTCGCCATAGGCGGCAACAGCCTCGCCGCCGCCCAGCTCACCACCCGCCTGCGCACCCGCTACCCGCGCGCGGCCGTCCTCGACATCTACCAGCAGCCCGTGCTGCGCAAGCTGGCCCGGCGGCTGGAGAGGTCCGTACAGGACGACGACGCGGCCCGGATCGTCGCGCCCGTTCCGCTGCGGGCCAAGGTCGTGCAGTCGCTCCTGCTGCTCCCGCTGTTCACCGTGGTCGGAGTGCGCTGGAGCGTGGCCCTGCTGGCGCTGGGCAACGCGCTGCACTGGTTCGGTGCGTACGCGTGGGCGCCGACCGCCTCCTGGTGGGCCGTGGTACCCGCCGCCGCACTGCTCTTCAGCCCGCCGGGCCGCCTCGCGATCGCGGCCGGCGGCGCGCGCCTGCTGCTGCGCGGGGTCAAGGCGGGACGCTACCCGCGCGGCGGAAGCGTGCACCTGCGCCTGTGGACGGCCGAGAGGCTGGCCGAGTACGTGGGCGCGACCTCGCTCACCGGTTCCTGGCTGGAGCGGTACGCGCGGGCCCTCGGCGCGAAGGTCGGTCCCGAGGTGGACCTGCACTCGCTGCCTCCCGTGACGGGCATGCTCAAGCTGGGCCGCGGCTGCGCCGTGGAGTCCGAGGTGGACCTCTGCGGGCACTGGCTGGACGGCGACCGTCTGGTGATCGGTCCGGTCAAGGTCGGCGCGGGCGCCGTGGTCGGCACCCGCAGCCTGCTCTTCCCCGGCGCGCGCGTCGGCAAGCGGGCCGAGGTGGCCCCCGGCTCGGCCGTGGCCGCGACGGTGCCCACCGGGCAGCGCTGGGCCGGTGCCCCGGCCGTCAAGCTCGGCAAGGCCAAGCACAACTGGCCCAAGCAGCGCCCGCCGCGCGGGCTCTTCTGGCGGGCCGCCTACGGTGCGGCCGGCGTCGGCCTCACCGCGCTGCCGGTGCTCTCCACCGTGCCCGCCCTGCTCGTGGTCAGCCGGTTCGTGCCCGCCGACGCGGGTCTGGCCGAGGCCCTGCGCGGGGCCCTGATCGCCGTGGTGCCCGGCGCGCTCGCGTACGGGTTCACGTACGCGGCCCTGCTGCTGGTCTCCGTGCGCCTGCTCAGCCTGGGCCTGCGCACCGGAACGCATCCGACGCACAGCCGGGTCGGCTGGCAGGCCTGGACCGTCACCCAGCTGATGGACCTGGCCCGCGAGACGCTCTTCCCGCTGTACGCCGGTCTGATCACCCCGGTGTGGCTGCGGCTGCTCGGGATGAAGATCGGCCGGGGCGCGGAGGTCTCCACCGTGCTCGCGCTGCCGAGCCTGACCACCGTCGGCGAGGGCGCGTTCCTCGCCGACGACACGCTGACCGCCCCGTACGAGCTCGGCGGCGGCTGGATGCACATCGGTCACTCCGAGATCGGCCGCCGGGCGTTCCTCGGCAACTCGGGCATGACCGCTCCCGGCCGCAGCGTGCCGGACGGCGGGCTGGTGGGCGTCCTGTCCGCGACCCCGAAGAAGGCCAAGAAGAACAGCTCCTACCTGGGCCTGCCGCCGGTGAAGCTGCCCCGCTCCGCCGAGACCTCCGACCAGAGCCGGACCTACGATCCGCCCGGGCACCTGCTGTGGGCGCGCGGCCTGGTGGAGCTGTGCCGGCTCCTGCCGGTGTTCTGCTCGGCCGCCCTGGCCGTCCTGATGGTGGCGGCGCTGTGCGCCCTGGCCACGGCGAGCGGCGGCCCGGGCGTCTGGGGTACCGCGCTGCTGTCCGGAGTGGTCCTGCTCGCCGCCGGCGTGGCCGCGGGCGCCGTCTCGGTGATCGCGAAGTGGCTGCTCGTGGGCCGGCACCGGACGGGCGAGCACCCCCTGTGGAGCGGCTTCGTATGGCGCAACGAGCTGGCCGACACCTTCGTCGAGGTGCTGGCCGTGCCGTGGCTGGCCGGTTCGGTTCCCGGCACCCCGCTGCTGAACCTGTGGCTGCGCGGGCTGGGCGCCCGGATCGGCCGGGGCGTGTGGTGCGAGAGCTACTGGCTGCCCGAGTCGGACCTGGTGGAACTGGGTGACGGGGTCACCGTGAACCGCGGCTGCGTGTTGCAGACTCACCTCTTCCACGACCGGATCTTGAGGACGGATACTGTGGTCCTCCGCGAGGGCGCCACGCTGGGCCCGGGCGGAATCGTCCTGCCCGGAAGTTCGGTCGGGGCCCACAGCACGCTGGGTCCCGCCTCTCTCGTGATGGCCGGGGAATCCGTCCCCGCCGACACCCGTTGGCTGGGCAACCCGATCGAGGCATGGCGGGCCTGACAAGGGCCCGGGCACAGCGCAGGGAGCGGAAGCGGCAATGAACGGCCAGAGAACAGCGGCATCGGACCCGTACTTCCCCGACAACGGAGACTCTCGTTACCGCGCGCACCGGTACGAACTCGCTCTGGACTACCGGCCCGGCCCCAACCGGCTGGCCGGGACCGCCCGGATCAGCGCGATCGCGGGGCGGGCCCCGCTCGCCGAGTTCCACCTGAACCTGGCCGAGTTCAAAATAGGCCGGGTCATGGTGAACGGCCGGGCCCCGCACTACACCCACCGGGGCGGAAAGCTCCGGATCCGCCCGGCCAAGCCGCTGCCGGCGGGCGCCGCCTTCACCGTGGAGGTGCACTGGGCGGGCAACCCCAAGCCGGTCCGCAGCCCCTGGGGCGGGCTCGGCTGGGAGGAACTGACCGACGGGGCGCTGGTGGCCAGCCAGCCGGTCGGCGCACCGTCCTGGTACCCGTGCAACGACCGGCCCGCCGACAAGGCCTCGTACCAGATCTCGGTCAACACGCCCTCCTCGTACACGGTGGTGGCGGGCGGGCGCCTGCTCACCCGGACGGCCAAGGCGTCCACGACGACCTGGGTGTACGAGCAGCCCGCGCCGACCTCCAGCTACCTGGTCGGGCTGTCCATCGGCGTCTACCAGACGGTGCTGCTCGGCGACCCGGGGCTCGGCGGGGTGCCGATGACCGCCCACGTACCGGCGCACCTGCTCCCGCAGTTCTCCCGCGACTTCGCCCGGCAGCCCGCCATGATGCAGCTGTTCGAGGACCTGTTCGGGCCCTATCCGTTCGGGGAGTACGCCGTCCTCGTCGCCGACGAGGAACTGGACGTGCCGGTGGAGGCCCAGGGCCTCTCCCTCTTCGGCGCCAACCACGTCGACGGCGCCCGCGGATCGGAGCGTCTCGTCGCCCACGAACTCGCGCACCAGTGGTTCGGCAACAGCGTGACCATCACCGACTGGCGGCACATCTGGCTCAACGAGGGCTTCGCCAAGTACGCCGAGTGGCTGTGGTCGGAGCGCTCCGGCGGCCGTCGCGCGCACGATCACGCGGCTGCCGCGCACCGGCTGCTGGCCACGCTGCCGCAGGACCTGCGGCTGGTCGACCCGGGCCGCAAACTGATGTTCGACGACCGTCTGTACCAGCGCGGCGGGCTCGCGGTGCACGCGATCCGCTGCGCGCTGGGCGACGGGGCCTTCTTCCGGATGCTGCGCGACTGGGCCACGGTGCACCGCCACGGCGTGGTGAGCACGGCCGCCTTCACCACGCACGTGGCCCGGTACGCGAACGAGCCGGTGGACGAGGTGTTCTCGGCCTGGCTGTACGAGCCCTCCCTGCCGCCGCTGCCGGTGCCGCCGCCCGTGCGGCCGACGGCGACGACCCCGGCGAAGCCGGGGTACCCGCCCACGAACGGCCGCTCGGCGGGCCGGGCCTCCGCCTGAGGGCCGGCCGGTCGGCCGCGCGACCGCACGGCCGACCGGTTCAGCCGCAGGGCTCGGCGGCGCCGAGCTCGTACGAGAGGTGCTGCGGGGCGAGCGCGGTCAGGAAGGCGTGGGCGTCGAAGACCTCGCCGGGCGCGACGGTCCCGACCGCCTTGGTCTCGCCCGCGAGGACGCGGCTGACCGCTTCGACGACCAGGGGCGCCGTGACGGCGTAGATGTCCTGCCCGCGGGCCACCGCCCGGCGCCGGGTGGCGCCCGCGCGGACGGTGACCTCGACGAGGAAGGTCTGCGCCGAGCGGCCCCGGTCGTCGACCGGCTCGGGCGCCGCGGCCTCGGGGGCCAGGACCTCCCTGACCGCGTCGACCGTCATGAAGGTCCGGATGCCCGGAGCGGACAGGTGGTGTGCGATGGTCACGCTGTCCGTGGTGGTGAACTCGCCGATCACGGCCCGTTCCCCGACCGGGGCGGGGAAGGTCCACTGCCCGGTGGGTGCCGCATCGGTGCGCAGCTCCAGGCGGCCGTCCGCGTAGACGAGGCGGCGGCCCTCGCGCCGGCGCCGCGAGACCTGGCCGGACCCGCGCGTCCCGGCGGTGGGCCGCCAGCTGCTGAGGGCGAAGGCGATGTCGATCTCGATGTCGATGCCGTCCGCGGCCGGGGCCCCGCCCAGTGCGGCGGTGGCGAGCAGGTCGCCGAGGCCTCCGTAGAACGCCATGGCGGGCATGACCACGATCCCGGCCTCGCGGGCCCGGTCCGCGTAGTGGGCGAAGGAGTCGGCGGCGGCCTCCACCTCACCCGCGACGTCCAGGTAGGCGACGCGGGCGCGCAGCGCCGCCTCGATGACCGGTGGGGCGGTCTCGGCGAAGGGACCGGCGCAGTTGATCACGGCGGCGGCGCCGGCCAGTGCGCGGTCCAGCGCGTCCGGATCGCCGGCCGAGGCCGGCCGGACGTCGAGCCCCGGGAACTCGGCGGCCAGTGCGCGCAGCTTGTCCGCGTCGCGGCCGGACAGGATCGGGGTCAGCCCCCGGTCCAGCAGCTCGGAGACGACGAAGCGTCCGGTGTGCCCGTACGCGCCGAACACCGTCACCGGCGCCGCCACCGCTCGATTCTTTTCCATGAGGCTCCCCCGTCGGTCGATCACTGATGCCATCGTGCCCGCGGGGGCGCTCTGCCGGCAGTAGCGGTAATGCCACGCCCCGTACACTTTCGGACATGAGCCTTGTCGCGCTGGCCGTCACGCCCGGGGTCCCGCACTTCGAACTCGCCGCCGCCTGCGACGTGTTCGGTGTGGACCGCTCGGACCTGGCGGATCCCTGGTACGAGTTCGCCCTGTGCGGCCCGGACTCCGTGCCCGTCGGCGGCCGCTTCCGGGTCGAACCCGACGCGGACCTCGACCGGTTGGTGCGCGCCGACACCGTGATCGTCCCCGCCTGCGCAGACCTCGACGCGGATCCGCCCGCCGAACTGGTCGACGCCGTCCGCGCGGCCCACGAGGCGGGCGCCCGGGTGGCCTCCCTGTGCACGGGCGCGTTCGTCCTGGCGGCGGCGGGGCTGCTGGACGGACGCCGGGCCACCACGCACTGGCTGCACGCCGCCGCGCTCGCGGCCAAGTACCCGCGGGTGCGGGTCGATCCGGACGTGCTGTACGTGGATGACGGCAGCGTGCTCACCTCGGCCGGCAAGGCCGCCGCGATGGACCTGTGCCTGCACCTGGTCCGCCTCGACCACGGCTCGGCCGTCGCCAACCAGGTCGCGCGCCGCCTCGTCGTCCCGCCGCACCGGGCCGGTGGCCAGGCCCAGTTCGTCACCACGCCGGTGCCCGAGCCCCGCGACCACCCCCTGGGCGCGCTGCTGGTCTGGACGATGGAGCGGCTCGACCAGCCGCTGACGGTGGAGGACCTGGCCCGCCGGGCGAACATGAGCTCGCGCCACCTGGCGCGGGTCTTCACCGACCTGACCGGCACCACTCCCCTGCGCTGGATGCTGACCCAGCGCATCCACCGGGCCCAGGAGCTCCTGGAGACCACCGACGACACGGTCACCGCGATCGCCACGGCCACCGGCATGGGCACCGACGCCACCCTGCGCCGCCATTTCAACCGTACGGTCGGCGTCCCGCCCGAGGCTTACCGGCGCACGTTCCGCGCCGCCGCCGCGCGGTAGGGGCGGAAGAACGCGCGGAGCTCCTGCGCGTACAGCTCGGGTTCCTCGAACGGGGCGAAGTGGCCGCCGCGCGGGGGCTCGGTCGCGTACACGACGTTCGCCGTGCGCTCCAGCCAGGCCCGCGGCGGTCGGACCACGTCGCCCCGGAAGATCGAGAATCCGGACGGCACCTCGACCCGGCGGGCGTGCTGGGCGAGCGGGACGGCGGCGTTCGCCCGGTACATGCGCATCGACGGGCCGATCGTCCCCGTGAGCCAGTAGAGCGTGATGTTCGTGAGGATCTCGTCCTTCGTGAAGCTCCGCCCGACGTCGCCGTCGCAGTCGCTCCACGCACGGAGCTTCTCGACGATCCACGCGGCGAGCCCGGCCGGCGAGTCGGTGAGCCCGAAGGCGGCGGTCTGGGGTTTCGTGCGCTGCATGGCCGCGTACGCGCCCTCGGTCGCCCCCCAGGCCGCGGCGGCCTCCAGCCAGGCGCGCTCCTCGGGGGCGAGCTGCGCCGGGTCTGCGGTGAAGAGCGGCAGGCCGGCGTCCGTGCGGTGCACGGCCACGACCCGGTCGGGGTGGTCGAGCGCGAGGTAGCGGCTCACGTGGCTGCCGAGGTCCCCGCCCGCCGCGCCGAACCGCTCGTACCCGAGCACGCCCATCAGCTCGGCCCACAGTCCGGCGGCGGCGATGGTGTCGAGGGGCGGTCCGGTGGGCCGCTCGGAGTAGCCGAAGCCCGGCAGGTCGGGGACGACCACGTCGAAGGCGTCGGCGGGATCGGCGCCGTGCGCGGCGGGGTCGGTGAGGAGCGGGACGACCTTCGCGTACCGCCAGAACGAGTCGGGCCAGCCGTGGGTGAGGACCAGCGGCAGGACGGGCGCCCCGGCGGGGGCGACGGCACGGGCGTGGACGAAGTGGATCGCGAGGCCGCCGACCGGCACCCGGAAGCGCGGCAGCCGGGCGAGCTCCGCTTCCCGCGCCGGCCAGTCGAAGCCGTCGGCCCAGTAGGCGACGAGCTCGCGCAGGTAGCCGAGGTCGGTCCCGAGCGACCACCCGGCGTCCTCGGGGGCGTCCGGCCACCGCGTCGCACGCAGGCGCGCCCGGAGGTCTTCGAGCGCCGCGGGGTCGGTGTGCGGGGTGAAGGGCTCGGGGCGGGGGGAGGCGTCCGGCATGGGCCGCATCCTAGGGGGTGTCCGCAGTGCGGCGAGAGCACTGCCGGGCGACGCGGGACAGGCGGGACTCTGCGCACACCCCCCAGGGCGTGCCGGCCGGGTCGCTCCCCCGGACACCCACCGCGTCAGCAGCGGTTCGACGAGCCCTTCTGGCGGGTCAGGTTGTCGTTGGACATCCAGCCGGAGGCGTTCGTGTCGGCGGCGTGGACGTAGGTCCATTTGTTGCCGTACGCGTTGACGACGTAGCACTGGTACGTGAGCTTCGTACCGGACTTGGCCACCGCGACGGCGGGGCATTCCTGGTACGGCCCGGTGGTGATGTGGTAGGTGCCCGACATGAAGCCGTAGGTTCCCGGGTTCCGGTCCTGATGGCTCCAGCCGGTGCAGGCCGTCGACACGGGAGTGGGCCCGGAGTGCGCCGGGGACGACGGCTTGGGGGACGCCCCGCCGCTCTTGCCGCTCGGTGCGGGCGTCGGCGATTTGCCCGGCTTGCCGGAGTCCTTGGGCGGCTTCGGGGACCGGGAGCCCTGCCCGGTGGACGGGCTGCCGGTGGTCTGGGGCGCAGCGGCGTGGGCCTGCGCGCCGCCGCCCTTGTCCGCGTGGTCGCCCGCCGCGGCGTACGTGATCCCGCCCCCGGCCAGGACGACGGCGACGGCCGCCCCGATGACCACGCGTCCGCGGGTCGCCCTCGCCGTGGCGCCGGCGTGCGGTCCGGTCGGTGCGCCCGTGCGCGGGATGGGCCCCGACTGCCCGGGGGCGGGCATCGCGTAGCCGGGGTAGGGCGGTTGCGGGGAGGGCCGGGGGTACGGGACCGGCGCGGGACCGTAACCGGGCGGCGGCGTCGGGGATCCGTGTGCCACCGCCCCCGCGGGCGGGCCGGTCATCGGCGGCGCGGCGGGAGGCGGGGTGAGGGAGGGCGAGGTGAGGGAGGGCTCCGTCCCGGGGCCCGGGGCGAAGCCGGGCGGGAACGCAGCCGGGCCCGCCCCGTCCGGGCTCCTGCCCTCGGCCACCGCCTGGAGCATCTCGCGCGCCCGGCCCGCGCCGGGCCGGCTCTCCGGCTCCTTCGCCATGAGGGCGCGCAGTACGGGCGCGAGCGCTCCGGCGCGGCGCGGCTGCGGCAGCGGCTCGGTGACGATCGCCGACAGCGTGGACCAAGCCGATGTACGGCGGAACGGGTACGCGCCCTCGACCGCGGCGTACAGCGTCATGCCGAGCGACCAGATGTCCGACGCCGGACCGGGTTCCCGGCCTTGCGCGCGCTCCGGCGGGAGGTAGTCGAGGGAGCCGATGATGCTGCCGCTGCGGGTCAGCTTGGCCATGTCCTCGTCGGCCGCTGCCTGCACGGTGGCTATGCCGAAGTCGGTGAGGACGACCCGGCCGTCGGGCTCCAGCAGCACGTTGGCCGGTTTGACGTCGCGGTGCAGGACCCCGGCCCGGTGCGCGGCGTCGAGGGCGTCCATCAGCTTGGCGCCGATCGCCGCGGCCTCGCGCGGTTCCAGCGGGCCGCGTCGTTCCAGCACGTCGTCGAGCGAGGGCCCGTCGACGAGTTCCATCACGATGACCGGGAGGCCCTCCTCCTCGGTCACGTCGTGCACGGTGACCACACCGGCGTGCCGGATGCGGGCGGCGGCCTGGGCTTCCCGCTGCATCCGGGCGCGCAGATCGGCCAGTTCGGGTGCGGAGGCGTCGGTGTAGGCCCGCATGACCTTGACCGCGACTTCACGGCCCAGCAGTTCGTCCACGGCGCGGGCGACCACGCCCATGCCCCCGCGTCCGATCATCGCGGTCACCCGGTACCGCCCGCCGAGCACCCTGCCGACCAGCTCCGCGCCGTTCGCCTCCCCCGCCGTCACCACACGCCCCGTTCCTCGCCGTTCGTCAACTCGCGCATCGAGCAGGCCCAGCGTAGCGGCGCACGCGTGCGGATCGGCGCGGGACGCGGACACGGCCCCGGGCGGTCCGCACGTCGTCGACGTGCCGGACCGCCCGGGGCCGGGGCCCGCCCATCGGTCAGTCGGTGCCGAACTCCATCGCCGCGCGGTCGAGCAGCTCGTCGTCCTGCGAGACCTCGCCGCGGGAGGCGATGGCCTCCGCGCCGCCCTCCGGCATGACGCCGATGAGGCCGGTCGCCGCCGCCTGCGCCGAGCCGATCAGCTCGGGGTGCGCGGTGCCGACGATGCCGAGGCCGGCGTACTGCTCCAGCCGGGCGCGCGAGTCCGCGATGTCGAGGTTGCGCATGGTGAGCTGGCCGATCCGGTCCACCGGGCCGAACGCCGAGTCCTCGGTGCGCTCCATCGAGAGCTTGTCCGGGTGGTAGCTGAAGGCAGGGCCGGTGGTGTCGAGGAGCGAGTAGTCCTCGCCGCGCCGCAGCCGCAGGGTGACCTCGCCGGTGACGGCCGAGCCGACCCAGCGCTGGAGCGACTCGCGGACCATCAGGGCCTGCGGGTCCAGCCAGCGGCCCTCGTACATCAGCCGGCCGAGGCGGCGGCCCTCGTTGTGGTAGTGCGCGAGGGTGTCCTCGTTGTGGATCGCGTTGACGAGGCGCTCGTACGCGGCGTGCAGGAGGGCCATGCCGGGCGCCTCGTAGATGCCGCGGCTCTTGGCCTCGATGATCCGGTTCTCGATCTGGTCCGACATGCCCATGCCGTGGCGGCCGCCGATGGCGTTGGCCTCCATCACCAGGTCGACCGGGGAGTGGAACTCCTTGCCGTTGATCGTCACCGGGCGGCCCTGGGCGAAACCGATGGTCACGTCCTCGGCGGCGATCTCGACCGACGGGTCCCAGAACCGCACGCCCATGATCGGCTGCACGGTCTCCACGCCGGTGTCGAGGTGCTCCAGCGTCTTGGCCTCGTGGGTGGCGCCCCAGATGTTGGCGTCGGTGGAGTACGCCTTCTCGGCGCTGTCGCGGTAGGGCAGCCCGTGGGCCACCAGCCACTCCGACATCTCCTTGCGCCCGCCGAGTTCGTGGACGAAGTCGGCGTCGAGCCACGGCTTGTAGATGCGCAGGTGGGGGTTGGCGAGCAGGCCGTAGCGGTAGAACCGCTCGATGTCGTTGCCCTTGAAGGTCGAGCCGTCGCCCCAGATCTGGACGTCGTCCTCAAGCATGGCGCGGACCAGCAGGGTGCCGGTCACGGCGCGGCCGAGCGGCGTGGTGTTGAAGTACGCGCGGCCGCCCGAGCGGATGTGGAACGCGCCGCAGGCGAGTGCGGCCAGGCCCTCCTCGACCAGCGCCGCCCGGCAGTCGACCAGGCGCGCGATCTCGGCACCGTAGGCCTTGGCACGGCCGGGCACCGACGCGATGTCGGGCTCGTCGTACTGGCCGATGTCGGCGGTGTAGGTGCAGGGGACGGCACCCTTGTCGCGCATCCAGGCGACGGCCACGGAGGTGTCGAGGCCGCCGGAGAAGGCGATGCCGACGCGCTCGCCGGCGGGCAGGGAGGTGAGAACCTTGGACATGGGAAGAGTATGCATCGAAACGCATGGCTATGCAAACCCGTGGCGGGCTATCCCCCCTGCTCGGCGTTGTGCGGGTGGGCCCCGCGGGAGCGGTAGACGATGTACGGGCGGGTCAGGTAGCCCAGCGGTGCGGTGAAGGCGTGGACGAGGCGGCTGAACGGCCACAGCGCGAACAGGGTCATGGCGAGCAGCGCGTGCAGCTGGTACGGCAAGGGCGCCCCGGCCATCGCGGGGACGTCCGGGTCGAGCGCGAGGAGGGAGCGGAACCAGACGGACACGCCGAGGCGGTAGTCGTAGGGGTGCGGCACGAGCGTGGTGGCGGTGGCCGTGAGGCCGGCCAGCAGGACGGCGGCCAGGACCGGGTAGACGGCGCGGTCGCTGGTGCTCGTGGCGATCCGCACCGCGGGCACCTTGACCCGCCGGTACACCAGGATCGCCAGACCGGTGAGGGTGGCCAGGCCGGCCGCTCCGCCGACGAACACGGCGTTGGCGTGGTAGACCGCTTCGCGGACGTGCAGGCGTTCGGTGAGCGATTCGGGGACGAGCAGGCCCACGACGTGCCCGCCGATCACGAAGAGCAGTCCGTAGTGGAAGAGCGGGGCGCCGATGCTCAGCAGCCGGTGCTCGTGCAGCTGGCTGGAGCGGGTCGTGAACCCGAAGCGGTCGTAGTGGTAGCGCCAGGCCGTACCGGCGACGAGCACGACGGCGACGAGGTAGGGCAGTACGCCCCACAGGGCGATGTGCAGGTGGTTCATCGTCGGAGCTCCTCGGCCGGGGCTGCCTGCGGGCGCAGGGTGGGAAAGGGCAGCAGGCCCACGGTCTCGGTCGGCGGACCGCTGCGGGCCAGTTGCAGGGCGGCCGCGCGGTCGGCCGGGGAGGGGCCGGGCAGGGTGAGGCAGACGGCGCTCAGGACGTCGGCGTAGGGGGTCTTGTGGTCGGCCAGGGCCATGCGGAGCAGTTCGAGGGCCGCACGGTGCTCCTGGAGGGCCGGCCGGCCCGCCCGGGGGCAGCGGGCGGCGAACTCCAGGGCCAGCGGCAGGAAGTCGGGCAGTTCGTCCGAGGGGGGCTGCCAGCCGTGGTCGAGGTACAGCTGCCGCCAGCCCAGCAGGGACTGGCCGCGCCGGCGGGTGTCTCCGTCCGTGTAGTACGTGAGGTGCAGGGTGCGGCGGCGGCTGCGGTCGAACGTGGCCACGTAGCGGGCGGACAGCTCCAGCTGCGGTACGTCCGCGACCGCCGTGCAGAAGCGCAGCAGCAGTGCGGCCTCCTCACCGGCCAGGTCACCGAGGCAGCCGCGCACGAGGGCGAGGCGCTGCGGCCAGTCCTCGCCGGGGTGCGACAGGAGCAGGGAGGCGGCCTGGTGGAGGGCGGCGGTGCGGCTCATGCCTGCTCCCTGCGGGGGAAGAGCCCGGCCGGGGCACCCCGGCCGTTCCAGTTGAGGAGGTTCACGCGGCCGCTCAGGGATCCGGCCTCGGGCTCCTGACCGGGGCTCGCGAGCGGGGCGTGGAAGGTTTCGGCCGTGTACATCCCGGGGCCGCCCTCGCCGTCGAGGCTGCATCCCGTGCCGGGGTCGGCGTGTTCGGCGTGCTCGGCGGTGTACCCGGTGGGGATCACGTACCGGTCCTCGTACTTGGCCACGGCCAGCAGCCGGTACATGGCCTCGATGCCGTCGGCGTCCATGCCGACCGAGCCCGCGATGGCGGGGTCCTGCTCCTCGCCGAGGTTGATCCGGCGCATGTGGGCCCGCATGGCGGCCAGGCGGCACAGCGAGGCCTCCACGGGGGCCGGGTCGCCCGCCGTGAACAGCTCCGCCAGATAGCCGAGGGGGATCCGCATCGAGTCGATGGCGGCGAAGAGCTTCGCCGGGTCCTCGCCGTCGTGGCCCGTGGCCGTCAGGGATTCCACGATGGGCGACAGCGGAGGGATGTACCAGACCATCGGCATGGTGCGGTACTCCGGGTGCAGCGGCAGCGCCACCTTGTACTCGCTGATCAGGGCGCGCACGGGTGAGCGCCGGGCAGCGGTGATCCAGTCGTGCGGGATGCCCGCCTCTTCCGCCGCGTGCTGCACGGCGGGGTCGTCGGGATCGAGGAAGCAGTCGAGCTGGGCCTCGTACAGGTCCTTCTCGTCGGGCGTGGCGGCGGCCGCGCCCACCTTGTCGGCGTCGTAGAGCACGACCCCGAGATAGCGCAGACGGCCGACGCAGGTCTCGGAACACACGGTCGGCTGCCCGGCCTCGATGCGCGGGTAGCACAGGGTGCACTTCTCGGCCTTGCCCGTGCGGTGGTTGAAGTAGATCTTCTTGTACGGGCATCCGGTCACGCACATGCGCCAGCCCCGGCAGCGGTCCTGGTCGACGAGGACGATGCCGTCCTCGACCCGCTTGTACAGCGCCCCCGAGGGGCACACGGCCACGCACGACGGGTTCAGGCAGTGCTCGCAGATCCGTGGCAGGTAGAACATGAACGCCTGCTCGTACTCCAGGCGGACCTGCTCGCTCATCTTCTGGAGCACGGGATCGGCGGCGAGGTGTTCCGGGCCGCCGCCCAGGTCGTCGTCCCAGTTGGGGCCCCAGGTCACGGCGGTGGGACGGCCGTCGATCAGCGAGCGGGGGGCGGCGGTGGGGACGTCGTCGCCGAGCGGCGCGTTGATCAGGTTCTCGTAGTCGTACGTCCACGGCTCGTAGTAGTCGGACAGGGAGGGAAGACGGGGGTTGGCGAAGAGGGTGGCGAGACGGCGGGCCCGGCCGCCGCTGCGCGGCACCAGGCGGCCCCGCTTGAGCTGCCAGCCGCCCTGCCACTTCTCCTGGTCCTCCCAGCGGCGCGGGTAGCCCTGGCCGGGGCGGGTCTCGACGTTGTTGAACCAGGCGTACTCGCTGCCCGACCGGTTGGTCCAGGTCTGCTTGCAGGTGACGGAGCAGGTGTGGCAGCCGATGCACTTGTCGAGGTTCATGACCATCGCGACCTGTGCCATCACGCGCCCGATGGGCGCTGCGCTTCGGGGCATCAGTACGTGACCTCCTGGGAGCGGCGGCGGATGACGGTGACGGCATCGCGCTGGTTGCCGGTGGGCCCGTAGTAGTTGGGGGCGAAGCAGAGCTGGGCGTGCCCGCCGATCAGATGGGTGGGTTTGATCAGCAGGCGGGTCAGGGCGTTGTGGACGCCGCCGCGCCGCCCGGTGGTCTCGGAGGTGGGCACGTTCACCATGCGTTCCTGTACGTGGTACATGAACACCGTTCCGGGCGGCATGCGGTGGGAGACGACGGCGCGGGCGACGACCACGCCGTTGGCGTTGACGGCCTCGATCCAGTCGTTGTCGGCGACGCCGATGGCCGCGGCGTCTTCGGTGCCGAGCCAGATGACGGGGCCTCCCCGGGCCAGGGTCTGCATGAGGAGGTTCTCCTGGTACTCGGAGTGGATGGACCACTTCGAGTGCGGGGTCAGGTACCGCACCGTCACCGACCGCCCGGCGTGCGCCGCTTGCTCCCCCGCCTCCAGGCGGGGCCGGTCCCCCAGGGCCGCGAGGTCCAGCGGAGGCCGGTAGACGGGCAGTTGTTCGCCGTACTCGGCGATCCACTCGTGATCGAGGTAGAAGTGCTGGCGGCCGGTCAGCGTGTGCCACGGCTTGCGGTGCTCGGTGTTGATGGTGAAGGGCGAGTAGCGGCGGTCCGGCCCCTCCTTGCCGGACCATTCGAAGCTGGCGCCGACCTGCACCGGGCGGGCCTGGGTGTCGGAGAACACGATGCGCCGCTCGGCCAGCGAGGCGGCCAGCTCCTCCAGGCCGCTCCCCGGTCCGCAGCGCACGCCCAGCTGGCGGAACCCCTCGGCGGCGACCCGGCCGTTCGTCGTGCCCGACAGGGCGAGGATCGCCTCGCACATCTTGACGTCCGTGTCGAGCAGCGGGCGGCCCCGGGCCGCTCCCTCGCGGGCCGTGCCGCAGCGTTCGGCGAGCCAGTGGGACTCCTGCGTCGTGTGCACCGTGATGCCGCGCACCTGCATGCCGTGCTCGTCGGGCAGCGGTCCGAAGGCCGCGAGCTGGTCGGCGAGGGCGGTGTAGTCCCGTTTGACGAGCGTGTACTGGGGTTGGGTGGGGCCCTCCGGCGGGGCCTCTCCGGGGGTGTCGTGCTGGAGGGCCGTGGCGACCAGGTCCCAGGCGTTCTCCAGCCGCCCGCGGGCCAGTTCGGAGACCTTGGCGGCGAGGCCGTGGAAGATCTCGAAGTCGGTACGGGCCTGCCACGGGGGGTCGATCGCCGGTGAGAAGGCGTGCACGAAGGGGTGCATGTCCGTACTGGACAGGTCGTGCTTCTCGTACCAGGTAGCCGCCGGCAGGACGAGGTCGGCGAACAGGGTGGTGGAGGTCATGCGGAAGTCGAGCGCGAGGAGCAGGTCCAGCTTCCCGCGCGGCGCCTCCTCCCGCCAGGCCACCTCCCGCGGCCGGTGCTCCGGTGGTGCCTGGGCGGCCGAGGCGTTGTCGTCCGCGCCGAGCAGGTGCCGCAGGAAGTATTCGTTGCCCTTGGCCGAGGAGCCGATGAGGTTGGCCCGCCACACCGTCAGCACGCGCGGCCAGTTCACCGGATCGTCGGGGTCCTCACAGGCGAACGCGAGCTTGCCGGCCTCGCGCTGCCGGTCCACCCACTGCGCCGGCTCCACCCACGACTCGTGCGCCTGCCGGCCGAGGTCGAGGGGGTTGGCCGAGAAGGTGGGATACGAGGGCATCCAGCCCTGCCGCACCGAGCGGGCCACCAGGTCCGCCGTGTGCGCGCCGGCGAAGGTGCCGCGCGCCGTCGGGGCGGTCAGCGCCTCGGCGGCGAACCCCTCGTAACGCCACTGGTCGGTGTGCAGGTACCAGTACGGAGTGCCCGCCATCTGCCGGGAGGGCCGGACCCAGTCGGAAGCGGTGGCCAGCTGCTGCCAGCCGGCGTACGGCCGCACCTTCTCCTGGCCCACGTAGTGGGCCCAGCCGCCGCCGTTGACGCCCTGGCAGCCCGTGAGCAGCAGCAGGGAGAGGAAGGAACGGTAGATC
This sequence comes from Streptomyces sp. NPDC051582, assembly GCF_040681715.1. Lineage (NCBI taxonomy): Bacteria > Bacillati > Actinomycetota > Actinomycetes > Kitasatosporales > Streptomycetaceae > Streptomyces > Streptomyces sp. NPDC051582. The sequence goes on from NZ_JBFAZJ010000012.1 coordinate 81,504, forward strand.
GTGTCCGAGTGGAACCAGTGGTTCGTGCCCGCGCCCATCACGATCATGCAGCGGCCGCGCGTCTGCTCGGCCGTCCGGGCGAACTCCCGGGCCGCGCGCAGCACCGCACCCGCGGGCACGGAGGTGATCGCCTCCTGCCAGGCCGGGGTGCACGGGGTGGAGGCGTCCTCGTACGAGGACGGCCACTGGCCGTCGAGCCCGGCGCGGCCCACCCCGTACTGGGCCAGCATCAGGTCGAACACGGTCGTCACCAGGCGGTCGCCGAGGCGCTGCACCGGGACGCCGCGCTCCACCGTGGCCCCCTCCTCGTCGAAGCGGGGCAGGACGACCTTCGCGACCGGTCCGGCCTCGCCCTCGTACAGGCTCAGGAGCGGTTCGACGTCCCCCAGGTCCAGGTTCCAGCGGCCCTCGCTGAACTTCGACCAGCGGTCTCCCAGGGTCCCGTTCGGCACCACCGGTGAACCGGTGACGGCGTCCAGCAGGACGGGCATCCACCGGCGGGTCGCCTCGTCGGGCGCGTCCCGGGCGTGGCGCAGGTCCGCGGCGGTCACGAAGCGGCCCGGAACGTGCCGTCCCGGCTCGCGCTCCTCCAGCTCCACCAGGAAGGGCAGGTCCGTGAACCGTTTCACGTAGTCCGTGAAGTAGGGGACCTGCCTCTCGACGAAGCACTCCTTGAGGATGACGTGCCCCATGGCCATGGCCATCGCGCCGTCGGTGCCCGGGTGCGGGTGGAGCCACTCGTCGGCGAATTTGGTGGCGTCCGCGTAGTCGGGGGAGACGACCACGACCTTCTGCCCCCGGTAGCGGGCCTCGGCCATCCAGTGGGCGTCGGGCGTCCGGGTGACGGGAACGTTGGAACCCCACAGCATCAGGTACGCGGCGTCCCACCAGTCCCCCGATTCCGGGACGTCGGTCTGGTCCCCGAAGACCTGCGGCGACGCGATGGGCAGGTCCGCGTACCAGTCGTAGAACGACAGCATCGGCGCGCCGATCAGGGCGTGGAAGCGGGCCCCGACGGCGTGCGAGGCCATCGACATGGCCGGGATGGGCGAGAACCCGGCGATCCGGTCGGGGCCGTGCGCCGCCAGCGTGTGCACATGCGCAGCCGCGGCGATCTCCAGGGCTTCCTGCCAGCCGATGCGGACCAGGCCGCCCTTGCCCCGGGCCGCCTGGTAGCGGCGGCGCTTGTCAGGGTCCGTGGTGATCTCCGCCCAGGCGGCCACCGGGTCTCCGCCCAGGCGCGCTTTGGCCTCGCGGTACATCTCCACGAGGACACCCCGGGCGTGCGGGTACCGCACGCGGGTGGGCGAGTACGTGTACCAGGAGAACGAGGCCCCGCGGGGGCAGCCGCGCGGTTCGTACTCCGGCCGGTCGGGGCCCGTCGACGGGTAGTCGGTCGCCTGCGTCTCCCACGTGATCAGGCCGTCCTTGACGTACACCTGCCACGAGCACGATCCGGTGCAGTTCACGCCGTGGGTGGAGCGCACCACCTTGTCGTGCGCCCAGCGCTCGCGGTACGGCGTGTCGTTGACCTGCTGGTCGGCCCGGAACACCGCGCGGCCGTCCGCCGTCTCGGGCGCCCTGCTGAGCAGGCGCCCCGCCTGCAGCAACCGGTCGGATACGGCGTCCGCCGCGCGTTCTGTCGTGGCCCTGGCCCTGCCGCGTTTCACGTGGTGGCCCCTTCCGGGAGGCGGGCGCAGCCGGCCCTCAGGGGGATCCGGCTGACCGTGGGTGCGTCGCGCACAGGTTGCACCCGTGAAGCCCGGGGAAGCGGATCGCCCACGGCCGGTTGAATGTATCGAGAACGTATCTTGGTCAGCTCTTGGGGTGGAGCGGCTCCGCGGGGCGGGTGGAGCCGCTCCGCAGGGCGGGTGGAGCCGCTCCGCGGGGCGGGTGATCCGGTCCGGCAGCGGACGTCCGCGGGGCAGCGGATCCACGGCCCGCGCGCTACCCTCCTGCGCATGGTTGACATGGACACGACCCATCCCTGGTCCGGTCCGCGGACCGCCCCCGCCGCGCGCGCGAGGAGGACCGGCCGGCTCGCCTTCGTCTGCCTCCTCCTGCTGGCCCTCCTCGGCGCGGCGACCGCGGCCTCGGCCTCGGCCCCTGCCGGACGCTCCGCCGCCCCCTCCCCCGGCGCGAGAGCGGCCGAGGCGGCGGCCGCCCGGTGGGGCGACCACCGCCTCGACGAGGCGGCCTTCCTGACCACCCACAACGCGTTCACCAACTACGACGACTCCCGCTGGAGTTCGGTGAACCAGGCCGAATCGGTGCGCGCCCAGCTCGACAACGGCGTCCGCGGCCTGAGCCTGGACACGCACTGGTACGAGCACAGCACCTGGCTGTGCGTCATCAGCTTCGGCAGCGACTGCTACCCCAGCGACGTCTACCTGTGCCACGGCGACTGCAAGACCTTCGCCGGAGCCACGTACGCCCTGCCGCGGCAGTCCTTCCAGGGCACGATGCAGACCGTGGTGGACTTCCTCGCCTCCCATCCGCAGGAGGTCGTGACCGTCTTCCTGGAGGACTACGTCGACGCCGACCGGCTGGGGCAGTCCCTCGGCCGGGTCCGGGGCCTGCAGGAGTTGCTGTTCCGGCCCGACGACTGGGGCGTACGGCAGAACGGATGGCCGAAGGTGGCGGACCTCGTCACCGCCGGCAAGCGCCTGCTGGTCTTCTCCGACCGGTCCGACCGTGAGCACCTGGGCGTCATGTACGACAAGTCCTGGACGGTGAGCAACTACTGGAGCCTCGGGGACATGGGCAACGACCTCGCATGCGTCACCCGCTGGCCCGATGTGCCCCTGGACCGCCAGGAGCCCGGATTCCGGCGGCTGTTCACGATGAGCCACCACCGCAACGTGCCCACCGTCCTCACGGCGGCCCTGGACAACGGCGCCAAGCTGCGCGGCCGCATCGCCGAGCAGTGCCGGACCGCGACCGGGGGCCGCACCCCGAACTACGTGTCCGTCGACTTCCACCGGCTGTCGGACGGCAGCGGTCACACACCCGCCTCCATCGTGGCGGAGCTCAACGGGAGCCCCTGAGCGCGGCGGCGGCCGTACGGCCGGTCGGTCAGTGCGCGGACCGGAGGTCCGGCTTCGGGTCCGGGGCCGGTGCGGCCGGGTCGAGGGTGGCCGTGAGGACCGTGGCGGTCAGCACGCTGGCCAGGGCGAGCCCGGCGACGAGCCATCGCGAGCGCGGGCCCTTCCGGTGCCGGGCGGCCCGGCGGGCCCGCGGGGGCGGCGCGGCCTCGCCCTGGTGGAGGGGCTCCTGGGTTGCGGGGTACCGGTTCATCGCGGGTCGGGTTCCTCGGTGGGTTCGGCGGGACGCGTGGGTCCGGGGGGGTCCGGTGGGTCCGGGGGGTCCGGTGGGTTACGCGGATGCGGTCGGCTCAGTAGGTGAAGCACTCCGTGTGGATGCTCTCGGCGGGGACGCCCGCCCTGAGCAGTGCCGCCGTGGTGGCGTCGGCCATGCCGGGCGGTCCGCAGAGGTACACGTCACGGTCGGACAGATCGGGGACGAGCGCACGCAGGGCCTGGGGCGCGAGCGGGTCGTACGCGGCGTCGGAGCGCCCGACCAGGTAGTGCAGGGCGGCCTGGCGCTCCGCCGCGATGGCCTCCAGCTCATCGCGCAGGACCAGCTGGCCCGCGTCACCCGCCCGGTAGAGCAGGGTCAGGTCGCCGGGGCCCGCGGGCAGGGACTCGAAGAGCGCGCGCATCGGCGTGATCCCGATGCCGCCGGCGATCAGCAACACCTTGGGACGGGTGCGCCGCCGTTCGGTGAGCGCACCGAACGGGCCGGTCGCGAGGACCCGGGTGCCGGGCCGGAGCCCGCGCACGCGCCGCGAGTGCCTGCCGAGCGCCTTCACGGTGATGCGCAGGCGGTCGTCACGGGCGGGCGCCGAGAGCGAGAAGGGCAGGGCGGTGTGCCACAGGCCTCGGGTCAGGAATCGCCAGCGGAAGAACTGCCCCGGCTCGGCACGGAGTTCGCGCAGCCGGCCGCCCCGGATCGTGACGGAGACGACGCCGGGGCCTTCGCGTTCGACCGTGGCGACGCGCAGACCGTGCCGCAGGGCCTGGCGGGCCGGGACGATCCCGCGGTACCAGACGAGCAGTACGCCGACGACGGTGTGCAGCAGGGCCCAGAACCAGGCGGTGAAGGCGGTGACGGCGACGTCGGGGCCGGCGAGCTGGTGGACGAAGCCGAGCGCGGCGGCGAGGTAGGTGAAGAGGTGGATGCCGCGCCACGTCTCCTGCGAGACGCGGCGGCGGACGGCCCGGGCGGAGCACAGGCCCGCGCCCGCCAGAAGGGCCGCTCCGGCGAACGCGGCGGCGACCGCCGGGTACCGGAAGAGCGCGCCCGTGGCGCCGAGCAGATCGGTCCCGGTGCGCAGGGCGTACACGACGAGGGCGAACAGTGCGTGGGCCCCGCACAGGACCAGGACCCACCGGCCGCCGAAGGCGTGCCAGCGGGCGAGGCGGTCGGCGCCCACTCCGTGCTCGACCGCGGGCACGCGCGCCATCAGGAAGAGCATCGCGAGGATCCCGTAGCCCGCGAGGAGGCCGGTGAGGTGTGCGCTCGCCCCGATGAGCTCGTCGGGGCGAGCGGACGGATGCACCTGTACGGCCCACAGCAGGGTGACGGCGGCCGCCCCGGCTGCCAGTCCGGCGCGCAGCCGCTCGGGCGCGGTCTTCATCTGCGGCGCCCCGCGCCGCGGGCGGCGGCGGTCGAGAGGCCGGAAGGGCGCGCGGGAAAGTCATGCCGTGTGCGTTTCACACCGGCAACTATGTGCAAACCCGCACGCGGCAGGCAATGACGATGACTTCCGTCACGGACGCCGGTATGGGCGATATTTCCATCGATGAGCGATAAGGCCACCCCCGATCGGTGCGCCAACCGGCTGAGGCGCTCGGCGTTTCAAGTTTGCATTCCTGCAGTACAGGCACACGGCGACCGACTGCCTAGCACACGCGGCGGCGCGTTTTGGGTAATCCTTTACGCTTGCGCGGCACTGCCGCAGCCCGGGTGCCCCCAGCGGTTGCCGAGCTTGGCGATCATGTCACCGGCGGCGTACGAGGTCCCGCACGGGCAGCTGCCGGGGAACTTCGCCTTGATCGCGGCCCGGCCGCGGGCGGGCCTCTTGGCTGTGGCTGTGCCCGCGGCTGCGGCTGCGGCTGCAGCTGCCGATCCGGCCGCGGGCTTCGCGCGCGAGGCGGAACCGCGGGCGGGAGCGGGCACGGGCATCGCCGCGCCGCCGAGTGCCGTACCGGCCGCCTGCTGGGTGACGGCGGCGTCACTGGCGGCCTGGTCGGCGATCGCGTTCAAGTGGTCGCCGTCCTCGCGGTGGGCCGGAACGTAGCGGAATTCCACGTCCCGCTCGGCCAGCAGCGCGTCGATCCGCTCGACGAGCTCGCGATTGGCCACGGGCTTGCCGGCCGCGGTCTTCCATCCGTTGCGCTTCCACGCCGGAAGCCACTGGGTCACCGCCTTCATGGCGTACTGGGAGTCCATGCGGACCTCGACGGCCGTTCCCGGATCCAGGGTCTCCAGCAGCCGCTGGAGGGCGGTGAGCTCACCCACGTTGTTGGTGGCCCGGCCCAGGGGGCCCGCCTCCCAGCGCTCCGGCCGGCCCTGTGCGTCGGCGACGACCCACGCCCAACCGGCCGGTCCGGGGTTGCCCTTGGCCGCGCCGTCGCAGGCGGCAATGATGCGTTCAGACATCCCCCGATCATGCACCACCGGCGCCGCGCCGCGCATGCGGCCCGTCTGGCCGCCGAGGTGACCGAGCGGCAGAATGGGCCGGGTCAGCGCCGTCCGGCAGGAGTGCGTGTGCCCGTACCGATCATCATCGACTGCGACCCCGGACACGACGACGCCCTCGCGATCATGCTCGCGGCGGGTGACCCCGCGGTCGACCTGCTGGCCATCACCACGGTCGCGGGCAATCAGACGCTCGCGAAAACCACCCTGAACGCGCGCCGGGTCTGCACGGTCGCGGGCATCACCGGTGTGCCCATCGCAGCCGGCTGCGCCCGGCCGCTCGTCCAGGCGCTGAGCGTGGCGGACGACGTGCACGGCGCGTCCGGCCTGGACGGGCCGCGCTTCCCCGAACCCACCGTGGACGTGGTCGCCGAACACGCCGTGGACCTCATGCACCGGATCCTGACCCGGCATCCGGAGCCGGTCACGCTCGTCCCGACGGCCCCGCTGACCAACATCGCCCTGCTGCTGACCCGCCATCCCGACGCCGCCCGCCGCATCCGGGAGATCGTCCTCATGGGCGGTTCGACGGAGCGGGGCAACCGGACCCCGGCCGCCGAGTTCAACATCCAGGCGGACCCCGAAGCCGCGGACATCGTCTTCCGCAGCGGTGTGCCGCTCACCATGTGCGGCCTGAACGTCACGCACCAAGCCCTCGCCACACCCGCGATCGTCGCCCGCTTCGAGCGGCTGGGCACCGAACTGGGGCAGATCTGCGCCGAGCTGCTGACCTTCTTCGGGTCCACCTACCGCACGCTGTGGGGGTTCCGGGACCCGCCGCTGCACGATCCGGTCGCGGTCGCCCGGGTGCTCGACCCGGCCATCGTCCACTGCGTGGACGCCAACGTGGTCGTCGAGCTGCAGGGCCGGTACACGCGCGGCGCCACCGTCGTGGATCTGCACGGCTATACCGGCCGACCGGTGAACGCGCAGGTGGCGCTCACCCTGGAGTGCGGTCCGTTCTGGGACCGGATGGTCGCGGCGGTGGAGGCTCTCGGCAACCGCCGGACCGATTGAGCGCGCCGCCCGTTCGAGCCCGCCGTCCGGAACCGGCCGGGGGCCCCGGTCGGCGGGCGGGTACGGTTCGGCCCATGGATGCTCCCACCCCTGCCGACGAAGAGAACACCGCGCGGCACGCCGCCCTCAAGACCACCGCGCGCCAACTGCTCGTGGAACTGGGCGCCGCGGGGCTGTCCCCGGAGGCCGTCGCCGAGGGCAGCGGCCTCGCCGTCCGCGACGTGGAGGGCGTCTTCCCGCACCGGGACGACCTGTTGACCGCGCTCGTGATCGACGCGTACGACGAGTCCGGCGCCGCGATGGAGGAGGCCGACCGGGGCGCCGCCGCCGCAGGTGCCTCGGCCGGGGCACGGCTCCTCGCGGTGACGCGCGCCCTGCGGACGTGGTCGTTCGACAACTCCGCGCAGTTCACGCTGATCTACGGCTCTCCCGTCCCCGGCTACCACGCCCCGCAGGACACCGTCCCGGCCGCCACGCGCACCCCCGCGGTGCTGGCCGGCATCGTGCGCTCCGCCCTGGCGGCCGGCGAACTCAGCCCGCCGCGGCGTACGGTGCCCGGTCCGCCGCTCCTCCTGCCGGAGGCCGTACAGCTCTTCGGCGGCACGCCGGATGCCCCGTTCTCGGACCTCGTCGAGCGCGGCATGGTGCTGTGGAGCAGTCTGGTCGGGCTCCTGGTGTTCCAGGTCTTCAGCCGCACCCACGACAGCGTCCGGGACGAGTCCGCGTACTTCGACTTCGCGGTCGCCGTGGCGGCGGAGAGCATCGGACTGAGCGTCCCCCTGGGCGAATCTCCGGGCCGCTGAGACCTTCGCGGCGGCCGTGGGCGTCCAGCGCCCGGCCCACGGGCAGCAGTCGGGGCCGGCCCCCATCCCCCGAGGGCCGGCCCGGACCGGCTCGATACGACTGGCGACTGACTCGGCTACCCCCGTGAAGCAAAGTTAGCTGCCAGCTATCGACGGGTCCACGGTGGCGGACTCAAGCCAGATTGTCAACTGACCGCTAATCTGCAAAAATGGAAAATAGCTGTGAGCAATTCCTAGGGGGTGAGGGGGAGGGAGATGCGCAGTGTCCGCTACTGACGACCGGCCCGTACTGGCAGTGCGTCTCGACGACCTCTTCAAGACGGTCCGCCCCAGGGGCAGGCGCTGGACCAACGCCGAGGTGGCCGAGGAACTGAAGCGGGTCAACCCCGACGTCAAGGCCGGCGGCGTGTACTTGTCGCAGCTGCGGACGGGCAAGCGCTCCAACCCCTCACCGGACCTGCTGGCCGCCCTCGCCCGCTTCTTCGGGGTGTCGGTCGCCTACTTCTTCGACGACGAGGTGGCCGAGTCGGTGCTCGACGAGGTCGCCGCCATCGAGGTCCTGCGCCAGGCGGGGGTGCGCTCCGTGGCGATGCGCGCGGCCGGCATGAAGAAGGAACACCTCCTGGCCATCACGGCCATCATGGACCAGTACCGGCAGATGCAGGGGCTTCCCCCCGTCACGGACCCCGCAGAGTCCCCGCAATCCGCGCCCCCCTCGGACCCCTCAAACCCCTCGGGCCCCGAGTAGTCGCGATGCCGCCGCGCCGCACCCCGGCGCCGGCGTCACCGGGCGGTGGCCGCACGCCCGCGCCACCAGTCCACCGTCTCCTCGACCTGCCGGGCGACGGGAGTGGCCCGTACGGCGAACTCGGCTTCGTAGGCGGTCGAATCGACGATGAACGGGCGGTCGAACTGGTAGCGGATCTCCTTCAGCTCGCGGATCAGGGGCGAGAAGAGCGCGGCCGCGCCGAGGACGGCGGGCGGCAGCCGGCGCACCGCGACCGGCCCGGTCCCCGCCCGGGTGGCGAGCCGGTCCACCATCTCCCTTACGGACAGGGCGGGTTCGGTCGGGACGTGCCATGCGCGCCCCCAGGCCCGCTTGTCGTCCGCGACCTCGACCAGGGCCCGGGCCACGTCCGGGACGTAGCTCCAGCTGTGCGGCGCTTCGGGGTCCCCGAGGGTGGAGACCGGCTTGCCGCGCAGCAGACGCGGCATGACCCGCCCGGCCAGATGCCCGCCGTCGGTCACGCCGGGCCCGAAGAAGTCGCAGGCCCGCACCTCGACCGCATTGACGCGGCCCTCCTCGTGCAGCTTGCGCGCCACCTCCCAACCCGCGGCACGCACCCGGCCCTTGGTCCCGGTGGCCGCCGGGGGCAGCCCCTCGGTCAGCGGCCCGTCGACGGGCCCGTAGCCGTAGAGGTTGCCCAGCATGACCAGTACGGCCCCGGTCTCCTCGGCGGCGGCGCAGACGGACGAGATCAGCGACGGCCATTCGTTCGCCCAGCGGTGGTAAGGCGGGGCGGCGCACTGGTAGATCGCGGCCGCGCCCCGCGCCAACCCGGCCACCGGCCGGCCGTCCGTCGCGTCCAGGGCGACGTGCTCGATGCCGGGCTCCGCCGGCCGGCCCGACCGGGTCACGACCCGTACCGAATGCCCTCGCCCGGCCAGAAGTCGAGCGGTGGCGGCCCCAGCGGGCCCGAATCCCATGACGACATGAAGGCTCACAGGCGAACACTAGCCGGACCATGTGGATGGGCCATCCAGTTATCATGCCCCCATGACGCCGACGCCGCTGCGCAGGGACGCGGCCCGCAACCGGGAGCGGATCGTCGCGGTGGCCCGGGACCTGGTCGACCGGCGAACGGCCCTGCAGCTCAACGACGTCGCCCGCCGCGCCGGACTCGGCGTCGGCACCGTCTACCGTCACTTCGCCACGCCCGGGGCACTGCTGGAGACCGTCGCCGCCCCCTGCCTGGAAGACCTGGCCGCCCACGGCGAGCGGGCGCTGGCCGACCCCGATCCCCGGCGCGCACTGGAGGACTTCCTCACCCGCACCGTCGAAGCGCAGGTCACCGACGCCTCGCTGGCCCCGGTCGCCGCAGCGTCCGAAGACGCCCTGCCGCGCACCACGGAACTCAAGGCGGCGCTGTGGTCGGCCGGCCGGGTACTGCTCGACCGGGCTCGCGAGGCCGGATCCGTCCGCACCGATCTGGCCTTCGGCGATCTGGTCCCGCTCACGTGCGCCATCGCCCACGCCGTGGACGTCCACGGCTGCGCTCCCGACGACCGGATCGACACCGCCCACCGCTACCTGGCCACCCTGCTCGGGGGCCTGCGCGCCGACACCACACCGTCGGCCGGGTGATGGGCTCGCGGTCAAACCCCGGCGACCACAAGCCGATTCGGTGAATCCCCTGGCCCTTCCTCCCACCGGACTGCCACTGTTCGTTCGGACGAACAACAGGGAGGGTTTGGGATGCGCATCACCGGATCGACCGTTCTCCTCACGGGGGTCACGGGCGGCATAGGCCTCACGCTGGCCCGCACGCTCGCCGCGCGGGGCGCGAAGCTCGTGGTGACCGGGCGCCGCGAGGACGCGCTCAAGGAGGTGGCCGACGAGCTCGGTGCCCGGGCCGTTCTCGCCGATCTCGCCGACCCCGCCGATGTCGAACGGCTGGCCGCGCAGTGCCCGGAGACCGACGTCCTCATCGCCAACGCGGCCCTTCCGTCGAGCGGCGACCTGCTCGACTACACCCCCCGGCAGATCGACCGGGCCCTCGCCGTGAACCTGCGGGCGCCGGTCATGCTGGCCCGCCTACTCGCGCCCCGCATGGTCGGCGCGGGGCGGGGCCACGTCGCGCTGATCGGCTCGATCTCCGGGAAGGCGGCCACCAAGTCGTCCTCGCTGTACGACGCGACGAAGTTCGGGCTGCGCGGCTTCGCGCTGTCGTTCCGTCAGGACCTGCGCGGCACGGGCGTGGGCGTGTCCATCATCCAGCCCGGGTACGTCCGCGACGCGGGCATGCACGCCGCGACCGGCGCCAAGACCCCCGGCGGCGCCCGGACGTCCTCACCGGATCAGGTGGCGCGGGGCGTGATCCGGGCCATCGAGCGCAATCTGTGCGAAGTGAACATCGCGCCCGCCGAGTTGAAGGTGCTGATCGCGATAGCCGGGCAGTTCCCCGCCTTCTCGGAGTGGGTGCAGAGCCGCGCCGGGGTGGACGACGCGGTGCGGGACATCGTCGAAGCCCAGAAGAAGAGCCGCTGACCGGCCGCCACCCCGGCACAACCCCCGGCCCCTCGCTCAGGCCCCGCCCGCGAGACTGACGTCCTTCGCCTCACCGTGCACCGTGACGGCGCTGCCGTCGACCGAGACACCGGAGGGGACGAGCCCGAGCGGCAGCTCCGGTATTTTGCGCTCCGCCGCCTTGAGCGCGGCCGCTATCTGCGGATTGGCCGGGTCGAGGGGGCGCCCGGCCAAGGACGCCGCCGCCGGTTCCAGCGTGACGGTGTCACCGGACAGCTTGAGCGCGGCGGTCACGACCAGCGGTACTCCCATGAAGGAGCGGGTGATCTCCAGCCGCCCGTCGCGCCCGGTCAGCCGGACACCGGCACCGCGCTTCGCTTCGAGCGCATCGAGCGGAACGCTGAACTCCGCCCGCGCCTTCGCCGCCGAGTACCCGCCCGCCCTCCTGGACACGTCGTGCAGGTCGAGGGAGGCGGTGACGGGGAGCCCGTCCTCCGTCCTCGCCCGGCCGTCGACCTCCACCTCCGGGTAGCTTCCCGCCGCCGCGTTCCACAGGAACGGGAAGCCGTCGACGGAGACGTCCGGCGCCGCCACCAGGGCGCTCTGCCGCGCGGCGATCCGGTCGGCCATCCGGCCCTCGGTGACTCCCGCCGCCACGCGGTCGGCGAGCACGAGCCCGGCGAGCAGGGCGCACGCTCCCGCCAGCGCCCACCGCCGGGTGCGGCGCGGGCCGCGCGGGCCGCGCGCGGCGGTGCCGCGCCGGGCACTCCCCCGTACGACGGTCTTCGCCCGGGCATCGGCCTGGGCAGTGCGGTGGTTCATGCGTTCCTCACGGGTTCGGGGAGGGGGGAGGTACGGACGAGGTCCTCCTCGCCGCCTTCGATGTGCATCTGCGGCAGCAGCCGGTCGAGCCACCGCGGAAGCCACCAGTTGGCCCTGCCGAGCAGGACCATCGTGGTGGGGACCAGGAGCCCGCGGACGACCGTGGCGTCGAGCGCGACCGCGCAGGCGAGGCCGATCCCGAACATCTTCACGACGGGGTCGTCCCACAGGAGGTAGCCGAGGAAGACGCACACCATGATCAGCGCGGCGGAGGTGATGATCCTGCCGGTCCTCGCCAGGCCGGTGATCACCGCGTCCCGGTTGTCTCCGCTCGCCAGCCATGCCTCGCGGACGGCGCTCAGCAGGAAGACCTCGTAGTCCATGGAGAGCCCGAACAGGACCGCGAACATGAGCAGCGGAACGTACCCGGGGATCGGTACCGGGCCGCCGAGGCCGAGCGGCGCCGCTCCCCAGCCCCACTGGAAGAGCGCGGTGAGCACACCGTACGCGGCGGCCACCGAGAGGAGGTTGAGCACGGCCGCCTTCACGGCGACCAGCGGGGAGCGGAAGGCCAGCAGCAGGAGCAGCCCGGCGATGGCGAGGACGGCCCCGATGACGGCGGGCAGGCGCTGCGCGAGCCGGTCGTTGAGGTCCAGCTGGATCGCGGGGACGCCGCCCACGTGGGCCTCCTGGCCGGTGTGCCTCGTGGCCGCCGGGAGGGTTTCGGCGCGCAGCCGGTCCACCAGGGCGGCGGTGCCCGGATCTCCGGGCGCCGTGGTGGGAGTGACTTGCCAGCGTACGGTCCCGCCGTCGCGGCTCAGTTGGGCGGGCCCGACCGCGGCGACGCCACTGGTGTCCTCCAGCGCCCTGCCCACGGCCGTGACGGCCGGATCCGCCGGCCCGGACGCGGGCTCCGCCAGCGTGTCGGTCACCTGGAGCGGTCCGTTGACGCCCGGTCCGAACGCGGACGCGAGCCGGTCGTAGGCCGTGCGCCCGGCCGTGCCCGGGGACTTGTCACCGCCGTCGAGCTGCCCGAAGGAGAGCTGGGCCGCGGCGAGGGCCGGCAGGACGAAGAAGGCCAGGCCCACCAGCAGGTAGCGCCACGGGCGGTCGGCGACGTGCCGGGCGATGCGCGCCCAGCCGCGGGCGGGCGGCGCCGGCGGCGGCTCCGACGCATCCGGCGCGGGCGGGGCGGGCGGGGCGGGGGCCAGGCGTCGGCCCAGCAGGGCGAGCAGCGCGGGGAGGAGGGTGAGCGTGGCGGCCATGGCGACCAGGACGGCGATGCCCGGCGCGAGCGCCAGCGCGCGGAGCAGCGGCAGGCCGCCGAGGGCCAGGCCGGCGAGTGCCGCGATGACCGCCGTACCGGCGAAGGCCACCGCCTTGCCCGAGGCGCCGGTCGTGAGGGCGGCCGCGTCCTCGATCCGCCGGCCGGCGGCGAGCAGTTCACGGAAGCGGGTGAGGCAGAAGAGGCTGTAGTCGATGCCCACGCCGAGGCCGATCATCGCCGCGATCGTCGCCCCGGAGGACGGCATGTCCGTCAAGTGGCCGATGAGGCCGATGATCGCGAGCGAGATGCCGAGGCCCGCGACGGCGATGGCCAGCGGTACGGCGGCCGCGATCGGCTCGCGGAACCCGAGGTAGAGGATGCCGAAGGCCGCCACCAGCCCGATGACCTCGCTGCGCCGGGTGGACTTCTTGTCGGCGGCTTCGGCGAGGTTGCCGCCGGGAGTGACCTCGATCCCGGCCGCTTCGGCCGGTTCGGCGGCGGCCCTGAGATCGCGGACGACGTCGGCGGTGACGTCCCGGCCCGCCAGGTCCAGTTCCACGGTGAGGTAGGCGGTGTGCCCGTCGGGGGCGAGGGCCGCTCCGCCGGCCGGCTCGTACGGGGTGGTGACGGCGACCACGTGGTCGCGGGCGGCGAGGGCGCGGGCCGTCTCCTGGACGGCCTCGCGTGCGCGCTCCGAGGTGAGGAGCGGGCCGTCGGCGGGCGTGTGCAGCACGAGGGGCTGGCGGCCTGAGGCGGAGTCCGCGAACGCCCGGGCGGCGTCATGGGCGGCCTGGCTGTCGCTGCCGGGTATGGAGACCGTCTCGGTGGTGGCGCTGCCGAGCACGCCCACCGCCGTGGCCAGGCTCAGCAGCAGCAGGAGCCAGGCGGCGACCACCCGCTTCGGTCGTCGGGCGCACCAGCGCCCCAGGGTGACGAACATGCCTACGGGATCCCCCTCGTCCGGCGCGGCTGGTTTCCGCCATGATTGCACTTGGAGTGCAATTAAATCAACGCACGCTCCCGCTCGACGCTGCGAGCGGGAGGAGCGGGAGAGGAGCGGGACGAGCGGGGCGAGCGGGCCGAAGCCGCGGACGCCCCGTCCCCGTTTGCGACAATGGCGGCGAGCGAAGCCGGGAGGGGACAACGTGGAGCGGTCGGTGGCGGGACAGCCGGAGGAACGACGTGCGGACGGCCGCGCCGAGCGCAGTCGGCAGTCCCGGGTGAAGATCGCCGACGCGGTGCTCTCCCTGCTCGACGAAGGCGAGTCGCACTTTCCCGCCGACCGCGTCGCCGAACGCGCCGGCGTCTCCCGCCGCCTGGTCTTCCACCACTACGCCGACATGTCCCAGCTGGTGGAGACGGCCATCGCGCGGCGCCTGGAACAGCTCATGGAGCAGACCCGGCCCCTGCCGACCGACGGTCCGCGGGCCGCACGGGTCGCCGCACTCACGGAACAGCGCTCGCGGATCCTGGAGTGGATCACTCCGGCCCAGCTGGCGCTGATGCGGCTGGAACAGAACGGGGACCGGATCAGGGAGGTCACCCGGCAGGTCCTGGACTTCGCCCGGGGCCGGCTGGCCGAGGTCTTCGGCGAGGAGCTCGACCGACTGCCCGCCGGGCGCAGGACCGAGGTGCTCCACGGCCTGGACGCGGTGACCACCTGGGGCGCCTGGCACCACTGGCGCAGCAGCGGCCTGAGCGTCGAGGCCTCCACCCGGACGATGGCGACGGCCGTACACGCCCTCCTGGCCAGCACGGACGCCTCCGGGCAGGCCGACCGGGCGTAGCGCGGCTACTGCGCGTCCGCCCCGGACAGCACCCGGCGATCCGAGGGCGCGGGCCGCCCGTCCGCCGCTCCGCCCCCGTCCCCCGCTCCGCCCCCGTCCCGGGCGAGCCGCCGGTACAGGGCGGGGCCGCCCGCCGCGATGCCCGCGAACAGGACGAACGCGGTGATCAGGCTCGGCTCGGCGACCCACAGGCCGAGCAGCTGATCGAGCAGCAGCGCCGCCGCGACCAGCAGCACCTTCCCGACCAGCAGGCCGGAGTGCAGGCGACGCTCGACCGGCCGGCCGAGGCGAGCCCGCCGGCGGTGCGCCAGTGACATCAGGACTCCGGCGCACACGACGAGCGCGAGGAGGCGCAGCGCGTGCTCCCAGGCCGGGGTGCCCGAGCCCCAGGCCCAGACCCCGCCCATGACGGCCCCCGCGACTACGTAGATCCGGCGCTCGGCCACGACTGCCTCCTGACCCTTGAGGGTCATACGACAAGAAAACAACTTGCACTACGAGTGTCATAACTTCGGTCGAATCCGTCAAGCCCGGCCGCTTTCGGGCGGCGAGAAGGCTTGGACTAGGGTCGGCAGCACAGCGCGACGCGCGCATCACCATCGACCACGAGGAGCAACCGTGAGCCGGCCGGCGTCCACCGTTCTGCAGCAGGAGATCGCCCGGGAACTCCAGGTGCCGGAGACCTTCGACGCGCACGAGGAGATCGAGCGCCGGGTGGCCTTCCTGGCCGAGCGGCTGACCTCCACCGGCCTGCGCTCCCTGGTCCTCGGCATCAGCGGCGGGGTGGACTCCACCACGGCCGGCCGGCTGTGCCAGCTCGCCGTGGAGCGGGCCCGCGAGGCGGGCCACGAGGCGACGTTCTACGCGATGCGGCTTCCGTACGGAGTCCAGGCCGACGAGAAGGACGCCCAGCTGGCCCTCGGCTTCATCGAGGCGGACCGGGTGCTGACGGTGGACGTCAAGCCCGCGAGCGACGCCGCATTGGAGGCCTCCCTCGCCGGCGGCACCGTCTTCCGGGACGCGCACCACCAGGACTTCGTCCAGGGCAACATCAAGGCCCGCCAGCGCATGATCGCCCAGTACGCGGTGGCCGGTGCCCACGACGGCCTGGTCGTCGGCACCGACCACGCGGCCGAGGCGGTCTCCGGCTTCTTCACGAAGTTCGGTGACGGCGCGGCCGACCTGGTCCCGCTCACCGGCCTGACCAAGCGCCGGGTGCGCGCCGTGGCCGACGCCCTGGGCGCCCCCGCCGAGCTGGTCTGGAAGACCCCCACCGCGGATCTGGAGACCCTCGACCCGGGCAAGGCCGACGAGGACGCCCTGGGTGTCACGTACGACGACATCGACGATTTCCTTGAGGGCAAGCCGGTCGACGAGCACGCCTTCGACACGATCGTCCGCCGCTACCGCCTGACCGACCACAAGCGCCGGCTCCCGATCGCGCCGTGATGCCGCGCCGGGTCTGGCGCTGGGCCGCGGTGGGCTGGATCGCCCTCGTCCTCGCCGGCGCCGCGTGCACGCTCTACCTGGAGGAACCGACGAACGCCACGCCGGGGCAGCAGCACTGGGAGCGCGCCCCGGCCCCCCGTTCGGAGCCGGTCCCGTGCCCCGTGCAGAGCGACGGCAGCGTGGCTCCCACGGCGCGCGACTGCAGCTACTGGCAGCGCGGCTGAACCGTCCTGCGGGCCGTGCCCTGCGGGCCGCACCCGCCCGCCCGGCGAATCGCGGCGGGCGGGCGGCCCTCCTACGCTTGACGGAGTACCTCGGGCTCGGGGAGTCGTGTCATCGAGACTGGACAGGGGTGACCGGTCATGGGCGAGTGCCGTGGGACGCGTGGGCGCCGGGTCCGTCGGGCGGGTGCGCCCGCCGCGGTGGCGCTGCTGCTGGCCGCGCTGTGCGCGGGTACCGGCTCGGCCTCCGCCCCCGTACGCGCGGACTTCGATCCCGCCACCGTGCAGAAGCTGGACGCGGCGATCACGAAGATCATGAAGCAGACCGGCATGCCCGGCCTGAACATCGGTCTGTGGATGCCCGGCCGCGGCGTGTACGAGAAGTCCTTCGGCGTCGCGGACCAGCAGACCGGCACGCCGATGAAGTCCGACCTCCACACCCGGATCGGCAGCGTCACCAAGACCTTCACCATCACCGGCGTCCTCCAGCTCGTCGACGAGGGCAAGGCCGGCCTCGACGACCCCATATCCCGGTACGTCTCCGGCGTCCCCGGCGGGGAATCCATCACCCTGCGGCAACTGGCGGACATGCGCAGCGGACTCTTCGACTACACGAAGGACGAGCAGTGGCTCGCGGACCTGCGCGCCGACCCGCACCGCACGTACACCCCGCGCCGGCTGGTGGACATCGGCTTCAGCCATCCTGCGAACTTCAAGCCGGGCACCAAGTGGGAGTACAGCAACACGAACACCACCCTGCTCGGAATGCTGATCGAGAAGGTCAGCGGGCAGAGCCTCGCCGACTACCTCCGGGAGCACGTGTTCGCTCCGCTGAAGCTCAACGACACGTCCCTGCCCACCGACAGCGCCATGCCCGATCCGCACGCCCACGGGTACACCGACTTCACGCCGAAGGGCACCGTCGCCGACGCCACGAACTGGAACCCCTCCTGGGCCTGGGCGGCCGGCGGGGTCATCTCCGACCTCGACGACCTGCGCACCTGGGCCCCGGCGCTCGCCGACGGCCGGCTGCTGACCCCCAAGACGCAGGCCGAACGGCTGCGGACGCTTCCGATCGAGGGCGTCCCCGGCGCCTCGTACGGTCTCGGCATCGTCGACTTCAACGGCTGGCTGGGCCACAACGGGGAACTGCCCGGCTACGAGAGCGTCGCCGCGCAGCTCCCCGCCGAGAGGGCCACCCTGGTGGTCCTCGTCAACAGCGACATCGACCACCAGGGCAAGAACCTGTCCGGCCTGATCGGAAACGCGGTCACCTCCATCGTGACCCCCGATCACCTCTGGCCGGCGCCGGTGGCCACCGAGGCCAAGTAGTCCCCGGTCGCGGTCTGTCGAAGACCCCGTGTGACCATGACTTCCTTTGGCACACGCACTTCCGCAGCGCCGCATTTCATGGGGGGACCATGCGCACCCGTACCACCACCGTCTCCGCGGCCCTCGCCGCCGCCCTCGCGGCGGTGCTCGTCCTGACCGGCTGCACGGCGTCCGGCGGGAACCCGAAGGGCACGGGCGGCAGCAGCGCCGCGGCGCCCGCCCCCGTCGCGCCGGGTGGCGGCTCCGGGTACGAGGGCCCCCGGCCGCAGGACCAGAACCTCCTCGCCTGGACCGGCGATCCGAACGACGCTGGGCACGTGACCGCCCAGTCCGCCGCCGGCGTGGCCGGACGGGTCACCCTGGTACGGATCGTGCTGCGCGAGCAGATCACCTGGTCGAACATCTGGCTCGGGCTGGCCGGCATCGACCCGGGCGCCCAGCTCTCCCAGAACTACCTCGGCGTCTACGACGCGAACGGCACCCTGCGCGCGTCCACCGCGGACGTCTCCCCACAGCTGATGACCGACGCGATCGCCAAGCCGTTCCCCCTGACCAAGCCCTTCACCGCCGCCCCCGGCACCTACTTCATCGCCCTCCTCCTCAACGGCACCTGGGCCACCAATGCCCTCACCCTCAAGTCGACGGGCGCCGGGATCTCGGTGAACGCGGGCCTGACCCCGCCGAACCTGCGGTACAGCACCCTCCTGACCGGCCAGACCTCCCTGCCGGCCACCGTGAACCTCGGCGAGCAGTCCACCAGCACCATCAACACCGGCTGGGCCAGCCAGTGGTACGCGGTCTCCTGACCCGGGCCGGGCCGGGTCAGCGGCCCAGCGGGTGCGGGGTGCGGCCGGATGAGCGAAGCTGGGGACGGCTGTAGCCACGAGGCGGACCAGAGACCAGAGCCGGACCGCCGATGCGAGGAGGGCCGCGTGGACGCTTCACGAGTCGACGCTTCACGAATCGGCGGGCTCGCTCCCGCGACCCGGACCCGGGTACGGACGGCCACGCTGCTGTGCGCGGCCGCGGCCCTCGCGGCCGGCGCCGCCGTACCCGCCGCCGTACCAGCTTCCGCTCAGACGGCCACGGCCCCCATGGATCCCAGTCCGGTCGTGGTCGTCGACTGCTTCTCGCAGGCCCAGGTGCGCCCCCAGGAGTACCTGCTGGCCTGCGGCGACGGGAACAACCGTCTCGTGAAGCTGCGCTGGAACAGCTGGGGGCAGCGGACCGCGACGGCCACCGGCACCGACATGGTGAACGACTGCACCCCGTACTGCGCGGCGGGCCGCTTCCGCGCGTACCCGGTCACGGTGACCCTGAGCCACCCTCGGCCCTGGGCCGGCCACCCCGACGTCCAGCGGTACACCAGCATCCGGCTGCTGTACACGGACAAGGCACCGCCGCCCGTCGCCAAGGACGTGACGTACAAGCTCGTCTACTGATCGGCGCGGCCCGCCTGTCCGCCGAGGCGGGCGCTGATCAGGTAGGCGGCCTCCTCGGAGAGCCGGGCCCGCCGCTCGTCCTCCTGGGCGCGTTCGAGCTCTCCCCTCAGCGCCAGCTCGGTGCGCAGGACGGTCGCCCTCGGCACCGGGATCCGCTGCCCGGGTTTCTCGGTGAACGGCTGGAGCTCCGCCGCCGAGACCTGGGCGTCCTCCGAGGAGCCGCGGCGGAGGGACAGGAACACCCGGGCCAACCAGTCGGCCGGGATCTGGACCATCAGATCAGTCATATCCGGGAAACGACGGGCCGCCTCCCCCGTGACTGCCGCTCCCCCGACCGGCTCAGTGGTCCTCCCCGCCGTGCGGGCCGTGATGGGCATCGGCGCCGGGGACGTCCATCGGCGTGCCGATCGCTCCCGTCACCGGTGTCGTGAACGCCCGAGCCGCGGCCCGTGGGTGGGCCGCGGCTCGGGACGGGGCCTCGGTCAGGTCTTCTTGAGCTCGTCGATGCAGAGGACGAACTGCTTGCCGGAGCTGCGGCGCGAGCCGCGCATCTGCTCCTGGTAGCCGATGTCCGCCTGGCCCTTGCACTGGTTCGTGTCGAGGGTGTCGGGGATCACCTTGACCACCTTGTACTCGGCGCCCGCACCGCCGCACTTCACGACCTGGAGATCGGGGCTCACCATGGTGCCCTTGTTCGTCAGGCAGTCCCCGACCTTCGCCTTGTCGGCGTCGTCGCGGCTGGCGTAGTAGCCCACCGCGGCCGCGATGACGACGATCACGGCGACGATGATCTTCAGGATCTTCATGACGCCCATGCGCTTGGGCGGCGCGGGCGGGGCGGCGAACTGCTGCTGCGGGTAGGGGTACTGCTGCGGCGGGGCCCCGTACGGCGGCTGGCCCGGCTGCTGGGGCTGGCCGTATCCCTGCTGGGGCGGGTAGCCCTGCGGCTGCTGGGCGGGCGGGACGGGCTGGCCGTACGGGCCGGGGCCCTGCTGCGGCGGGTAGGTCATGCGGAAGATCCCCCGTGAGCGTGTGCACTGTTCATTGCTTGACGTGCGCACGCTATAACAAGGTACTTACATCTCCCGCATTGACCTGCGGTGTCCCGGCCCTACCCGTGGAATGCGGTCGCGCGAACGGTGCCCCCGCAGAGCGCGAACTCCCCGCCGTCGCCCGGCGCCAGCTGGTACCGACCGCCCGCCACACCCACCACCATCGTCGGGGCGACGACGGGTTCGGCGCCGGAGGCGCAGTAACCGTCCGCCTCACCGAGCACCGGGGTGAACGTGAGCTGCGCCGAGGCCCGGCCTCCGGCCGCCAGCTGCACCGGAGCCGAGGTGCCGACCCGGATCACCTGGAGCGGCTTGTTCTTGTCGGGCGAGCCCTGGCCCGCCAGCGCCACGGTCGGGAAGCCGTTCAGCACGCACGGCTTCGTCCCTTTGTTCGTCACGGTGACCCGCACCTGCGCGGACCCGGTCGACCGTGCGCCGTTCGCCACGATCTGTTTGCTCGTGCACGGCGCCGCGGGCGCCCGGCGTGGGCCCTCTCCGGTGGCAGCGGCCCCGGAGCCGGCCACGAGCGTTGCGGACAGGAAGCCCGCCAGCAGGAGTGCGGACGAGGCCTTGATCGCGACGCATCGCGTTGAGCGTTTCATGGGTGGTCCTCCACGGTTCGCCCCTCCCAGCGTCCCACCGACGCGCGCCTTCGGCACGGGCGGCGGCTCACGCCCCCGTGTGGAGATGGGCCGCCCACAAGAGCGGTGCCCGCCTGCGGTCGTGGCCGGGCGGCAGGTCGTGCCCGTCCCGGACCCCGCGTACGGCGGCGTGCAGTGCGCGGGCGGCCCGGTCGGGGTCGAGGGACCCCACGTCCGTCCTGAGGCCGTCGTAGAACGCGCGGGCGATCCGCACCGCGCTCCGGTCGTCCGTCTCCCACAGCGTGCCGATGACGTGGGGGAAGCCGGCGAGCTGGAAGGCGGACGCGAGGTGGACGGCCCCGTCGAGCAGGCCGACGGTGTCGATGGCCGCCGGACGGCAGGCGGACAGATAGGCGAGCCTCGCCTGGCCGAGGGCGACGGGGGCCAGGCTCTTCACGGTGAGCGGGTCGTCCGCATGGTCGTGGAGCAGCAGCCGGCTCCGCGAGGGGTCGGCGGGGTCGCTCGTACCGTGACAGGCGAAGTGCGCGATGGCGCAGTGCGGCAGGTGCGCCAGTACGCCTGCCTTCGTGGGGGTGGCGCCCTGCTCCGCCCGGTCCCGCCCGCCGAGGAGGACGCGGTCGGGGAAGCGGGCCTCCAGCACCGCGGCCTCGGCCTCCACGAATCGCAGCCGGCCTTCTCCGGGCAGTCCGGGCGTGGTCGGCATGGCGACGATCAGCGCCCGCTCAGAAGCGATTCCGGCGCCGCGGCGCCGACCGCGTTCGCGGGCGTGGCGCAGCGCTCGTATCGTCGGGGTGTACGAGGAGACGACCCGGTCCATCACCGTGCGCCGGTACGGGTCGTCGGGTGCGTCGCCGTGATGGCCCGCGGCGTGCAGCGGCAGGAGCCCCAGCAGCCCGCCCGGCGCCCACCACACGCGCGGCAGCTCGCCGTCCGCTTCGGTCGGGGGCGCATCCTTGTGCCCCAGGACGTCCAGCACGGGTCCGGCGGCCGCGTCCCAGAGCCACTCCAGCACCTCGACGAGTACGGACTGCGCCCGCTCGCGTTCGACGGGGTCCGCCGCTGACGACGCCGAGTGCCGTGCCTGGCGGAAGGTGTTGATCCGGTCGACGACGGCGGCGTGGCCGAGACCGGGCAGCGGGAGGCTGGTGAGACCCTCCGCCGTGAGCAGCAGAGCGTCGCTGCGGTGGCTGCTGACGTTGAACACCGCGATCGGACCGTGGCGGGCCTCGGCCCTCAGCTCGTCGACGGTGGGCGGGAGGGCGAAGGAGTCGAAGGGGGCGGGGCCGTCCGGGTCGCGGATCCCGGCGAACAGGGCGGCGCGCCCCACCTCCAGCAGACCGAGGGCACGCTCCGCCCGCCCGCGCGACGTCCCGCCCGGAGCCGCGAGCGCGAGCGCGGCGGCGGTGCCGGCCAGGCCCGCCAGTTCGCCGGCGCCGTCCTGGCCGGCCCGGCCCTGGCGTCGGTGGACGCTCAACTGCGGCATCAGGCGCACGGCCGCGTCCGCCGCCCGCGCCGCGCGCTCCGCTTCTCCCGACTCCGCCAGCAGTCGGGCGGCGGACAGCCCCGCGCGGATCCGGAGGGACACCGTTGAACCCGAACCCGAACCCGAACCCGAACCCGAACCCGAAGCCGTCGCCGTCGCCGCCGTCGCCGCCGCCTCCGACCAGGCCGTCACCGCCGCCTCCCGGTCCGCCGTGTCGCCGGCGTGGTCGAAGCGTGCGAACAGTGCGTCGCCGAGGTCGTTCAGGTGGACGGCGCGTCCCGGGTGGTCGCCGGGGACCGCTTCCGCCGCCCCCCGGGCGGCGGCGATCGCTTCGTCCACGTCCGCGACCAGGCCGCCCCGGAGGAAGCGCGCCCGCAGCGCGATGCCGAGGTCCGACAGGAAGTCGGCGCGGCCCGGATGGTCTGCGGGGGTGGCCCCCACGGCTTGCCGGCCCGCCCGTACGGCCTCGTTCAAGTCCTCTGCGCGGCCCGTCCGTTCGAAGCGGATTCGCAGCGCGTTCCCGAGGCGGGAGAGGCTCTCGATGCGGCCGGGGTGGTCCGCGGGGAACATCGACACCGCTTCCCGGTGGCGGGCGATCGCGCCGTCCAGATCCCGCGGCGCTGCGGCCCGCTCGTACCGGGCGCGCAGCGCTCCCGCGAGGCCGGTCAGGACCAGCGCGCGGTAGATGCCCTCCTCGGGGGTCGCCCGCGCCGCCTCTTCGAGCAGGGATACGGCGCCCTCCAGGTCCTCGACCGCTCCGGTCCGGTCGAACCTGGTGTTGAGCGCTTCGCCGAGGTTGTAGAGGTACATGGCCCCTCCGGGCTCCTCGGAGACCGCCGACAGGGCCTCCCGGAAGCGGTCGATCGCGCCGTCGAGGTCGGCCGGCGGCCCGCCCCGCCGCCATTTGATCCGCAGTACGGTGCCGAGGGCGGTCAGGTGGACGGGGCGCTGCGGATGCCCGACGGGCACGGTGTCCACGATGCGCTGCCACAGCTCCGCCGCACCGGAGATCCGCGCCGGGTCGTTCGACTCCTTCAACTCCGGGAGCAGCCGGGCGGCGTACCCGGCCGCGTTCTCCGCGAGGAGGGGCAGGAGCGGCTCCGGCAGGTCCTCCTCGCCCGCGAGGAAGCTCGCGGTGAGCGAGTGAACGGCGATCCGCAGATCCGGCCGGCCCTGCTCCTGATAGTGCTCCCGCCCCAGGTCCAGGTCGGTCCGTACGAGGATCGCCTGGTGGCGGAACCAGTGGAACCAGCCGAGCAGATGGTGGACGGCGAGGTCGTCCTCACCGGGCAGCAGCTCCGCGAGCCGCCGCGCTTCGCGCGAGGCCTCGGCCTCCCATACCGGTGCCACGTCCCGCAGTCGTACAACACGCCGCAGCCGCGCCGCCATTGCGTCCATCGCCGCCTCTGCGGCCCGTCGTACCGTGTGCTCTGGGTCCCCCGGATGGCTCACGTCGGGTGATGCTAGTCCTACGATCCGCGCACCGGCGGGTAGTTCCCCGGATACGCTCCGCGACAGCGACGACGGCACGGCAGGGAGCACCGGGCCGGGGAAACGCGGCGGCCGCCGGGGAGACGGGGCGTGGTCAGACCGTTCCCCGTTCGCCTGCGGCCTCCCGTGCCCCGGAGGCCGGTTCCGCGCCGCCCGCGGGGACGAACACGAACCGGGCACCGGATCGCGCCGGCGACTCCCAGACGGTCTCCACCTCTGCCATCGGCACGGCGACCGCCTCGGTGGTGGGCGCCAGGGCCGGCAGCCGGGCGAGCAGTTCGCGCAGGGCGGCGGCGCGGCGTGCGCCCGAGATCGAGCCGAGTCCGCTCCCGCAGACGCTCACGTCCGCCTTGCGCAGCCACGCGGACGGCACCGTCATGTCGGGCCCGGCCGCGGAGCCGACCTGCACCCAGCGCAGCGTACGGGTGAGATCGCCGCGGTGGCGCAGGATCCCGTCGAGCGCCAGCTCGGCGGGGCGGTCCCACAGGTAGTCCAGTACGACGTCCACATCGGCGGCCGCCGCACCGAACGCGGCCGCGATCTCCTCGTCCGGGCCCGCGAGGCTCACCGTGCGGTGGGCCCCCAGTTCCGCCGCGGTGCGCAGGCCCTCCGGATCGCGGCCCGCCGCCACGACCTCGCCCGCTCCCTGGTCGAGGGCGAGCCGGATGGCGGCCCGCCCGGCGTTGCCGGTGGCTCCGAGGACGAGTACCGACTCGCCCTCGCGCAGCCGGCCCCGCTCGCGGAGCGCGATCCACGCGGAGGAAGCGGGGTTCATGACGGCGGCGACGGCGACCGGGTCGAGACCGTCCGGTACGGGCATGAGCGCGGCGGCCGGTACGGCGACCCGCTCGGCCATCGTTCCGTGCGGGGGCTCCAGCCCCGGGATGTAGACGAGTTCACCGGCGGCGGTCCGGCCCACCCCGTCGAAGCCGGGGACCAGCGGCAGCGCGTCGCCGCCCGTGTAGTGGCCGCCCGAGGCGAACGAGCGCACCAGCGGGTACAGCGCGGCCGCCAGGACCTCGACGATGACCTCGCCGGCGGCGGGGACGGGCTCGGGCACGGACTCGTACCGGGGCGGCTCCCCCAGGGCGTGGACGACGGCTGCGTACATGAACTGGCCCCCAAATGGGTCATTATGCGGCAAGACGGACCGTCTGATTGTGGCGGCTGCCCGCCGGGCTCACCGGCTGCGCCACGCGGCAGGACTTCAGCGGGCCGCCGTGGCGAGACCGTGCGCCCCGCCCGAGTGGACGAAATCCGTCAGGGAGACGGTGTAGTCGCCCTCGTCGGGGCGGTACGCGGTGCAGTACCGCGTGGGGTACCAGCCGGGGATCCGCCAGGCGGCCGGCTGCGGAACGGACTCGCAGGTCCGGTGGCCGGGCGCCGTGCGGTGCCGCTGGAGGAAGTCCCGGGTGAGCATGGGCTCCATGAAGATGAGGTCGCCCCCGTACGCCCCGTAGATGAAGGTCTGGCCGCTGAGCGTGCCGGTGGTCGGGGGGCGGCTGTCCAGGTGCGCGCCCATGGCGCCCTCCGCGGTCTGCGGGCTGCTCGCGGGGTAGCCCGCAGGGAGGTACGCGGCCGGGACGGGCTTTCCGGCCGCGGCCACTTGGTCGCAGGCGATCAGCAGCGAGCAGCCGCCGGTCTTGATCGCCGCCCGGACCTCCTTGGGGACGAGGTAGAAGTGCACGTCGAAGTGGGCGACGTCGTAGCGGCCGTGCGGGTTGTGCCCGTGCGGGTTCCAGTTGAACAGCACCCACTGGAAGGGGACTCCTGCCGCGCCCGCGGGGGTGGCGGGCAGCGCGAGTTCGAGGCTGTGGCCGCCGACGCATTCGTGCATGCCGTCGAGGTGTCCGTCGGCGTCCGCGTCGTAGCAGTGCTTGCCGTCCGTGGCGTCCGAGGTGGGCAGGCCCGAGACGGCCGGAGCGGTCAGGGCTATGCCCAGCGCCTTGGGGATCCCGCCCCGGTACTCGCCGTACGTACGGACCGTGCCGCCGCCGAGCCGGGCGGCGGGTCCGTACGCGGAACACGCCGCGCTCCCGGTGTCCTCGCCACAGGCGGGGATGCGCGCGGCGGAGCCGGAGGGCGGCGCCGGGGCCGGTGCCCGCCCGGTGGCGGACAGGAGGGCCGCCAGCAGTGCGGCGGAGCCGAGCGCGGCGGCGGCGGTGGAACGCATCCGGGAGGTGTTCATACGGCGACGCTCCAAGAGGTGCGCGCGTTGAGCGCGGTGGCGTCCACACCGGTGACCTGGCGGGTACAGGACTTGATGCCGTCCAGGCTGTCCTCGGGCAGGACGTGGCGGATGTCGTGGAAGCCGTCGGGGGCGAGGGCTTCCACCTGGCGGAGCACCGGGTCGGGTTCCAGCCGGCGGTGGGCCGCGAGGAGCTTCGTGGTCTGCGGCCGGCGGTCCGCCTCGTAGCGCGCCAGTGCCTCGGCGACGCCGTGGTGGGCGAGTGCGTACGCCAGCACGCGGGCGTCGACGACGGCCTGCGAGGCACCGTTGGAGCCGGTCGGGTACAGGGGGTGCGCCGCGTCGCCGAGCAGGACGACCCGGCCGTCGATCCAGGTGGGCAGCGGGTCGCGGTCGATCATGGGGTACCGGCCGATGCGGGGTGCCCCGGCGATGACGCCGTGGAGGTCGAGGAAGTCGCTGCGCCAGCCCTCGATGTGGGTGAGGACCTCCTCCGGGGGGACCGCGCGGTCCCAGTCGGCGCCGCGCGCCTCCTCCTCGCCGATGCCGTCGTCGGTGCGGCTCTCGACGACCCAGTTGAGCAGGCACCGCCCGCTCTCGTCGGGCCGGGTGACGGGATAGGCCACGGCCTTCACCCGCGCGTTGCACCCGAGGATGACCATCGTGCGTCCGTCGAGGAAGGCGGGACCCTCGGTCACCCCTCGCCACATGCGTATCCCGTTGCCGAGGGGTGGCCCTTCGTGCGGATACAGGGTGGCGCGCACGGCCGAGTTGATCCCGTCCGCGCCTATGAGCAGGTCGCAGGTGTACGGGCCCGGCCGGTCCGCCACGTACGCCCGAACGGGGGGCCGGCCGGGCTCCGGGTCCCGGTCCTGCTCGTACCGTACGAGGCGGTCGCCGGTGACGAGGGCCCCGGGGCCGAGCCGGTCCAGGACGGCCGACAGCAGGATGTCCTGGAGGTCGGCCCGGTGCACTGAGTACTGCGGCCAGTTGTAGCCGGCGGCGCGGCCGCGGGGCTCGGACCAGATCAGACCGCCGAAGCGGTGGTGGTACTCCAACCGGGCGGTCGTCACGGCGACCTTCTCCAGCGCCGGCGCCAATCCGAGTTCGGTCAGCTCCCGGACGGCGGCGGGCTGGAGATTGATTCCCGCACCGACGGCGCGCAGGTTGGGGCACGCCTCCACGATGAGCACGTCGTCCAACCCTGCCGCATGAAGGCTCAGGGCCGTCGTCAATCCGCCAATTCCGGCACCGGCTATGAGGATGCGCGGGGAATTCCTTCGGCCGTACGGAGACATGCCCTCTACCTCCTGGGAAAGACGCCTTCCGTGGAATGTGCGGTGCTGGAAGCGCGGTACTGAACGTGCGGTGCGGAAAGGCCCGATACGTCACCGGTGAGTACAACCGCGGTAGCTGGGGGTAAAGATGCGCAGGTCAGAGTCTGGCGTTCACCCGATCAGGCTACGGCCAAGTGCCGCCTGATGGGTGACGAGGCTTTAATCGGGTGTCGGCAACAGAAAGGCTGCGACATGCCTGAAGTGACGTTCGAACCGTGCGATGTCCAGCGCCTCCAGCATGCTGTTGACTACGCCCTCCACGCCTCGAAGAAATCACTGGACGCTCTCCTGCCACCCTGGATGCCGGGCGATCTCAAACGGGAAATCAAGAGCGGATGCGTTGTATCGCATTGCGCAACGCTACTGTTCCCGGAAACAGTGGAATCCGCTCTCGCGTACTTCGAGGAAAACGGCTGGCCCGCGTCGACCACGATACCGAGCGTGCTGGTCAAGCGCCGTCTGGTGGAGCGCCACTGGCTTCCGGACGATGCGGACATACGGGTGACACGGCTGCGCGTCACGACGGGTCTGGCGCCGGAGGTCGAGGTCTTCCTCTTCCCCCGGTGCAGCCCCGGGTACACGGACGAGGTGGGTGCGCAGGAGCGCGTCCACGGTTTCGAGAACCACGTGGGCCTGTTCATGGACCGGCCCGAGGAGCGGTCCCTCACCCGCCTGGCGGACCGGCTGGAGACCACCGGCCGGATGGTCTACGAGGGCTCGGCGCACAATCCCCACGAGAACACGACGATGCTGTACTTCGCCCCCAGTGCCGCCGTGGCCATGTCGCGCCGCCGGTTCCCGCGATGGGAGCTCCAGTGCGCGGGGGATCTGACCGCCTGCGCCGACCGTCGCCCGGTCCGGACGGAGGCGGTGTACAGCGCGTACGCGGCGCTCAAGGCGAACCACGTGGACGCCGGCCTGACGCAGTCCGCCCGGCGGCGGCCCGTGCCCGTGCCCGTACCCGTGCCGGCGGCGGTGCGGGAGGGCTGACCGGGGCGGGCCACGGGCCCGGGCGGCTGCCCGGATCCCGGATCCCGGACTCCCCGTCTGCCGTCCCGTTCCGGACGGGGGCGGGGAGTCTCGGGTCTTGCGCCCCGGCCACCCGATCGGCCATTGCCGGGACTTGCTCCCGGAGCAGCCGATGACCGCGAGCCGGTTGCCGGCGCCGCCGTCCGCAGGACACCTGGGCGTTGCGACAGCCCCTACGGCTGGGCGCCGGCCCAGTTGAGGCGGCCCGCGTGGATCAGGCGGAGCTGGCGGCGGGCGGTGCGGGTGACCGCCGCCCACTCTTCGGGGTCCGGGCCCGCGGCCAGGTAGGCGGAGACCGTCATCACCATGTGGTCGACGTACAGGCGGGCCAGCATGAGCAGGTCCTCCGCGCTCCAGCCCCGGCTCAGGGGATCGGCGCCGAGGCGTTCGGCCACCTCGTCGGCGAACGCGTCCAGCTGGGCCGCCACCGCCAGCCGCACCCTGCGCACGCCGCCGTGCCGTTCGCGCACGATGAAGCGGATGTGCGCCGGGTACTCCCGTACCAGTTCGGCCATCAGCTCCACGGTCGTGTCGATCCTCCGGGCCGCCTCGCCGGAAGCGGCGAGCGTCGAGCGCACGGCGGCGTGCAGGCTTTGCAGCGCCTCGTCCACCAGGGCGATGCCCAGCTCCTCGGTGTCCCGGAAGTGCCGGTAGAAGGCGGTCGGGGTCACCCCGGCGACCCGGGTCACCTCCCGCAGGCCGAGGCTGCCCAGGCTCTGCTCCTCCAGCAGCGACAGGGCGCCGTCCAGCAAGGCCCTGCGGGTTTTGTGGCGTTGGGCCTGGCGTGCCCCGATGGTCTCACTCATGGCGAAAAGTCAACCCCCGATTCTCGATTCCGCGTACTTGCATTTAGACTGGGTAGTCAGTGCACAACTGTCTCCTATTTTGGAGGAAGCACGATGCTCTTCCTGATAGCGGCCCTCATGCTGATGGGGATCGCCCTGGGAACCGTGGCCCACGTGTCCGTCCACGTCTCCCTCGCCGCGACCGCCGTCATCGCCTGCTGGCTGCTGGTCTTCGCGGTCCGGGAACGCACGACGCGCCGGCGCCGGCCGGCCACCCGACAGGAGGGATGACCATGAACGCCACCGACACCGTTCTCCGTACCCGCACCCGCGCCGCCCGCACCCCGGCGACCGCCCCCACCCCGGCCCCCGGCGTCCGCCAGGCCGACGGGATGGCGGTGGCCTCCTTCGTGCTCGGGCTCGTCGGCCTCCTCGCGATGAACCTGTTCCTCGGCCCGGCCTCGATCGTCCTGGCCGCCCTCGCCCTGCGCCGCGGTACGACCCGCCCCGGCCGCGCCCGGCTCGGTCTCGCCCTGGGCGTCCTGGACCTCGTCGTACTGGCATCGCTGGTGGCCGCGGACCAGACCTGGTCGTGGAGCATCGGCTGAGCGACCCGTCCCCCGGTCCCGCTACGGGAGCGGGGCCCCGCGGGCGGTGAGCCAGAGCTCGTACCACTCCTCGTGCGTGAGCTCGGGCTCGCGCAGCGCGGCGTCGCGGCAGGCCCGGATGCGCTCGGGGCGGCCACTGCCCACCACGGGGGCGATCCGCGCCGGATGCCGCTGGAGCCACCAGAGCAGTACCGTCTCCGGTGTCGTGCCCTTCGCCTCGGCCAGCGCCCGTACGAGCCGGGCCGTCGCCCGCTCGGCCGGGCTCTCCTGCCGTCCCGTGAAGCGGCCCTGCGCCAGGGCTCCCCATGCCTGGAGGCGGACACCGCGGTCCAGGCAGTACTCCAGCGTTCCGGACGGGAATCCGCCCGCCGCCGCGGCGGGCGTGTTGACGAGGACCCCGCCCTCCAGCCAGTCCCGCCGGTCCAGGCTCATCTCCAACTGGTTCGCCACCAGCGGGAATTCGAGGTGCCGCTGGAGTCGGGCGATCTGCGCGGCGTTCATGTTCGAGACGCCGAAACCACGGACGAGCCCCTGCTCGCGCAGCGAGGTGAGCGCCGCGGCGACGTCCTGCGGGTCGGCCAGCGGATCGGGCCGGTGCAGGAGCAACACGTCGATGGCGTCGGTGCGCAGGCGCCCGAGGCTCTCCTCGACCCGCCGCAGGATCGTCGCGCCGCGCAGATCGTAGATTCCGGGCCGCTCGCCGTCCGCCAGGCGGATCCCGCACTTCGTCTGCAGCACGATCCGCTCGCGCAGGCCGGGGGTGCGGGCCAGGACCTCGCCGAAGACGGCCTCCGCCTTGCCGCGGCGGTAGATGTCGGCGTGGTCGAAGGTGTCGATGCCGCTGTCCAGCGCCGCCTCGATCGCCGCCTCGGCCGCGTCGATGTCGGCGGGTCCGTACGCGTCCGAGTCCCAGTCGCCGCCGAGCGCCATGCATCCGTACAGCAGGCGGGCGCCGTCCTTCTCCGGGGGTGTGATCTCCATGCCGCTCACCCTACGAGGCCGCCGGCTTGGCGGCGGGCCGGGGCCGCGGGGCTTCCACGGGCTTCTTCTGCGGCGGAGGCGTCCTCGGGGGGTAGGAGGGCGCCACCTTCGGTCCGCTCGCACGGGTCGGCTTCGTCGTCATGCGACCACGCTACGTGCAGGGGCGCCGCCGGACCCGCGAGTTCCCGGGGCCGGACGCACGGCAGGCCCACCGCCGCGCGGTGCGCGCGGTGGTGGGCCCGTGCGGGGCCGGTGCCGGCTCCTTCGTTACGGGGCCATCTCGTACGTCCCGGACAGCGCCTCGACGCGGTCCCAGACGCGGGCCGAGCGGGCTTCGTCGACGACCGGGCGCCGGACCGCGCCGAGCGCCCAGCCCTGCTGCTGCTCGGTGGCGGAGTCCTTGCCGTGCAGTTCGACGGCGTGCGCGGAGAAGTCGCGCACCAGGACGGCGAACAGCTCGTCCAGCACGTCCTCGTCGAGGCCGGTCAGCCGTGCCTGCTCCAGGATCAGCTGGCCGTGGACGACGAGCGCGAAGAGCTGGCCGACGGCGAGCAGCAGGTCGAGGTCGCGGCTCTGCCGCTCGTCCGGGGCGGCGGTGGTGACGAACTCGCAGAGCGCGTCGGCCTGCTCGCGGAACCGGGCGACGTTCGGCACGGCGTCGTACGCGTCGAAGGCGGGGCGCCAGTCGTGGAAGCGGACGGAGCCGAGGCCGCGGGCCGGGCCCTGCCGGAAGAGGAACTCGTCGTCGGCCGCGTCGAGACGGGTCGGCACGGCGGGGTAGTCCACCGGGTCCAGGAGGTGGTTGCGCATGAACTTGAGGATCAGCGCGAGGTTGACGTGGACGGTGCCCTCCAGCTTGGGCAGCCCGCGGATCTCGACGGCGGCCTGGGCGAAGTAGTTGTCCTTCTCGAAGCCCTTGGCGGCGATGACGTCCCACATCAGGTCGATGACCTTCTCGCCCTCCGTGGTGACCTTCATCTTCGTCATCGGGTTGAAGAGCAGGTAGCGGCGGTCGTCGGGGCCGGCGGTGCGGAAGTAGTCGACGGCGCGGGCGCTGAACAGCTTCATCCCGACGAGACGGACGTACGCGTCCGCCAGCTCGCGGCGCACGTGCGGGAAGGCGGTGACCGGGCGGCCGTAGAGGATGCGGTTCTGCGCGTGGGTGACGGCCTCGTACATCGCGTGCTCGCAGATGCCGATCGAGGCGGTGCAGAGGTTGAACTTGCCGACGTTGACGGTGTTCAGGGCGGCGTCGAAGGCGGCGCGCCCGGTGTGCAGGACGTCGTCGGCGCCGACCGGGTAGTCCTCCAGGCGGAACTCGCTGACGTACTTCGAGGAGTCGACGACGTTCTTCACCAGGTGGTAGGCCGGGTGGCGGCTGTCGGCGGCGAAGAAGACGTACCCGTCCGGGCCCTCGACGTCGGTGCGGCGGCCGAAGACGGAGACGAGGCCGGCCGCGTTGCCGTTGCCGATGTAGTACTTGGATCCGGTGGCGCGGAAGCCGCCGGCACCGTCGGTGGACGGCTCCAGCAGCATGTCGGTGGAGTAGATGTCGGCGCCGTGCGTCTTCTCCGACAGGCCGAACGCGAACACCTCTCCCTGGGAGAGGAGTTCGGCGGCGCGGGCGCGGGCGGCGGCGTTGTCGCTCTGCCAGACCGGGCCGAGGCCGAGGATCGTCACCTGCCACGCGTACCAGTAGTCGAGGCCGTAGAAGCCGAAGATCTCGTTGAGGGCGGCGATGCGGGCCGTGTCCCAGCGCTTGTCGGCCTGCCCCTCGGCATCGGCGGAGGGGGTGAGGAAGGTGGCGAACAGGCCTTCCTTGGCGGAGAAGGCGAGGAAGTCGCCGAGCCAGGCGCGGGTGCGGTAGTCCTCGATCAGTCGGCGCTTGCCGCGCTCCTCGAACCAGTCGACGGTGGCGCGCAGCAGCCTGCGGGTCTCGGGGTCGAAGTGCTGCGGGTCGTAGGTGCGCGGGTTGAACAGGAGGGAATCGGCCATGGAGGTTCGCCTTCCGGGGAGGTTGGGAGGGTGCGGGTTCAGGCGTGAAGGGCGCCGGGCGCGGGGCGCGGGAGGGGCGGGCTCAGGGTGCGGCGAGCCGGTGGACGGTGGCGAGCACGTCGTCCAGCCAGGCGATGGTCATGCGCTCGTAGGCGATGCCGCCGCGGAGCACGACGTGCTGGAGCTCCTGGCCGGCGTCGAGCGGTGCGGGGGCCTCGGGACCGGTGAAATCCCGCTGTTCCCCGGCGAGGTAGCGCGCGAGCCGGTCGCCGTGCGCCCGGCGGTGCCGCTCGACCTCGCGGACCAGCGCGGCCGGGTCGTCGAAGGCCGCGCCGCGGATCTTGACGGCGAGGTCGTGGCGGAGGCTCTCGGGCTCGATGGGCTCGTGCAGCCACTGCGAGAGCGCGGCGCGGCCCGGGTCGGCGACGGAGTACTCCTTCTTGTCCGGCCGCCCCTGCTGCGCCACCTCGC
Organism: Streptomyces sp. NPDC051582; assembly: GCF_040681715.1. Lineage (NCBI taxonomy): Bacteria > Bacillati > Actinomycetota > Actinomycetes > Kitasatosporales > Streptomycetaceae > Streptomyces > Streptomyces sp. NPDC051582. The sequence goes on from NZ_JBFAZJ010000012.1 coordinate 114,676, forward strand.
GGACCGCGAGCAGGCCGTCGGTCTCCATGCGCTTGAGGACGCGGTAGATCTGCTGATGGGTGGCGGTCCAGAAATAGCCGATGGACCGGTCGAAGCGCCGGGCGAGCTCATAGCCTGAGCCCGGCTGCTCCAGCAGCGAGACGAGGATCGCGTGTTCGAGCGCCATACCCCGATCCTTCTATGCAACTCGTTGCATAGACAAGCCGCGACGCCCGGTTGAGACGCGGCTCACCCCGATCCGGCGAGGGCGCGGACATCCGAAAGCGGGTCCGAGTTGTCACGCGATGTGCGGACTCGGGAGGTTCTGCCATCCTCCGCCCGGCCCCCACCCTCTAGCGTGGCCCGTACACCGACCCGCAGGTGCCGGGCGGACGCCGCCGCCCCGTCGCCGGGCCCGACAGCTCCCCGAGGAACCCCGGTTGACAGGTCGCAGGACGACGGACGGACCGCCCGGGCCCGCCCTACCGCGTACGCGGTACTGGTTCGACAGCGTCATCGCCCGCGGGACCCCGGTGCTGATCGGCTGGCTCACCCTGGTCTGCCTGGCCGTGGTGGTGCCTGCGAGCATGGCGCTGGTGTGGGCCGACCGGCGGGTGCCCCGGACCTGGTCGGGGCAGCTCGTGGCCGTCTGGGTCAGCGTCGGGCAGACCCTGAAGATCGGCGGTGCGGTCGGCAGCCCGCTGTACGTGCTGATCTCCGTGCTCCTGGCCCTCGTGGCGCTGCTGTTCGTCTCCACCCTCGTCGGCTTGATCACCAACGGGCTCAACGACAGGGTCCTGGACCTGCGGCGCGGCCGGTCCACCGTTCTGGAGGAGCGGCACACCGTCCTGCTGGGCTGGTCCGAGCAGGTCTTCCCGATCGTGTCCGAGCTGGTCGTCGCCAACGCCAACCGGCGCCGGGCGGTCATCGCCGTCCTCGGCCCGAAGGACAAGGCGGAGATGGAGGACGAGATCGCCCTCGCCGTCGGCCGGATGGGCCGCACCCGGCTGATCTGCCGCAGCGGCGTGACGACGGACCCGGCGGTGGTCGCGCTCGTCGGTCCCGAGACGGCGCGCGCCGTGCTGGTCCTCACCCACGGGGGCGTGGACGGTGACGCCCACGTGGTGAAGACCCTGCTCGCCCTGGAGGCCGCGGTACGGCGGCGGGGGCGCCCCGAGGTCGTCGCGGCGGTCCGCGACGGGCGCCACCACCGGGCGGCGCAGCTCGCCGCCGGGCCCGGGGGCCGGGTACTGAACATCGAGGACGTCACCGCCCGCCTCATCGCCCAGACTTCGCGCCAGCCCGGCCTGTCCCTCGTCCATCAGGAGCTCCTGGACTTCGAGGGGGACGAGTTCTACACGGTCCGCGAGCCCGCCCTCACCGGACAGGCCTTCGGCCGGCTGCTCCTCGCGTACGCCACGTCGTCCGTCGTCGGCATCGTGCCCGCGGACGGGGGCGTCGAGCTCAATCCGGCGCAGGACCGGGTCCTGGGGCCCGACGACCGGATCCTCCTCGTCACCGAGGACGACGACACCGCGGTGCTCGCGGACGGGCCGCTGCCGGTCGACGCGGAGGCGATCACGGAGCCCGGCGCGTCCGCGCCGCCCGCCGAGCGTTTCCTCGTACTCGGCTGGAACCGCCGCGCTCCGCTGATCATCGACCAGCTGGAGCCGTGCGTGCCCGAGGGGTCGGAGCTCGTGGTCATGGCGGCGGGCGAGGAGGCGCTGCGGGACGCCGGCCGGTGCGCGCGCTCGCGCGCGGGCCGGATGCGGATCACGGTGCACGAAGGGGACATCACCGATCCGCGCGCTCTCGACGCCCTCGACGTGCCGTCCTTCGACCGGGCCGTCGTCCTCGGCTACGACGACGCCGACGGCGCGGACCGCGCCGCCCCCGGCGCACTGACCGGTGACGACCGGACCCTGGTGACCCTGCTCCACCTGCGCGCGCTGGAGGAGGCCTCGGGCCGGGAACTGGCCGTGGTCACCGAAATGGCGGACGACCGCAACCGATTGCTCGCACCGGCCCGGGAGGGGGGCGACTTCGTCGTCGGCGGCCGGCTCATCAGCCTGCTGATGACGCAGATCGCGGAGAACCGGCACCTCGCCGACGTCTTCGACGCCCTGTTCTCGGCCGAAGGCGACTCGCTCCACCTGAAGCCCGTGACCCACTACGTCCTGCCGGGACGGGAGGTCACCTTCGCCACGGTCGTGGAGTCCGGCCGCCGGCAGGGCCACTGCGTCCTCGGTTACCGGCTGTACGGGGAAGCCCGGCACGGGCCCGCATACGGGGTGCGCATCAACCCGGACAAGCGCGAACGCGTGCGGTTCGGCGCGCAGGACTCGGTGATCGTGCTGGCCGGGGAACCGGTGCCCCCGGCCGACGACGGCGCACCCGCACTGTCCGGGACCCTGCCTGGGGCCCTGCCCGGGCCGCTTCCCGGCAGCCGGACCGGCGGCGACTCGAAGACGGCCGGAGGCCCGTGAGGGAGTACGAACACTTTACCCGCCCCTGATGGCATGCCCAGGTCAAATCTGCCAGGCTCTTCCGGCACGCCACACGCACAGCCCGCGGCCGCCCTCCGGCGCACCCGAGCCGACCGGGCGGCCCCCGAGCAGGCCGCAATCCCGGCCGCCTCAAAGGAGTTCCGCGTGAGATCCACCCCCCACAAGGCCCTCGCCGCGAGCATATCCGCCTTCGCCGCGCTGGCCGCCGCAGCACTGTCCCTCACCCCGGCCGTGGCCGCTCCGCGGCAGGCGCCGGCCGCGGCCGCCGCCTGCACCCCGGGCCAGGTCGTCACCAACGGCGGCTTCGAGAGCGGAACTTCGCCCTGGAGCCAGTCGCAGAGCAGCATCATCACCAGTCGCGCCGGCCAGGCCGCCCACGGCGGTACCTCCTTCGCCTGGCTGAACGGCGTCGGCCGCACGCACACCGACACGCTCTCCCAGAGCGTGACGATCCCCGCCGGATGCAGCACCGCCACCCTCACGTTCTGGCTGCACATCGACACCGCCGAGACCACCACGTCGACCAAGTACGACAAGCTGACGGCGAAGATCGGCAGTACGACGCTGGCGACGTACTCGAACCTCGACAAGAACACCGGGTACGCGCAGAAGTCGTTCGACGTGTCGGCCTTCGCGGGTCAGACCGTCAGCGTCGCCTTCACCGGCACCGAGGACTCCAGCCTCCAGACCAGCTTCGTCGTCGACGACGTCGCGCTCGACGCCTCCGGCGGCACCACGCCGCCCGGGGACTCCACGCGCACGCCCGCCGCGCCCTCGTACACCGTGAGCCTCAGCAGCAACGCGAGCGGCACCGTGTGGACCGGCCACGAGAGCGCGAGCTTCACGAACGCCTCCCCCACCCCGCTCAGCGAGGTGTACCTGAGGCTGTGGGACAACTACCACGGCACCTGCTCCGCCATGCCGATCACGGTCGGCAACGTCACCGGCGGCACGGCGGGCGCCCTCTCGGTCGCCTGCACCGCCCTCAAGATCGACCTGGCGACACCGCTGACCCAGGGCCAGACGGCCACGATCGGCTTCGACCTGGGCATCACCGTGCCCAGCGGCGCCGACCGCTTCGGCTACGACGGCGCGTTCAGCATGCTCGGCAACGCCCTGCCCGTCCTCGCGGTCCGGGACGGAGCGGGCTGGCACCTGGACCCCTACACCAACAACGGGGAGTCCTTCTACTCGCTCGCCTCCGACTTCCGTGTGGCCCTGGACCACCCGAGCACCCTGCTCGTCCCGGCCACCGGCGCCTCGGTGGACACCCCCGGCAGCAGCGGCCGTACGGTGACCACGGCGACCGCCGCCAAGGTCCGCGACTTCGCCTGGGCGGCCGGCCCGTTCAGCAAGATCTCCGGCACCTCGGCCGCGGGCACCCCGATCAACATCTACTCGGTGTCCGGCATCAGTTCGGCCGACTCGCAGTCGATGCTGACCACCGCCAAATCGGCCGTCGACGCGCACTCGGCACGGTTCGGCGCGTACCCGTACGGCGAGCTGGACGCCGTCATCGACAACAACTACTGGTTCGGCGGAATGGAGTACCCCGGGTTCGTCCTCGACCTGGTCAGCACCACCGCGCTCACCCACGAGATCGGCCACCAGTGGTGGTACGGCATCGTCGGCGACGACGAGTACACGAGCCCGTGGCTCGACGAGGCGTTCACCGACTACGCCACCGACCTGGCCCTGAACAAGACGGGCACGAGCTGCTGGAACAGCGTCTCGTGGGCCTCGTCCGCCGAGAAGATCACCAACTCGATGGGCTACTGGGACGCCCACTCCTCCCGGTACTCCACCGTCGTCTACAACTACGGCAAGTGCGCGCTGCACGATCTGCGGCGCGTCCTCGGTGACACCGTGATGGCCAAGCTGCTGAAGGACTACGCCACTTCGCACTGGTACGGCGTCTCCACGACCGCCGAGTTCAAGGCCGCGGCCCAGGCCGCCACGACCACGGACCTGACCTCCTTCTGGACCCAGCACCGCATCGACGGCTGACCTGACACCGGGGCCGGCCTCGGCCCGGCCCCGCACCGCCGCGGTGGGCGCCCTCCGGCGCCTGCCGCGGCGATTTTTCATGTCGACGACAGTCTATCCGTCACCTGTGACATGTGAAATATTACCTGCGCTCCGACCGAACTCCCCGAAAGGTCCGTCACGTTGCGCAGACTCCCAGCGGTGGTAGCGGCGATATCCCTCGCCCTCCTCGCCACCCCCGCGCTCGCCGCACCCGCCGCCCCGCCCCCGGCGGCGGCCCAGCAGGCTCCCGAACTCTCCCCCGCCCCGCCCTCCGCGCCGCTGGAACTCCAGCGGCAGAGCCTGCGCCGCCAGGCCCTCGAAGGCGTGGCCGCCGGCACGACCGCCGCCGAGGCGGACGGCACGCTCCCCCGCAAGGCCGCGGTCGGAAAGCGGTACGTCGAACTCGCGCAGGAACGCAAGGACAAGGTCTTCGTGATCCTGGCCGAGTTCGGCGACCAGGTGGACGACACCACCGAGTTCGAGGGCAAGCCGCGCTTCGGCGGCACGCCCGGCCCCCGCCACAACACCATCGGCAAGCCCGCGAAGACCGACAACCACACCGTGTGGCGCAAGGACTTCGACCAGGCCTCCTACCAGCGGCAGTTCTTCGCCGCCGACCCCGGCGCCGTCTCGCTGCGCAACTACTACCGGCTCCAGTCCTCCGGCCGCTACGACATGGACGGCCAGGTCAGCGACTGGGTGCGGCTGCCGTGGAACGAGGCCCGGTACGGGACGGACAACTGCTCCGAGCCCGGCCAGTGCCGCACCAACTGGGACCTCGTACGCGATGCCACCAACGCCTGGTACCACACCGAGCGCGCCAAGGGCCGTACGCCCCAGGAGATCAAGGCGCAGCTGGCCGAGTACGACGTGTGGGACCGCTACGACGCCGACCACGACGGCAACTTCGACGAGCCGGACGGCTACCTGGACCACCTCGTCGTCGTCCACGCGGGCAAGGACCAGACTTGGGGCGGCGGTGACCAGGGCAAGGACGCCGTCTGGGCGCACCGCTGGTTCGCCTACTGGGACCAGGCCGGCAGCGCGGGGCCCGCGGGGAACAAGGCGGGCGGCGCCCCGGTCGGGGACTCCGGCATCTGGGCCGGGGACTATCTGACGGGTGGCGAGAACAGCGGAGTCGGCCTGTTCGCCCACGAGTTCGGGCACGATCTCGGACTGCCCGACCTGTACAGCTCCGACGGGGACAACAGCGTCAACTTCTGGTCGCTGATGTCCACGGCCTCCTACCTCGGCAAGGGGAAGAACACCACCGGGGACTACCCCGGCGACCTCGACCCCTGGAGCAAGCTGCAACTGGGTTGGCTGGAGTACACGGAGGCCGACGCGGGCCGCAAGACGCGTGCCGTGCTCGGGGTCTCGGGCTACAACACCGAGGATCCACAGGCGTTGCTGGTGCATCTGCCACCCTCGGTGACACGCACCGATCTGACCGATCCGTACGAGGGCGGCAGCCAGTGGTGGAGCGGCACCGGTGACCTCATGGACAACACCTTGACCCGAACCGTCGACCTCTCGGGCGCGGCGGGGCAGACCGCCCGGCTCGACGCCCGGGTCTGGTACGACATCGAGCAGGACTTCGACTTCCTGACCGTGGAGGCCTCGACGGACGGCGGCAGCTCCTGGTCCCCGCTGCCGGGCACGGTCGGCGGCGCGGCGATCCCGGCCAAGGGGATCTCCGGCACGTCGGGCGGCTGGACCGAACTCGGCGTGCCGCTGGACCGGTTCGCGGGCGGCTCGGTACAGCTCCGGTTGCGGGCGACCTCGGACGGCAACACCCACGGCAAGGGCGTCACCTTCGACGACGTCCGGATCACGGCGGGTGAGCGGGAGCTGCTGCACGACGGCGCGGAGGCGGGCGCGAACGGCTGGACCGCGCTGAAGTGGTCCCGTACGGACGGCCGTACGGGAAGCGCCGAGCACCCGCGCGCGTACCTGGTCGAGAACCGGCGCTACACCGGCTACGGGGCCTACCTCAAGACCGGGCCGTACAACTTCGGCGCGGGGAACGACTCGGTGGAGTTCTACCCGTACCAGCAGGGCGTGCTCATCTGGCTCTGGGACACGGCGTACAGCGACAACACCACGAAGGCTCATCCGGGGGCGGGTCTGCTGCTTCCCGTCGACGCACGGCCGGAGCCGCTGCGCAACGCCGACGGCACGCTGCTGAACGCGCGGGCGCAGACCTTCGACGCGACGTTCTCCACGCGCCCGAGCGACGAGATCGTCCTGCACAAGGCGGGCGTACCGATGCTGATCCCGTCCCGTCCCGGGGTCCGGGTCTTCGACGACCGCCGCGGCACCTACTGGAACGCGGACCTGCCCCAGGTGGGCGTGAAGGTCCCGGACACCGGCACCCGCATCGCCGTGGTCAAGGAAGCCTCCTCCGGCGCCCTGACCACCGTCCAGGTCAGCCCCTCCCCCTGACGCACACGGTCCTCCCGGTGTGGACCCACCGGGAGGACCGCCCGCCGCGCCGCCGCTCGCTCGCCGGCGGTCCGCTCAGTCGCCGGCGGTCCGCTCAGTCGCCGTGCGCGGCGAAGGGCCCGGTCGGGGCGAAAGCGGCTTCGGCGAAGCGGGCGCCCATCCGGAGGTGGGTGGCGGCGTCCGGGTGGAGCCGGTCGGGGAGCGGCAGTTCGGCGAAGTCCCCCTCTCCGTAGAGCTCGCGGCCGTCCAGGTAGTGGAGGTTCGGGTCCTCGGCGGACCGCTGCTCCACGATGCGCGCCAGCTCCTCGCGGATGACGCCCAGCGTCAGCTTTCCGGCGGCGCGCTCCGCCGGATCGCCCGCGGCTCGGAACTGCAGCCTGCCCTCGGCGAGCGTGCTGAAGTCCGGGGCCGTGGGGCCGGGGGTGTCCTCGTGGATGGGACACAGGATGGACGAGACGACCAGCAGGGGCGTGGTGGGATGCCCTTCGCGGATCGTGTCGAGGAAGCCGTGCACGGCCGGGGTGAAGGCGCGCAGCCGCATCAGGTCGAGGTTGACGAGGTTGATGCCGAACTTGACGCTGATGAGGTCCGCCGGGGCGTCCCGCATGGCCCGGGCGACGAACGGATCGAGCAGGGCGCTGCCGCCGAAGCCCAGGTTGACCAGGTCCACGCCGCCCAGGGAGGCGGCCAGCGCCGGCCAGGTCGTGGAGGGGCTCGCCGCGTCCGAGCCGTGGCTGACCGAGCTGCCGTGGTGGAGCCACACCCGGCGGCCGCCCTGCGGTACGGGCTCGACGGGGGCGTCGGTGCGCAGGGCGACGAGCTCGGTGAGCTCGTTGTACGGCAGCCAGATCTCGACGTCCTTGGGACGGTCGGGCAGGCCGGCGAAGCGGACGGTGCCGACCGGGCCGGGCCGCGTCTTTGCGGAGCCGGTGGTCATGTCGACCGTACGGACGTTGCCGCCGGTCACGCCGGCCTGCCCGGCGAGGCGGCCGTCGACGAGCAGGTCGTACACGCCGTCGGGGCGGGGCGGGGCGCCCACGTAGGCCATCTTGGTGCGCAGCGCGTCGAGCTCGACGACGGTGGCCCGGGTGCGGAACACCAGTCGTACGCCCGAGGGCTGGGCCTGCGCCATCGCCAGCTGTCCGTCGGCGTACTGCGCCCGGGCCCGGGCCGGGAGCCGGTGCGGGAGCAGGCCGTGCCCGGTGCGTTCCAGGTCGAGCGCGCCGCGCAGGAGGTCCGCGGTGAGGGGCGTGGTGAGGTGGGCCGTGGTCCCGTCGGCGGGGCCGGGTACGGACGGGTGTTCGTCGTTCATGGCCCCAGCCTGTCAAACCGCGTGCCGGATCCGCACATTGGTTTCCGCGGCCGCCATCACGAACCCGGCCGCGGCCAGCCAGGTCAGCGCGTAGAGCCAGCCCCCGAGGACGTCCGTGGGCCAGTGCACGCCGAGGTAGATCCGGGTCAGGCCGACGGCCACGGCCCAGCAGGCCGCGAGGGCCCCGTAGAACCGGGCCGCGATCGGGGGCGCCGTACGCCACGCGGCCCAGGCCAGCAGTCCGGCGACCAGGGCCGAGGTGGCGGCGTGACCGGAGGGGTAGGCGAAACCCGTCGCGAGCGCGGCCCAGTCGCCCACGGGCGGACGAGGCCGCGCCACGTGGTACATGAGGCCGTAGCGCACCCCCTGGGCGAGGAGCAGGAAGCCCAGGGCGCCCGCGGCCGCCCGCATCCGGCCGTTCCTCCCCCGTCCCGCGATGAGCCCGGCGGCGATGGCGCACGCGTAGGGGACGGGCCCGCTGCCGGTCGCCGTGATGCCCCGGGCGAGGGCGACCGCCACGCACGGGCGGTGCTGCACGGCCCAGCGGTGCCAGTCCTCGTCGAAACCGAACGGGGCGCCGTGCCGGGCCGCGACCAGGGCGGTGAGCAGACCGAACAGGGCCGCGCACAGCCCCGCGGCCAGCGCCCAACGGATCAACGCGAGCCTTCGTTCGGGGTGCGGCTGCCCCTCCTGCGGATCACTTCGACGGCCAGCGGGGTGAGGGAGACCAGAACGACGAGGGCGACGATCGGCAGCAGGTAGCGGTCGACGTCGGGCACCGAGGAGCCGAGCGCGTATCCGGCGAGGACGAGGCCCACGGTCCACACGAGTCCGCCGACGACCTGCCACAGGGCGAAGACCCGGGCGGGTACGTCGAGGGCTCCGGCGAGCGGGTTCAGCACGGTGCGCACGATGGGGACGAAGCGGGCGAGCACGATGGCTTTGGCGTGCCCGTAGCGGTCGAGGAGTTGCTCGGCCCGTTCGGCGCCCTCGTGGAGTTTGCGGCTGCGGCTGCGCGCCAGCAGGGCCCGGCCGCCGCGCCGGCCGATGAGGTAGCCGACCTGTGCCCCGAGCAGGGCCCCGGCCGACGCCGAGCCCAGGACGAGGGGCAGCGAGAGGTGTACGGGGCCGTGCGCTCCCGGTACGCAGAACAGACCGGCGGTGAAGAGGAGCGAGTCGCCCGGGAGGAAGAAGCCGATGAGGAGGCCGGTCTCGGCGAACAGGACGACGGCGATGCCCAGCGTCCCGAAGGCCGCGAGGAGGGAACCGGCGTCCAGCAGGTTGACGGCCTGGGGGCCGGGCCCCTGCGCCGCCGCCGCGAGTGGGAGAGGGAAGGGGGCCATGCGGAACAACTCCCGTACGGTGAAAGGACGGGAGCCGAGGAGGACACCCGACCGGCGACCGGCCACAGGTCCGTGGACGGTGCCCGGCACTGTAGACGATCGAAGTGCCCCCTATGTTCCCCCTCGGCCGCCCGGTCCACCGGTCGGCCCATCGGCGGCGGCGCACGGGTGGGACCGTGCGCGGCGGCCGGGTTCAGCCGATTTCGACGACGCGGGCCCAGTCGGGCGGGGTGTCGGGGACGTAGTCGGGATCGTCCTCGTCGTACGAGCCCTGCCGGGCGAACAGGCCGATCACCGTACGGCACGGGGGCCGGGTGGCCGGCCAGGCCGTCTGGCCGTCGGTCAGGACCACGATGACGTCCGGCGCGGGCCCCGACCGCAGGGCCTTGGCGAAGCCTGTGCGCAGATCCGTACCGCCGCCGCCCACCAGGGGTATGCCCTCGGCGCGGCACAGCGGGTGCGCGATCCGCGCCGCCGCGTCGCACGGCACCACCGTGACCAGGTCCCGGCGGCCGCCCACGGCGCGGGAGATCGCGGCCACTTCCAGCAGCGCGCCGCCCAGTTCGGCGTCGCTGACCGACGCCGAGGTGTCGATGACCACGCAGACCCGGGGCGGCCGGCGCCGCAGGCTCGGCAGCACCGCGCCCGGCACCCCGGCCGAGCGCCGCGAAGGGCGGCCGTACGTGTAGTCCTCGCCCGCGCCGGAGCCGGTGGCGGCCGAGCGGACCGCGGCCCCCAGCAGCTCCCGCCAGGGCTGCGGCGGGTGGAAGGCCTCCTCCGCCCACCGCCGCCACCCGCTCGGAGTGCTGCCCGGACGGCCGCGGATGCCCTGCGCCACCCGGAACCGCACCGCGTCCCGTTCCTGCTCGCCGAGCCCGTGCGCGCCGTCCTCGCCGAGGTCCCACTCCCGTTCCAGCCCGTCGGCCCCGCTGCCGCAGTCCAGCCAGGCCAGGTGCCGGGTCGCCGGTCCGAGCCCGAACAGGCGCAGGTAGTCCTCCATGAGCTGCCCCTCGGGCAGTCCCAAGGAGGCCGGCTGTACGGCGCCCTCGGGCCGGACCAGCCCGTCCCCGTACACGTCGTCGTTGATCTCGAAGTCCGCCGCGATGTTCATGCGCAGCCGTTCCCCGGGACCGTGCAGCCCGCGCTCCCGCGCGACCCGGTCGCCGCGCCCGTGGTGGTCGCGGAGCAGGTGCGAGACCTCGTGCACCCATACGGCGGCCAGTTCCTCCTCCGGCGTACGGTCCACGAACGCGGGCGAGACGTAGCACCGCCAGTGCCGGTCGACGGCCATCGTCGGCACCCGCCGGGACTCCACCGTGTGCAGGGCGAACAGCGCCGTCGCCAGGTAGGGCCGGACCCTGGCGGCATGCAGCCGGGCGGCGAACAGCTTGTCGCGGTCCAGTGTCCCCGCGGTACCCGCGGTACCCGCGGTCCTTGCGGTACCCGCGGTCCTTGCGGCTCCCGCCGCTCCCCCGCTCATCGCGTGCCTCCCGTGACCGCCGCGGCCCGCGCCGTCGCACGGTCCGCCCGACGGGACAGGGACACCGCTCCGGCGAGCCGCTCGATGGACTGCGGTACGTCCCACTCCTCGCGGCGCAGCGCGGCCAGGCCGGTCGCCGGTACGACCACCAGATCCGCAGCGCCCGTCTCCAGCGCCCGGACCATGAGCGCCCACGCCGCGTCCCAGCGCGCCTTGTCCGGGCGGTTGCGGACCGCCTCCACCACGCCGTCGAGCACGGCCTGGCGCAGATCACCCCGCTCGGGCAGAGCGGCGGCGGCCGGATCGGCGAGCAGTTCCTCGGGGTCCGGGAGGTCCATCCGGTCCAGGCCGGCCAGCAGCTCCAGCCCGGGGCCGTCCCCCACCGTGCCCCTGACGAGGAGGGAGAGCACGTCCCGGGAGGAGCCGGCCGCGGTCGCGAAGGCGATCAGGTGCAGCGTCATCTCCCAGCTGCGCGGCGACGGCCAGGGGCCGCCCCGGCGGGTCTCCCCACTGGGCAGCCGGTGGACGAGCGTGGGGCGGGCGGCGAGCAGTCCGCAGACGGCGCGGCGGGCGCGCTCCACGGCCTGCGGCAGCATCGAGGGGTCGAGCCGCGGCAGCGTGGCCCGGGGCCAGGTCCCGCCGAGGCCTCGCACGACGACCTCGTGGTCGTGGGTCCACTGGAGGTGGACGAACCGGTTGGCCAGCGGCGGGCTCAGCTCCCAGCCGTCGGCGGCCGAGGAACGCGGGTTGGCGGCGGCCACGATCCTTACCCCGGGCGGCAGTTGGAGCGCACCGATGCGGCGTTCGAGCACGAGGCGGAGCAGGGCGGCCTGTACGGCCGGCGGGGCGGTGGACAGTTCGTCCAGGAACAGCAGCCCCCGGCCGGCCCGTACCAGCCGTACGGCCCAGTCGGGCGGCGCCATCGGAACACCGTGGTGCGCGGGGTCGTCCCCGATGATCGGCAGGCCCGAGAAGTCGGACGGCTCGTGCACGCTGGCGATCACGGTGGTGAGCGGCAGATCGAGGGAAGCGGCGAGCTGGGTCAGCGCCGCGGTCTTGCCGATGCCCGGCTCACCCCACAGGAGTACGGGCAGGTCGGCGGCCACGGCCAGGGTGAGGGCCTCCAGCTGGGTGTCGGGGCGCGGCTCGGTGCCGGTCTCCCGCAGGAGGGACGACAGCGCGCCGGCCACGTCCAGTTGGGTGGTGGCAGCCGGATCGGCGGGGGCGTCGGTGACGGCGAACGGGGCGTACGAGGACATGTTTGATCACCTTGCGGGTTCGTGGTGTGCAGGTGTGCAGGTGCGCGGGTGTGCGCCGGGTCAGCGGCGGGGACGGGAGGGGCGCTGTCGCGGCGGGCGGATGCCCGGGAGCAGGTCGCCGGGGCGGGGCTTGGTGCGGGGGCCGGTCAGGTCCGCCCTGAACAGCCCGTACGCGACGCGGCGCCGCGCGGCCTCCGTCAGTTCGTCCCGCAGGGCGCCGTCGCGCAGCAGTGCGTCGGGCCCCAGCAGGTCTTCGACGACGGCCAGCGCGCCGGCGGTGTCGCCGTGGACGAGGCGTTCGCGTACGCCGGGCAGGCAGTCCGGCCGGCGGTGTGCCACGCCGATCGCCTGGAGGCAGGGCAGCGGGGTCCCGGTGAGGGCGGCCAGCAGTTCCTCCCGCCGGAGCTCGGCCGGATCGTGGTCGAGCGGGGACAGGACCCCGTCGACCAGGCCGATCCGGTGCCGGGAGCCCCGGCACTCGACGAGGCGCGGCTGCCCCGCCCGGTCCGGAGTCCGGGCGGTTGCGGCCGGCACGTGGCCGGGTACGAGCGCCGAGGCGACGAGCGGGTGCAGACGTCCGGGCTCGATGGACCCGGTGCGCAGCAGGTCCAGGTCCGGCAGGACCCAGGTCGCCGCGTCGGGCAGGACCGGCGGCGCGGGGGCGCCGGAGGCCTGCGCCGCTGCCGTGATCCGCATGCCGGGCGGTCCGGCGCCGCCCCCCTCCCCCGCGAGGTCCAGATCCAGCCGGCGCCGGGATCCGATCCGTACGGTGACGGTACGGGTGGAACGGCCCTCGGCGTCGAGCAGGATCGCCGCCTCGGCCGCCCAGCGCCCGACGGCGCAGCGGTGCCCGTCCGGGACAAGTCCCGCAAGGTGCAGGTCACTTGGCGGGAGTTCGGCGCCGGATCGGACCCGGAGCTCGTCGGCCCGGTGCGCGTCCCAGAGATGGCGGTGCAGGTCGAGGCGGAACCGCGGGTCGGGGCGGGGGTGCGGATGCCGGCGGGCACCGGGATCGTCGCGGGTTCCGTCCCACAACCCGAGGCTGATCCGCTGGCCGGCGTCCGCCCAGGCCGGCGGGGTGCGGGCCACGAGGTGCAGGGGGCCCGCCGCCCCGGCCCGGTGGTACCGGGCCAGGGTGAGGGTCAGGCCGGGGCGCAGCAGTCCGTCGGGGGCGATCCTCGGCATGTGCCAGCGCAGCAGTTCGGGAGCAAGGTGGCGCAGATCGGCGCGCAGCCGGCCGGCGAGTTCGCGTCCGTGGGTGCGCGCCACGGAGCCCGGCCGGAAATCGACGTCGAAGCCCGAGGCCGCGCACGCCCCGGCCCAGTCCCCGGCCAGGCGGCGGGCGGTGGCGGTCTCGATCATGGAGGGCGGCACCGCGAACTCGCGCACGCGCAGCCAGAGGGAAAGGCGGGTGGATCCGTCTGCGGTGTGAGTGCGCATCAGCACTCACCTTGCGCGGACGAGACCCCCGATCCGTGAGTCGGTTGAGTAATCATCACGATGACCATAGCCCGTCCCGGCCCGATCCGCCGGGAGTTTCACGGCGGCCGGCAGCCGTGCGCTCCGGGTGCGACTCAGGTCGCAGGGTCCCCCAGCCCCGAGGGGGACGCCGTGGCCGGAACGGGCCCCGACGATGACGACATGAATGCGATGAATGCGCACGTGCTGTTGTCCCTCTGGGAAGTGCTTCTGGTGCTGGGGGCCGTCGCTCTGGTCCTGGCCCGGTGGCTGCCACCGGGCCCCCGGCGCCCGGCCACCCTCGCCGCCGCGGCGATGACCTCGTCGTCCGGGGTGGTGCTCGGCGTGCTCGGGATGCGCTGGCAGATGGTGCCGGTGCTGGCCGGTGCGGCCCTCGCGCTGCCGTTCGCCCTGTCGCCGCTCCTGCGGCGCGGGGCGCGCGGGGCGCGCAGGGCTCCCTGGTGGCTGGCGCTGCCCGGGGCGGCGGTGTGCCTCGCGCTGGTCGCCGCGGGTCCTGCGACGGCCTGGGCCCTGCCCACGCCGGTGTTCCCCGAGCCGTCCGGCCGCTTCGCGGTCGGGACCGGGGTGCTGGAGCTGACCGATCACTCGCGCCCCGAGACCGCCACCGCCGCACCCGAGGACCGGCGTACGGTGGTCGTCCAGCTCTGGTACCCCGCACGGAAGACCCCCGCGGGCGGACGCCCCGCCCCGTACCTCGGGCGCACGGAGCACGAGGGCCACGTGGTCTGCGACGCGCTCGCGGACTACTCCGGCCTTCCCGGCTTCCTGCTGGACGGCCTTCCGCGCGCCCGCACCCATGCGTCGTACGACGTTCCCGTCGCCGAGGGGGGAGACCGGTTCCCCGTCGTGCTGTTCTCCCCCGGCCTGGGCGGGGTCCGCGCCCAGAACACCGCCTGGGCGGAGGAGTTGGCGAGCCACGGCTACGTCGTCGCCGGTCTCGACCACCCCTACGACTCGGCCGCGGTCGTGCTCGCCGACGGCCACACGGTCCGTACGCAGGTCTCGGCGACGGGCGACGACGCCGAGGACGAGAGGCGGGCGGTCGGGTGGACGGCGGTCCGGGCCGCCGATCTGAGCTTCGTGCGGGCCCAGTTGGGCCGCATGGACAGCGGCGCGATCGCCGGACCGCTCACCGGGCGCCTCGACACCGCCCGCGTCGTGGCGGCCGGCCACTCCCTGGGCGGCGGCGCCGCCCTGCAAGCCGCCCGCCAGGACCCGGAGTTCGCCGCCGTCATCGACCTCGACGGCTTCCCCCACGACCCGGACCCGCAGCCCTACCGCCAGCCGGTGCTCGCGCTCACCCAGGCCATCGGCCCGGACACCGACCCGGACTACCTCCCGAAGCTCACCCGGGTCCTCGCCCTCGGCGGCGCCACGAGCTACCGCCTCACGGTCCCCGGAGCCGGTCACCTCACCTTCACCGACGCCCCGCTCTACCTGCCGCCCCTCCCCTCGCTCGTCGGCTCCCTCGGCCGGACGCAGGGCCCGCGCATCACGGCCGCCGCGAGCCTCGCCTTCCTCGACGCGACCCTGCGCCCCGGCGCGGCGGATCCGGCGACGGCCCTGTCCGCGTACGGCACCCTCGCGGTCCACCGCCCGGGCTCCTGAGGGTGACCCAAGTCCACTGCGTGAACAGTCGGTTGAACTTCCGGGCGGCCCGGTCGGGCGGTGCATATGCTCCCTCCGTACCCACCTCGAACCGTAAGGGGACCCCTTCGTGAGCGTCCGCATCCAACCCTCCTCCCAGGTCGACGAGAGCGCCGAACTCGGGGACGGGACCACGATCTGGGATCTGGCACAGGTACGGGAGGAAGCCCGGCTCGGGCGCGACTGCATCGTCGGACGGGGGGCCTACGTCGGACCCGGCGTACGCATCGGCGACAGCGTGAAGCTCCAGAACTACGCCCTCGTGTACGAGCCCGCCGTGCTGGGCGACGGGGTGTTCATCGGCCCGGCCGCCGTGCTCACCAACGATTTCTACCCTCGCGCCGTCGACCCCGACGGCAAACAGAAGCGCGGTGGGGACTGGGAGGCCGCCGGTGTGGTCGTGGCCGAAGGGGCTTCGCTGGGGGCCCGGTCGGTGTGCGTGGCCGGGGTGCGCATCGGACGGTGGGCGCTGGTCGCGGCCGGGGCCGTCGTGTCCCGGGACGTACCGGACTTCGCACTGGTCGCAGGGGTACCGGCCCGCCGCATCGGCTGGGTGGGCCGGGCCGGGGTCCGCCTGGTGGAACGCGAGGGCGAGCCGGGCGTCTGGGAGTGTCCGCGCACCGGCGCGCTGCACGAGGAGCGGGACGGAACGCTGGTCGAAACGCCGCACAAGCGGAACTGACGGCACGTCGGCAATTTAGGTCAGCGGCATTTCCGCAAAACCGCAATCAACGAACATCCTTGGGCATACCTTGTCCCTGTACACGGGATCTGAGCAGGCAACAGGCTTTGTTCAGTGGGGGGTTGTACACGACGAGGGCATCGCGGACCAAGTGACGACGGACGGCGCGCAACGCGCCCGCCCGGCGCTGCCGTTCGCGCGTGCTCCGGTCCGGGGCATCGCTGGGGGGATCCAGTGGGCGGCCTCGGACGGTTCGTGCCATCGGGGGGAAACAGACCGCCGGCACGTGCGCCGTCATGCGCGAACCCCTCCGCCGAACGACGACCGCCGGGTCTGTTCGAGGAGCGAATCAGAGGGGGTAGGTGTGTTGGAGCCGTACAGCTCGGACATACGGAGTGCGCGCAGCACACGGGGAGCCGGGGTGGGGATCCGGTGACCGCAACACGAGCGGCTCGATTAGGAGCCCTGGCCCACGAGGACCCGTCACTGCACGCGCTCGCCGAGCGGCTGCTCGCGCTGGCCGAGGCGGGACTGCCCGGGATGTACCTGCCGGAAGCCGACACCTTCGTGTTCACCCGGGTCGCCGCGGTCACCTCCGACGGCGTCCGCCGGATGGAGGCGCGC
This sequence comes from Streptomyces sp. NPDC051582, assembly GCF_040681715.1. Lineage (NCBI taxonomy): Bacteria > Bacillati > Actinomycetota > Actinomycetes > Kitasatosporales > Streptomycetaceae > Streptomyces > Streptomyces sp. NPDC051582. Next base: position 131,461 of record NZ_JBFAZJ010000012.1, read on the forward strand.
GGGACCAGCACCCGGTACGCGGCCATCACCGCACTGGGGGCGCGGTTCCTGCCCGAGGACCGCCAGCGCGCCCTGTTCGGCGGCCGCGGCGTCGAGGAGTACGCGGGGCTGCTGGTGGAGCGGCTGTCCGGGGTCACGAACCTCGGCGACGCGGCGCTCATCGCCTGGCTGGCCGCCGAGACCGGCCACCCGAAGCTGGCGGACGCCCTCGCGCGGGTGGCCGTACTGGACGTACCCGGACGTCCGCAGTACACGGTCGAGGCCGCGTGGGTGCTCTCCGCCCTCGCCGCGGCCCGTACCGCGGCGGACGTGGAGGACCGGATCGCGGCCGCCCGCGACCGGCTGCTGGCGGCCAGGGCCCCCGGCAGTCCGCTGTTCCCGCACGCCACCGGTCCGGGGCTGGTCCCGGGATTGCGCTCGCACGTGGCCTGCTTCGCCGACCAGACGTATCCGCTCCAGGCGCTGGCCCGGCTGCACGCGAGCGGCCCGGACGCGGAGGCCCTCGCAACCGCCGACGCCTGCGCCGCGCGGATCTGCGAGCTCCAGGGCGACGGCGGACAGTGGTGGTGGCACTACGACGCCCGCACCGGCGGCGTGGTGGAGGGCTATCCCGTCTACAGCGTGCACCAGCACGCCATGGCGCCGACCGCCCTGTTCGACCTCGCCGAGGCGGGCGGCACCGACTTCGGCGCGGCCGTCCGCCGCGGGCTGCGCTGGATGACGGACGTGCCCGAGATCAGCGGGCCCGACGGCACCCCGCGCGAGCCCATGATCGTCGAGAAGTACGGGGTCACCTGGCGCAAGGTCTACCGCGGCGACCCCGCGAAGGCCGTGCGCGCCGCCCGCGGGCTCACCACCAAGGTCGCCCCGCACGCCCGGCTGGCCCCGCTCGACCGGGTCTTCCGCCCCGACGTGATCGACCGCGAGTGCCGGCCGTACGAGTTCGGCTGGCTGCTCCACGCGTGGCTCGGGGGGCTGGAGAGATGACCCCACGGCACAACCGCCACGGCCGCCCAACCCGCCACACCCTCTTCGGGGTCACGCTCGACGCCCTGACCATGGACGAGACCGTGCAGCGCTGCCTCGAAGCGGTCAAGCGCGGCGAGCAGATCGAGATCGGCATGGTCAACGCCGCCAAGCTGGTCAACATGCGCCGCGACCCCCGCCTCGCGGCGGCCGTCTCCGGCTGCGACCTCGTCCTGGCCGACGGCCAGGCCGTCGTCTGGGCCGGCCGGGTCCTCGGCGTCCGGCTGCCCGAACGGGTGGCGGGAATCGACCTGTTCATGCGGCTGCTGGCCGCGGCCGAGAGCGCGGACGTACCCGTCTACCTGCTCGGCGCCCGGCAGGACGTACTGGACCTGATGCTCGGCCGGATCGCGGAGCGCTTCCCGGCGCTGCGCGTGGCCGGCAGCCGCAACGGCTACTTCGACGACGCCGATCAGCCGGAGATCGCCGACGCCGTCGCGCGGAGCGGGGCCCACCTGCTCTTCCTCGGCATGACCTCGCCCAAGAAGGAGATCTTCACCGCCGGCTACGGCAAGCGCACCGGCGCCCACGTCGTGCACGGCGTCGGCGGCTCCTTCGACATCCTGGCCGGCATCACCAAGCGGGCCCCCGCCATCTGGCAGCGGATGGGCCTCGAATGGTGCTACCGGGCGCTCCAGGAGCCGCGCCGCCTCGGAAAGCGCTACCTCACCACCAACACCGCCTTCCTCCTCATGACGGTCCGCGAGCTCGTCCGCCGTACGCCGTCCGCACTGCCGCCCGCCACATCGTCTGCCGGTTCCGCGAACAGGAGTCACTGATGCGCGTCGTCGTCGTGGGACAGGGATACGTCGGCCTCCCGCTGGCCATCAGGGCCGCCGAGGTCGGACACCAAGTGATCGGGTACGACGTGGACGCGCGGCGGGTCAAGAGCCTCGCCGCCGGCGAGTCGTACGTGGAGGACGTCTCCTGCGAACGGCTGACCCGCGCGCTGGAGCGCGGCTCCTACCAGGCCAGTGAACTCGCGCGCGACTGCGGCGGCTTCGACGTGGCGGTCGTCACCGTCCCGACCCCGTTGCAGGACGGTGCCCCCGACCTGCGCTACATCGAGGAGTCGGCGCACACGCTGGCCCGCTTCCTGCGGCCCGGCGCGACCGTGATCCTCGAATCCACCACCTACCCGGGCACCACCGAGGAGCTGTTCGGGCCGATCCTGGAGGACGGTTCGGGCCTCACCGCCGGCGCCGACTTCCACCTCGGCTACAGCCCCGAGCGCATCGACCCCGGCAACACCGTCTGGGGCTTCCAGCAGACCCCCAAGGTCGTCTCCGGCGTGGACGCCCGCTCGCTCAAGGCCGTCGAGGCCTTCTACGCGGACCTCGTCGACAAGACGGTGCCGGTGAGCTCGCCCAAGGAGGCCGAGCTCGCCAAGCTGCTGGAGAACACCTTCCGGCACGTGAACATCGCCCTGGTCAACGAGATAGCCATGTTCGCCCGCCACCTCGACATCGACGTGTGGCAGGCCATCGAGGCCGCGTCCAGCAAGCCGTTCGGCTTCATGAAGTTCACCCCGGGACCCGGAGTCGGCGGCCACTGCCTGCCGATCGACCCCTCGTACCTGTCCTGGCGGGTCCAGCGCGAGCTGGGCCAGAGCTTCCGCTTCGTCGAACTCGCCAACGACATCAACAGCCACATGCCCGAGTACGTGGCCCGCCGCGTCATGGACGCGCTCAACACCAAGCGCCGCTCCGTCAACGGCTCGAAGATCCTGCTGCTGGGGCTCGCGTACAAGAAGAACACCGGCGACGCGCGCGAATCGCCCGCGGTGCGCATCTCCCAACTGCTCATCGACATGGGCGCCCGGGTGCGCGCGGCCGACCCCCACGTGGTGGAGGGACTCAAGGTCGACTCCCGTCTCGTACGGGTCGAGCCGACGCGCAAGGAGCTGGCTGCGGCCGACGTGGTGGTCCTGCTCACCGACCACGACGCCTTCGACTACGCGATGGTCACCGAGCACGCCTCGTTCGTGCTCGACTGCCGCAACCGGCTCTCCGGACCCACCGTGGAGGTGCTCTGACACCATGCCCAGGATCATCTGCGTGGCCGGAGCACGGCCCAACTACATGAAGATCAAACCGGTGATGGACGCACTGGAGCGCCTCGGCGCCGAAGTGGTCCTCGTCCACACCGGACAGCACTACGACGAGTCCATGAACGACGTCTTCTTCCGCGACCTGGGCATCCGTCCGCCCGACCGTTACCTCGGTGCCGGATCGGGTACGCACGCCCAGCAGACGGGCCGGGTGATGGCGGCGTTCGAGCCGCTCGTCGACGAACTGGCCCCGGACGCGGTGGTGGTGGTCGGGGACATCAACTCGACGCTGGCCTGCGCCCTGGTCACCGCGAAGGCCGGCCCGCTGCTGGCCCACGTGGAGGCGGGCCTGCGCAGCCGGGACTGGAGCATGCCCGAGGAGGTCAACCGGGTCGCCACCGACCGCGTCAGCGACTACCTGCTGGCCCCCTCCCCGGACGCTGCCGCGAACCTGCGGGCGGAGGGGTACCGGGAGGACCAGATCCACGTCGTCGGCAACGTCATGATCGACACCCTGCTCGCCAACCTGGACCGGGCCCGGGCCTCGGACGTCCTGGACCGGTACGGGCTGGCCCGGGGCGGGTACGGCCTGGTCACCCTGCACCGGCCGGCCAACGTGGACGATCCCGTGGCCCTGCGCGGCCTGCTGAAGGCACTGGGCGAGATCGCGGGGCGCTGTCCGCTGCTGCTTCCCGTGCACCCGCGGGCGGCCCGGCGGCTGGAGGAGATCGGGGTACCGGACGGGATCCGGATGGTGCCGGCCGCCGGATACCTGGACTTCATCGCGCTCCAGGACGGAGCGCGGGTGGTGCTGACCGACTCCGGCGGCGTCCAGGAGGAGACCACCGCCCTCGGCGTGCCCTGCGTGACCCTGCGGGAGAACACCGAACGGCCGATCACCGTCGAGGAGGGCACCAACGTCCTGGCGGGGACCGACCCGGAGCGCATCACGGCCGTGGTGAACCGGGTGCTCGACGATCCGCCCGCTCCGCGCTGCCCCGCGCTCTGGGACGGCCGGGCGAGCGAGCGGATCGCCCGGGTCCTGCTGGAGGGCGGGGCGGCGGGGACGCGGCCGCGGCCCACCGATCTCGCCGGCTGACGCCGGGGGGGGACGGGGCACGAACGAACGCACCACCGCGAGAACCGAAGAAGAGCAAGAACCGTAATCCGCACATGAAGACGGCGGCGGCGCGTGGACGACGCGGCGCCGCCGCGAGGGGGAAGACCATGGATCTCGCGGAGATCTGGCGGGTCATGCGCAGGCGCTGGTACGTGCTGCTGCCCGGACTGCTGCTCACGGCGGCGCTCATCGCGGGCGTGTACGTGCTGGTCCCGGTGGAGTACCGGTCGCAGAGCACGGTGACGCTCCTGAACTCGAAGAAGGCCACGGTGGCCTTCGACGGCAACCCCTTCCTGAGCACCCAGGCCTCGCTCACCGGCATGGCCGACGGCCTGGCGCGCAACCTCAACTCCGACGACTCCCGGGCCGACCTCAAGTCCCAGGGCGTCACCGGGGAGTACGAGGCGAAGATCGCCGACAACGCGCAGGGGCCCTTCATGTGGCTGAGCGTCACCGGTACCGATCCGGCGGCCGCCTTGAAGTCGGACGAGATCTTCACCAAATACGCCGAGAAGCGGCTACAGGAGTTCCAGGCCCAGCAGTCGGTGACGGCCGAGGCCATGATCCGCATGGCGACGATCGTCCCGCCCCAGAAACCGGAGGCGCAGACCAAGACCCGGCTCCAGTACCTGATCATGGCCGGGGCGCTGGGCTTCGTACTGAGCCTGGTGGCCACGTTCTTCGTGGAGGCGCGGCGCCGCCGCTCCGACAAGCCGGGCCGGCACCGGCCCGCGCCGGCCGAGAACGCCGAGCCGCCGACCCCGGAGAACGGCGCCGGCGCCGGGACGGACGACTCCCGTGGCGCCCGGGCCTCCGCCGGAGCCTCGCCGTGACGGGGGCCGGGACCGGGGCCGACACCGGTGTGCGGGCCGCCGCCTCCGAGGCGCCGTCGCTGGGGCGCAAGGTCGGCTCAGCCGCCCGGTGGAGCCTGGTCAACACCGTGGTCATGCGCCTCGGCAACTTCGTCACCGGCATCATCCTGGCCCGCTTCTTCCTCGGGCCCGAGGCCTGGGGCGTGTACGGGATCGCCCAGACGGTGCTGCTGGTGCTGCTCTCCGCGAACGAGCTCGGCGTCTCCCTCGCCATCGTGCGCTGGGAGGGCGATCCGCGCCGCTTCGCCCCGACCGTGCTGACCTTGAGCGTCGCCTCCAGCTGCCTGCTGTACGCCGTCCTGTTCGCGGCGGCCCCCGCCGTGGCCCGGGTGCTCGGCTCCCCGGAGGCCTCGGGGATCCTTCGGGTGATGTGCGTGTGCGTGGTCCTCGACGGGCTCTCGCAGGTGCCCGCCGGGTTCCTCACCCGGGAGTTCGCGCAGGGCAGGCGGATGGCCATCGACGCCGTCAACTTCGTCCTGAGCACTGCGGTGACCCTGCTGCTGGCCGTCCAGGGGTGGGGCGCGATGAGCTTCGCCTGGGGCTCCGTGGCCGGCAACGCGGCCGCCCTGCTGGGATGCTGCCTCGCCGCGCCCGGCACCCTGAGGTTCGGCTGGGACCGGGAGCAGGCGAAGGCGCTGCTGCGCTTCGGGCTGCCGCTCGCCGGGGCCAGCATGCTCGCCCTCGGTGTGGTCAACGTGGACACCATGGTGGTGGGTTCCGCCCTGGACCAGCTGGCCCTCGGCTTCTACGTGCTCGCCTTCAACATCTCCGGCTGGCCGGTGCGCATCATCTCCGAGGCGGCCCGCCGCGTCTCCTTCGCCGGGTTCTCCCGGCTGGCGGACTCGCCGGGGGCGCTGGCCGGGGGCTTCGGCCGCGCCCTGGGCGTCGTGATGACCGGCACCGTTCCGCTGTGCGTGCTGCTGGCCGCCCTGGCCGCACCGGTCGTCGGGCTCGTCTACGGGGACCGCTGGCTGCCCGCGGCCGCCGCGCTCCCCTGGCTGATGGCGCTCGGTCTCGTACGGATCGGCTGCGAGCTGGCCTACGACTGCCTGGTGGCCATCGGCCGGCGCCGCTCGCTCATCGGCGTCCAGGGGCTCTGGCTGGTCGTCCTGATTCCGGCCCTGGTGTTCGGCGCGGGCGCGGGCGGGATCGTGGGCGTGGCCCAGGGGCACGTCCTGGTCGCCTGCGTCGTCGTGGTGCCCGTGTTCCTCTTCGCCCTGCACAGCGGCGGGGTGGGCCTGGGGACCGTGGCACGGGCCTGCGCCTGGCCGTTCCTCGGCGGGGCCGTGATGGCCGCCGTGGTCCTCGGCCTGGAGCGGCTCCTGGGTGACGGCGTCCTCGCCCTCCTCGCGACGGGGGCCGCGGGCACCCTCGTGTACGCCGCGTGCGTCCTGCCGAGCCGGGGCTTCCTGCGCGGCTCCCCGCAGGCCGCGGGGTAGCCGCGGTGGCACGCGACCGCAGGCGCCTCGTGGCCTGGCTGCTGACCGGGCTCGTACTGGCCGTCGTACTGGCGCTGTACGACGCCGACCGGACCGGGGTGGGCGAGCCCTCGGCCGGGCCGACGGCCGGGCCGTGTCCGGACAGCGCCCTCCAGTGCCCCGGCGCCGGCCCCGCGCCCGGGCCCGCGCCCGCGCCTTCCGCGGATCCGTCCGCGTCGGGCCCTGGGGACCCGTCCGCCGGTACGACGCCCTCCGCCACGCCCTCGCCGGGCACGAGCACGAGCACGAAACCCGGCGGCCCCTGCTCCTCCCCCGGCGCGTGCGGGTTCCCCGATGCCCGGACCACCGGCCCGCGGATCGCCCTGGAGCGGCACGACACCGGCAACATGTCCGTGAAGACGGACGGCATGGTCATCAAGGGCTGGGACATCCGCGGTTCGCTGGACGTCTACGCCAACGACGTCACCGTCATCGACAGCCGGATCACCTCCGCCAACTGGTGGGGGATCAACCTGCGCCCCGGCTTCAGCGGCCTTCGCGTCCTGCACACCACCATCACCGCCGTACCGGGCAAGGGCCCCGACAACGGCGGCGTCGACTACGCGGTCTCCAACATGGGCGGCAGCTCGATCGAGGTCGGCTGGTGCGACGTCTCCGTGTTCGGCAACGCCCTCTCGATGGGCCAGGGCGAGATCCACGACAACTACGTGCACGACATCGTCCCCTTCCGCAACCAGGGCGGCGAATGGCAGCACACCGACGCCGTCATCAGCGGCGGCGGCAACAAGGGCCGCCTCACCATCCGCCACAACACCCTCCTGAACCCCGTCCCCGTGCACCAGGGCGCCAGCGCCGCCGTCGGGCTCTTCGCGGACACCGGGAACGTGTCCTCCGTGGTCGTGGACGGCAACTGGCTCGCGGGCGGGGCCTACGCGCTGTACGGCGGCGGCCCTGGAGCCAGCGGCATCCAGGTCACGGACAACGTGTTCTCCGCCGAGTACCACCCGAACGGCGGCGCCTACGGGCTGGTCGCCGCCTGGAACGCGGGCGGCGCCGGGAACGTGTGGCGCGGCAACCGCACGGCCGAGGGCCGGCCCGTCGTCCCCGAGCCATCCCCCTGACGATCGAATCGAGAGGACGTCATGCGCCGCATCGCGCGGTCCCCCTGGGAGCTGCTGAAGCGGGCCTTCGGCTGGCTGGTGCTCTTCGAGGCCAGGAACAAGGTCCTGCTCGCCCCCTCCGCCGTACGGCTGCGGCGTTTCGAGGATGCCGAGACCGCCCGGCTCGCCGCGGTCCTGGGCAGCCCGCCGAGCGCGTTGGTCGCCACGGTGATCGCCACCCACCGGCGGCCCGAGGCGCTGCGCGCGGCGGTCCGCTCGGCCCTGGCGCAGAGCGTCGCCGACCAGGTGGTCATCGTGGTCGACGACGGCGCGGGCCTGCCCGAACTACCGCAGGATCCACGGTTGTTCGCCGTATCGCTGGCCCGCAACACGGCCACGGCCGGCGTCGTGCGCAACGTGGGGATACGGCTGACCCGCTCGCGGTACGTGGCCTTCCTGGACGACGACAACCTGTGGGAGCCCGACCACCTGGAGCAGGCCGTCGCGGTGCTGGAGCCGCCCGGCGGGCCGCAGGCGGTGTACACCGCCCTGCGCCGGGTACTGTCCGACGGCTCCGAACGGGACGTGCTGTCCGTGCCGTTCGACCGCCGCCGGGCCGCCCACGAGGCCTTCCTGGACACCAACGCCTTCGTGGCGCGGCGCACCCGGTCCCTGTACTTCAGCCGGCTGCGGCGCACTCCCGAGGTCCTGCCGCGCGAGGACTGGGAGCTCGTACGGCGCTACGCGCGCCGGCACGAGGTCCGCCACGTGCCCCGGGCCACGGTCCGGTACCTGGTCAACCCGGAGAGCTTCTACACCGCCTGGGACGGGCAGCCGCCCACCGGGTGAACCGGCCTCGGATTCGAGGCCGGTTCAGGGGCCGGGTACGGCGCGCAGTGCGGACGGGCTGGCCAGGGCCCGCGCCGCCGCGAGGCTCGCGGGCCGGCCGAGCGCCGCCCGGGAGGTCTCGCGCAACAGCACCGCCCCGCGGAAGGCCGCCGTCGCCGCCGGTCCGTGCCGGCGGCCGTAGAGCCGTACGCGGTTGAGGGTCAGCAGGGTCCACAGCCGGGGCGAGACCTGCGAGTCCCCGCCGAGGTGGACGGCCGAGGCCGCCGGTTCGAGGCGGGTGACGAAGCCGTGGTCCCCGGCGCGCAGGCAGTACTCGGTCTCCTCGGAGTACAGGAAGAAGGATTCGTCCCAGGCGCCGCAAGCGTCCATGCAGTCCCGGGAGATGGCCATGAGCGCGCCGGTCGCCCAGTCGGCGACGGTCGCCCGCCCGTACGCGGCCGGGTCGGTGACCAGTTCGCTCCACCGCGGGAAGCGCCCGGCCCGGCGGTTGCCGATCACCGCCTCGCCCAGGGCCCGGGTCACGCGCGATTCGCGGCGCAGCGAGTGCTGGCGGGTGCCGTCCTCCTCGTACAGCAGCGGGACGCTGATCCCGACCCGGCGGCCGCCGGACAGGGGTGCGTCGAGCGCGTCGACGAGGAGTGCGGCGCAGCCCCGACGCATCCGGATGTCCGGGTTGCACACGAGGGCGGCGCGCAAGCCCTCCGGCCACCCGGCGGCGGCCTCCAGCGCGGCGTTCACCCCGGCCGCGTACCCGGCGTTGCGGCCGGTCTGGACGACCGTGGCGTCGGGGGCCAGCTTGCGGACGACGTCGACGGTGTCGTCGGCGGAGTCGTTGTCGGCGACGACGAGGCGCCAGTCGAGCCCGGCCATGCCCTCGGGCAGGGAGGCGAGGAACTCGGGCAGCACCCCGGCGCTGTTCCAGGTGACGACGAGGACGGCTACGGGACCGGCTACGGGACCGGCTGCGGGACCGGCTGCGGGTCCGGCAGCGGGTCCGGCTGCGCGAGCTCGGTCCGGTTCGTGGCGGGAGGGCATGGGGACTCCACGGTTCGGGGCTCGCCCGGCGTGCCGCGCCGGATGAAGCCGAGGTAACTGCCTCCCGCGGCGATCGTCAGGAAGAACATCCCCGCGAACATCGGGAAGCTGAGGGCGTCGAAGGTGGCGCTGCTGACGAGGGCGACGAGGGCGGAGGCGAAGAAGGCCTGGCCGAGCTCGCGGTCGGATTCGCCTGCGGCGAGGCGGCGGATGGCGCCGCCCTGGTGGATTCCGGCGAAGAACAGCGCCAGCAGGGCGAGCAGGCCGAGGAGGCCCATCTCCGCCAGGGTGAGCATGTACTGGTTGTCGGTGAAGAAGTAGAGATCGGGCGTGAAGGTCCCGAGGCCCCGCCCGAACAGCGGGCGCTCCTCCAAGTAGGGGACGATCGCGCTGTACTTGACGGTACGGGCCTGGGTGCTGCTGTCGGAGTTCGACAGGAAGGACCCGAAGAGTGTGGTGATGGTGCCGATCAGCCCGGGTACGGCCACCTTGAAGCAGGCGACCGAGCCCATCAGCAGGCCGATCGCGGTCCAGCGGCGCTGCGGCTTCCACCGCGGGACCATCACCAGGACCACGATGAGCGCCCCGATGATGGAGGTCCGCGACACCGTCAGCGGCAGGGCTCCGCCCATCAGGGCCACCGGGCCCCAGCGCCGCCAGCGGCTGAGGTGGGCGCGGACCGGGTCGAAGGCCTGCTGGACGGCGAAGGGCAGCATCAGGGCGAGCATGCCGCCGAACTCCAGGGGCTGGGCGGTGGTGGAGCGCGGCCGGGTGAACGCCCCGCGGTCGAGGGTGGTGATCTGGGCGACGCTGGAGTGGAGTCCGGGGATGGAGATGTGCTCGGCGATGTTCGTCGCGGTGAAGAAGTCGTAGTAGCCGATGGCGGCCACCACCGATCCCATCACCACGGCCCGCCGCAGCAGTACGTCGAGGCGGGCCCGGTCCTGGATGCCGGCGGAGACCAGCACCACGATCGACACCCATACGAGCAGTCCGATCAGCCCGCGGTCCGCGCCCAGCACCTCCTTGTGGATGCTGCCCCGGGTGGCGTTTGCCAGGTACGAGGCCAGCACGGAGACGGCGAGCAGCCACATCACGACCCGGGGCAGCCGGGTGCCCGGCGCCGGGCGGATCCGGCCGGTCAGCCACGTCGCGAGGTACCAGAAGAGGCCGAGGAGGGCGAACACGTTGGCCGGGGTGCCGACGCCGCCCATGCCCGGCAGGGTCAGGTTCGAGGGGATGAAGAAGGCCAGCCCCAGGTAGCCGCTGAGCAGCGTCGTCGCGTCGACCTGCCGGCCCGGCAGCCTCCTGCGGACGCGTGCCTTGGGCGCCCCGGCCGCGGCGGCGGCCTCGCGCCTGCGGCGGCGGGCCACGAGCAGGGTCTCCGTCACGAAGGAGAGCGTGAACCCGGCGGTCACGCTCGCGATGATCACCCCCAGCACCTGCTGGTAGCGGCTCTTGAGCTGGGGCACCGGGGTCTGCGGCAGCACCACCGGGGCCGTCTGGACGAAGTACGCGGGCTGTACCTTTGCCGCCGCCTGGAGCGCGTTGAGCTGTTCGCCGGCGAAGGTGGTGAGGGTGCTGGTCTCCTTCAGCACCTTCGCCCGGTCGGTGCCCGTGACGGTCAGCGTGAGCATCGGGCCCGAGGTGTTCGCGGCGAAGCCGACCGTGTACGGGTCGCTGACTCCGAGGCCGTGCAGATCCCGCGCCGCGTCGGCCCCGGACAGGGTCCTGATCAGCACGTCGGCGGTCACCACCAGCGAACCGCCCGCGTTCGAGATGGGGTTGCCGAATGCGGGGGCCAGTTCGGCCACCGCCGTGGAGTCGAGCAGCGCCACCGAGCTCTGCGACTGGTACGCGACGGGCACCGAGCGGTACAGGTGCAGGCCCGCGAGGAGTCCGATCACCGTGAGGGGCACCATCACGTACCAGCGGCGCCGCAGCACGGCGGCCATCTCACCGATGCTCACGAATGCCCCCTTGCGCCTGCCGGAACCGATGGCGGGCCGACCGGCGTCCTGGAAAGATCGAACGCGACGGAAGGAATCCTGTGTCGCCTGGTGAGTTGTTCCGTGCGCTTCGCCGCCGCTGGTACGTCCTGGTCCTGGCGGCGGCGCTCGCGGCCGCCGGGGCCGTGCAGGTGCTCCGCCCCGGTCAGACCTATGTGAGCTCGGCGATCGTCGTGCTCAAGCCTCCGGTGACGGGCAGTCAGCCCAATCAGCTCGCCAATCTCCAGCCCCCGCTGGCCGCCGTGTCGTACGCGGCGGTGCAGCAGCTGGAATCGCCCGCCGGGGCGGCCGAGTTGCGCGGTGCGGGGGTGGACGGCACCTACCGGCTGATACCGCGCAACAGCGGCACCAGCGTCACCCCCCGCTATCTGATCCCCTCGCTCCAGGTGCAGGCGGAGCACGCGGATCCGGCCGCCGCCAACCTGGCCGTGCTGAAGGTCGTCGAGGCGTACACGAAGCGCATCACGGCCATGCAGGCCGAGCAGCAGATCCCGGAGAAGGCCCGGATGAGCGTGACCCTGCTCGTGCCGCCGACGGCGGTGGCGCAGACGGGGACCAAGAGCCGCGGGCTGGCCGGGACGGCGCTGCTGGCCGGGGTCGGCGCGGTGGCCGCGGCACTGTGGACCGATCGGCTCGTGACGCGCCGGAACCGGCGCCGGCGCGAGAGCGCCGGCGCCGGTCCGGTGGACGAACACGGGGCGCGCAGCCGGGTCCCCGTGGCCGCGGGGGCCCGCTGAGGAAGCGGGCCGCCGGGCCGTCCGGCCCCCGCGAGGGGGCCGGTGGTGCATTTGGTGCTTGTGGTGCTGCTGGTTCATCAAATCCCTCGGCGTTTCCAGGACTGCCACCAGAGCCACTCGCGCCCCCGGTCGGCGACGGCCGAGAGCACCAGCGGCTGGAGGTACGGCATCGCACGGGCCCCGATCCGCCGCCGCCTGCGCAGCGCCCGGTACTCGGGGAGCCCGGTGTACCGCGGCAGGCATTCGGCGGCGAAGGCCTCCAGCTCCTTGACCGGGACCACCCCGGTGCGCCCCCGGTCGTACGCGCGGTAGGCGCGCCGCAGCGCGTACCGGGCGAGCCGGGTCCGCGCCAGCGTCGAGAGCCGGCCGGCTTCGGGGAGCAGGCCGGCGCACTTGTCCAGGACCGAGTCGAAGGCGACGAGGCGCTGGCGCAGGTCGTCCAGCTGCCCGCCGAAGTCCGTGGTGGACATGTTGTTGCCGTGGACCCGGTAGAAGGCCTGGTCGGCTCCGCGTACGTAGCCCACGTCGGCGTGCGCCGCGAGCCGCATCCACATCTCGATGTCCCCGGCGTGCGGGAGCTCCGGGTCGTAGCCGCCGACCTTGCGCTGGAGGCTGGTGCGCACGACCACCTCGGGCGAGGTGATGCACCCGGTGCCCTCCCGGAACCGCCGCTCCAGCCACCACCGTCCGGGGTAGACCACCGAGCCGGTGCTCCGGGTGCGGGCCGCTGGCAGCGGTCCCCCGTGCCGGAACCGGAGCGGCCGGCCGTAGGCGAAGCCTGCTTCGGGGTGGGCGTCGAGCAGGGCCGCGGCGCGCACCAGGGCTCCGGGGACCAGCCGGTCGTCGGCCGACAGCAGGGCGACGTAGTCCCCGTCGGCCCACTCCAGCAGCCCCTCGTTGTAGGTGGCGATGTGGCCCCGGTTCTGCTCGTGGACCCGCACCTCGATGCGCGGGTCGGCGGCCGCCAGTGCCCGGGCGACGTCCGCGGAGTCGTCGGGCGAGGCGTCGTCGATGATCAGTACGCGGACGTCGACGCCCGGCTGTTCGTCCAGGACGCTCTTGACGCAGTCGGCCAGGAAGTGGCCGTACTTGTAGCAGGGGATGACCACGCTGACGGTGCTCACTGCCCGGTCACCTCCGTCGAGCCCTCCGCCGCGAGGCCGTTCGGCGCGGTGGTGGTGAAGACCGGCCCGACCCAGTAGTTCACGGAGCCGAAGGTGTTGGTGGGGAAGGCTGCCGAAGCACCGTACTTGTAGAGGCCGTTGGCGCCGCCGCTGCCGTCGGCCGGGGCGACCAGCGGGTAGGAGCGGTGCGCGGCCGTGAAGTAGCCGCCGTCGACGGAGTACTTGCCGTTCGGTGCGTGGTAGGAGGCCACGTAGCTGGTGCCCGCGGTGACGGGAACCGGTGTGGCGAAGTGGAGCTGCTGCCACCCGGACAGGGTCTCGCTGCCGAAGGTGCCGGTGGCGAGGAGGGTTCCGGTGGCCGACCACAGGCTGCCGGTGTGCGTGCCGGTGTTCCCGGGGCCCTTGTAGAAGGTGATGCCGGTGACGTAGCCGCTGACCGCGGACTGGAAGCGGGTGCCCAGCTCCACGGAGTTGGTGTCGTCGTTGACGTTGGCGGTGCTGGGCTCCGCGGTGGGTCCCCACAGGGTGCAGGGGCAGTTCACCGTGGGCGGGCTCGCGCTGGTGGTGAAGGTCCAGGTGACCGGCGCGGCCATGGTGTTGCCCCACAGGTCCGCCGCCTGCACCGAAGCGGTGTACGTGGTGTTCAGCCCGAGCTCGGTGGACGGGGTGAAGGTGGCGCTGTTGGCGGCCGTGAGGACCTTGCTGCCCGGGACGGTGGCGCCGCCCGGGTCCTTCAGGGTGAAGGCGAGGGTGTCGGAGTCGATGCCCTCGCTGAACGTGGCCTTGAGCGCGGCGGTGATCGCGGTGCCCGTCGCCGCGGACTGCGGGGTGATCGAGGTGACGGTGGGCGGGACGGTGCTCGCGGTGGAGGTGTCCAGGACCGCGTCGACCCAGTAGTTGCTGCCGGACGAGGCCGTGGACGGGAACCCGCCCGTGCCGCTGTACCGGTAGACGCCGTTGCCCCCGTCGGTACCCGTGCGCAGCGCGGTCAGCGGGGCGAGGCCCGCGTCGGCGGAGGCGAAGGTGTTGTCGAAGGAGTACCCGCCGTTCGGGGCGAAGTAGGAGGCGACGTAGGTGGTGTTGGCCTTGATCGGGACCGGCGAGGCGAAGTTCAGCTGCTGCCAGCCGGACGCGGTCTCGTTGGTGAACGTGCCGGTGGCCAGGCGCTGGCCCGAGCTGCTCCACAGGCTGCCGGTGTGGGTGCCGGTGTTGGCCGGGGACTTGTAGAAGCGCACTCCCGTGATCGAGCCGGGCGCCGAGGAGCGGATCTTCACGCCCAGTTCCACGGCGCTGCCGTCACCGGCGTTGACGGTGCCCGGTACGGCCGCGGCCGGCCAGACGGTGCAGGGGCACTGCTGGGGCCCCACGGTCAGCGGCACGGTGGTGGTGGCGCCGATGTTGACGCTGTCGTCCACCGCGCGGACCTTGATCTGTACGGCTCCGGGGGCGGTCGGGGTCCACTTGTAGTTCCAGGACCCCACTCCGGTGGCCGCCTTCCAGGTGGTGCCGCCGTCGGTGGAGACCTCTACGCGGGCCACCACGCCGCCACCGCTGTCGGTCGCGGTGCCGGTGACGGTCACGGGGCGCAGGGCGGGCACGGTGGAGCCGGAAGCGGGGCTGGTCACGGTGATGGCCGGTCCGGTGGCGTCGGTGGAGGCGGTCGTCGCGACCAGGTTGGTCTGCAGGGACTTGGGCTGGACGCCCATGTCGGCGAACACGTTCACGGTGGCCTGCTGCATCCGCTTGTCCTCGGTCACCACCGCGTCGTCGGGGTTGCCCGTCGGCATGTTGGTCAGGCCCCAGGACCACTGCACGGTGCCCGCGCCGAAGACCAGGGCGCGCGAGGCCGGGTCGCGGAAGGCCACCAGGCTGTGCGTCGCGGTGCCGTTCCCGTAGGTGTTGCCGTAGTCGAGGCGGAGCTTGCCGTCGTTGATGTCGACCGTGGTGGAGGACATCGCGATCTGCCCGGGCGGGCGGGCCGCGTCCTCCGAGTCGCTGTCCCACTCGTAGCCGAGCGTGCCGGCCGGGAAGGTGGCAGTCTGGGACGGGGTCAGGTTCGCGACGGTGGTGTTCCGCCACAGCCGCATCTTGGCGTACGCGCCGGGCACGGTGATGGCGTCGCTGCGGTAGCCGTTCACGCTGAACAGAGAGCCGGTCAGCTGGTTCTGCGGCTGGTAGGGCCGCCCGTTGGTGGAGCCGGCCGGGTCCATGAAGGTGCCCGTCCAGATGCCGCTCGGGTCCGGGATGCCGTTGGGCTGGGGGAAGGAGAGCTTGGTCTCCTTGTAGCAGACCAGCGTCCGGTTGGCCGTGTTCGCGCCGTCGATGCTGGGCGCGAGCCGGGTCTTCCAGAACACCTCGTTGCCGCTGAAGTACGTCTGGTGGACCCCGGCGCGGCGCGCGTTCAGCGCGTTCGTGAACTGGTCCTGGGTCCAGTACTCGTCGTGGCCCGAGGACATGAAGACCTTGTGGTTCCCGAGCTGCGCGGCGCCGCGGGTCGACATGTCGATGCCGGACATGTAGCTCACGTCGTACCCGTTGCGCTCCAGCCAGGAGATCATCTGGTACTCGGATCCGTAGATCCCGTTCTCCCCGCCGATGTCCATCGGCCGGTTGTAGCTGACCTCGTACGCGCGGCCGTCCGGGGCGGGTCCTCCGCCGTCGTACAGGTCCTGGCCGCCGTAGTTGTTGTACGCCTGCCAGGTCTGGTCGCTGGTCTGCACGACGACGTCGGAGTGGCTTGCGTCGTTGCGGACGACGAACGGGTAGGGCATCACCCCGTTGCCGTCCGCCTGGTCGAGGTTGGCGATGTACAGACCGGAGACGGCGTCGGCCGGCACGGTCCACGTCGCGGTGACGGGCCAGTTGCCGCAGTCCACCAGGCCGGTGGCGGCCTTCGTGGTGCAGCTGCGCGGGTTCCCGCCCGGCGCGAAGTTCGCCGGGTAGGTCTGGGCCGCCTGCGCCGCGGTCGACATCAGGCGGGCTCCGTCACCCCCGTAGTGGCCCAGCCGGTAGACCGACACCCGGTACGCGGTCGGCGACTGCACCTTGAACTGCACGGTCTCGCCCGCCTGGACGCTCGTCTGGGCGCTGAAGCCCTTGATGTCCCCGTAGGCGCTGGGCGAGAACCAGTCGGACATCGGCGTGCCCGGTTTGGAGTTCTCGCACACGATCGCGTTCGTGCCGGGACCGCAGGGGTCCGCCGCGCCCGCCACCGAGGACGGAGGTAAGACCGTGGCCATCAGGGCGGCGACCACGGTGAAGAGGCCGTACCGGAGCAACCTTGTCCGTCTGTTCATCTGTACCTCTTTTTTGTGCGTCGGCGCGGCGCTGGGCGTCAGCGCAGCGCGTCGGTGAGCGCGTCCACGACCCGCTGCTGCTGGGCGGCGGTGATCTGCGGGAAGAGCGGGAGCGAGAGCATCCGCTCCGCTGCCCGCTCGGCGTGCGGGAAGTCCCCGCGACCGTGTCCGAGGTGGGCGAAGGCCGGGGTGAGGTGGACGGGGGCCGGGTAGTGCACGCCCGCTCCGATGCCCTCGGCGTTGAGCTTGCCGACGACCGCGTCGCGGTCCGCGCCGCTGACGCGGACCACGTACAGGTGCCACACGTGGACGTTGCCCCGCGCCGTGACCGGCAGGGTCAGGCGTCCGGCGGCGGCCAGATCGGCGAGCAGTGCGTCGTAGCGGGCGGCCGCGGCGCGGCGGGCCGCGTTGCCGTCGGCGAGGCGGGCCAGTTTGGCCCGCAGGACCACGGCCTGGAGGCCGTCCAGCCGGCTGTTGAACCCGGCGACGTCGTGCCGGTACTTGGCGGTGCCGCCGTGGTTGGCCAGGGCCCGTACGAGGTCGGCCTTCTCCTCGTCGTCGGTCACCACCGCGCCCGCGTCCCCGTACGCGCCCAGGTTCTTGCCCGGGTAGAAGCTGGTGGCGGCGATCCCGCCGCTGCCCGGGGTACGGCCCTCGCGGTCGGCGCCCTGGCTCTGCGCGGCGTCCTCGACGACCGCGGCGTACGGGGGCAGCCCCGCGGCCAGCTCCGCCGCGGGGGCGCACTGCCCGTACAGGTGCACCGGGACCACGGCGCGCGTGGCCCGGCCGACCGCGTCCAGCGCGGCCTGCGGGTCCATCAGCAGGGTGTCGGGGACGCAGTCGACGAGGACCGGTCGGGCGCCGATCCGGGCGACCGCCCCGGCGGTGGCGATGAAGGTGTTGGCGGGCAGCACCACCTCGTCGCCGACGCCCACACCGCTGGCGCGCAGGGCGAGTTCGAGCGCGTCGGTGCCGTTGGCCACTCCGACGCAGTGCCCGACTCCGGCGAAGGCGGCGTACTCGCGCTCGAAGGCGCGTACCTCCTCACCGCCGATGAAGGCGGTGTCGGCCAGCACCCGGTCGAATCCTGCGCGCACTTCCTGCGCGACCTCCGCGTGCGCCGCCTTCAGGTCCACGAGCGGTATCTGGTTCATCCGACTGTGCTCCCCATCCGTGTTTGCGTGCCCATGGCTGTTCCGGGACCCGTGCCTGTGCCGGGCCCCGTCCGCGTCCCCGGCCCCCGGCCGGTCTCCGCGCCGTCGGCCCGCAGCTCGTCGAGCGCCGGGCCGCCGGCCGCGCGCAGCCGGCGGGCCGGGCTGCCGGCCCACACCTCGCCGGGCGGCACGTCGGCCAGGACCGTGCTTCCCATACCGGTCAGCGACCAGGCGCCGACCGTGGTGTTCTCCCGTACGAGGGCGCCCGCGCCCACGTACGCCCCGCGCCCCAGCCGGACCCCGCCGCCGAGGCGGACCCCCGAGGCGATCGTCGCGAAGTCCCCGACCGTGTCGTCGTGGGTGAGGACCGCGTGCGGCATGACCGCCACGTGCGCCCCGACCCGTACGGCCGCGGTCAGCACACAGTGCGCGAGCAGCACCGAGCCCGGGCCGAGCACCGAGGAGGCCGAGACGGCTGCCGTGGGGTGGACGACGGTCGCGTACCGGCTTTCGGGCAGGGCCAGCCGCCGCACGAGGCGGGCCCGTACGGCGTAGTCGCGCGGACTGCCCACGCAGACCACGACCCGGGCGTCCGGGCGCCGGTGCACCAGCTCGCTGCCGCCCAGCACCGGCACCCCGTCGACGTCGCGGCCGTGCAGGGCCGGGTCGTCGTCGAGGTGTCCGGCCAGCCGCCAGCGCGGGGCGCGGCCGCGCGCCCGGTCTGCGGCGGCAGCGTCCCGTACGGCCTGGGCGCTCTCGCGGGCGAAGCCGCCCGCGCCGACGATCACCAGGTCCCGGGTGGCCTGGGTCTCGGACGCGGTCATCCGCCCGCCCGTGCGCGCAGCACCGCGGCCACCCGGTCCTGCTGGTCCCGCGTCATGGTGTGGAACAGCGGCAGGATGAGGGAGTCGCGGCTGATCCGCTCGGTCACCGGCAGCGGCGCCGCCCCGTGCCCGGCGTAGGCCGGTTCGAGGTGCGAGGCCATGATCCCGCGCCGGGCCGAGATCCCGGCTTCGGCCAGCACCGCGAGCAGTTCGTCCCGGCCGACGGGGTAGTCCTCGGTCAGCAGCACCCAGTACGACTGGAAGTTGCCCTCGCCGTGAGCGGGGTCCCGGACCGGGCGCAGACCCGGGATAGCGGCGAGCAACTGCTTGTATCGGGACGCCAGTTCGCGGCGGCGAGCCACGATCGCGTCCAGTTTGCCGAGCTGCACCAGGCCGACCGCGGCCTGGATGTCGGTCATCCGGTAGTTGTAGCCGACCTCCAGGTAGGCCTCGGCGATGGGCTTGCTGCTGGCGTGCCGCTGCGCCGCGGAGACGTTCATGCCGTGCTCGCGCAGCCGGCGCAGCCGCTCGGCCCACTCGGCGTCGTCGGTGGTCACCATGCCGCCCTCGCCGGTGGTGATCACCTTGCGGGGGTGGAAGGACCAGGCGGCGAGCAGCGCTCCGTGGCCGACCGACTTGCCGCCGACGGTGGCACCGATCCCGCAGGCCGCGTCCTCCACCAGCGGGACGCCCCAGTCGGCACAGGCCGCGCGCAGGGCGTGCACGTCCGCCGGAACCCCGCCCTGATGGACGGCGAGGACGGCCTTGGTGCGCGCGGTCCGTACGGAGTCCACGGTCTCGGGGGTCAGGTTCCCGGTGGCCTCCTCGACGTCGGCGAACACCGGGTGCGCGCCGACGTAGCGCACCGCGTTGGCCGTGGCGATGAAGGACAGCGAGGGGACGATCACCTCGTCGCCCGGGCCGAGGTCCAGCGCGATCAGCGCCAGGTGCAGGGCGGTGGTGCACGAGCTGACGGCGATGCCGTGCTCGGCGCCCACCCGCTCGGCGAAGGCCCGCTCGAACGCGGCGACGCGGGGGCCCTGGGCGACCCAGCCGGAGAGCACGGCGTCGGCGGCGGCCCGCGCCTCCTCCTCGCCGAGCCACGGGATCATGACGGGGATGCGGGCGGGGGCGGGGGCGGAAGCGGAGGCCGGGGCGGGGGCCGTTTCGGCGCTCATCGGCCCGCCTCCCCGGCTGCGGCGGCCCGCGCGGCCGCGTCCGCCGCGCGCTCGGAGCGCCACCACTCCACGAGGTCCCGCAGCCCGCGGCGCATGTCGATCTCGGCGGTGAAGCCGAGTCGCTCCGAAGCCTGCGAGGTGTCCGCGAGGCGGCGGGTGACCCCGTTCACGGCGCGGGCCGGTCCGTGCTCGGGCGCCATCGCCTCCGCATCCATGGCCTCCAGCAGTCCGACGGCCAGGTCGCGCAGGCTGGTCTCGGTCCCGCTCGCGACGTTGAACACCTCGTCGGTCAGGTCCGATTCGGCGGCGAGCAGGTTGGCGCGCGCGATGTCGCGCACGTCGGCGAAGTCCATGGTCTGGGTGCCGTCGCCGAGGATCAGCGGCGGCTCGCCCGCGGTGATCCGCTCCATCCAGCGGATCAGCACCTCGGTGTAGAGCCCGTGGATGTCCATCCGGGGGCCGTAGACGTTGAAGTAGCGCAGCGCGACGTAGTCCAGCCCGTACATGGCGTGGAAGCTGCGCAGCATTCCCTCGTTGAAGGCCTTCGCCGCCCCGTAGAAGGTGTCGTTGTTGTACGGGTGGTGGCGCTCGGTGGTCGGGAAGGTCTCGGCGAGCCCGTAGACCGAGGCGGAGGACGAGGCGATCACCTTGCCCACCCCGGCGGCCACCGCCGCCTCCAGCACGTTGAACGTGCCGTCCACCAGCACCTCGTTGGCCAGCCGCGGCTCCTGCGCGCACTGGGTGATCCGGATGGCGGCGAGGTGGAAGACCAGTTCCGCGCCCTCGGTCGCCTTGCGCACGGTCTCCCGGTCGCGGATGTCGCCCTCGACGACGTTCACCGCGCCGCTCTTCAGGGCGCGGGCCAGGTTCCCGAGCCGCCCCCGGACGAAGTTGTCGAGCACGACGACCTCGCGCGCCCCGTTGTCCACCAGCTGGTCGACGACGTGCGAGCCGATCGTGCCCGCCCCGCCCGTGACCAGGATCCTCTTGCCTCGTACGCTGCTCAACGCCCTGCCCCTACTGAGTCGGTCGTGGTGTTCCGTGCTGGTGCGCCCGGCAAGGCGTGCCCGCCGGGCGAGATGGTGCGGGTGGCGCTTCCCCGAACGGTCGGCGCCCGGTCTCGGCGGCCGGTCGCGGCGGCCGGCGTCAGCGACCGGTGCGCAGTCCGACGACCGCGCCGCGGAACTCCAGGCTGCGGGAGGCGGCTTCGAGGATGTCGAGCACCTGGAGGCCCGCCCGGCCGTCGGTGAGCGCCGACCGCCGGGTCCGTACCGCGGCGGCGAACTCCTCGACCATGCTGCGCAGGGCCTCCTTCTCGCCGAGCGCGGGCGCCACCATGTCGCCGGTCCGGTAGGAGACGAGCATGTCGCGGCGCTCGTCCGCGCCGATCTCCTGCGGGGCGGTCATGTCCACTCCGCGGTCGAAGACGGCGACGCGCTGCGTGGGGTTCAGGTCGTCCCAGACCAGGGTGCGCTTGGAGCCGCCGACCATCGTCGTGCGGACCTTGACCGGGGAGAGCCAGTTGACGTGGACGTGGGCGATGGCGCCGGTGTTGAGCGTGAGCGTCAGATAGGCCACGCAGGACTGGCCGGCGCCGATCGGGTCGGCGCCGTGGGCGGCGACGGCGACGGGGTGCACGTTGTCCGGGAGGATGAAGTCGAGGACCGAGAGGTCGTGGGGGGCCAGGTCCCACAGGACGTCGATGTCCTTCTGGACGAGGCCGAGGTTGATCCGGACCGAGTCGACGAACTGGATGTCGCCGAGTTCGCCGGAGCGGACCATGTCGCGGATGCGGCCCACCGCCGGGGTGTAGCAGTAGGTGTGGTCGCACATGAGGGTGAGGCCGCGTTCCTCGGCCTCGGTGACCAGGCGCAGCCCGTCCTCGTACGTGGCGGCCAGCGGCTTCTCCACGAGGACGTGCTTCCCGGCGCGCAGGGCGGCCAGGGCGACGTCGAGGTGGGTGCCGGCCGGGGTGGCCACGGCGACCGCGTCGACGGCCGGGTCGGCCAGGACGGCCGCGTAGTCGGCGGTCGCCTGGACGGTGGAGTAGCGGCCGAGCACCTGCCGCGCCCGGTCGACGTTCAGATCGCAGAGCCAGCGGAGCCGGAACTCCGGGCTGGACTGGAAGTTGCGGACGAGGTTGGGACCCCAGTAGCCCGCGCCGACGACGGCCACGCCTAACGGCTCCGCCGGTCCTGCGGCCCTGGCCCCGGCGCCCTGCCCCTCGCCCTTGGCGGGGTCCTTCGCGGTGTCCTTCACAGCGTTCACCTTTCCTTCCGCGCACGCCCGCGGGCGCAATCGACAACCCATGGCCGGGACGCGTGCGAAGGAAGGGGGTGCCGCCGACGGCCGGCGCCGGGGCGCGTGCGCGCCCCGTGCGTGACCTGCCAACGGTGATGGCCCCCCACGACCGATGCCCTACGTGTTGCGACGTACTTCCGCCCCCCGGCCGCCCGGCGCCCCTCGCACCGGTCCGGCCACGGGCAGACGGCCTGTTCCCCCAAGCCGCCGTACCCGCATGTTCCCCAACTGCCTTGCTCCCACTGGATTTAAGCGTCGCCGAAGCACGCCGAATCCGGTCGGCTGCGTTCAATCTAGACCACCGGGACTACCCCCGGGGAGAGTTGGAGGAAACGGTCGGCGCGGGTGTTCGAGCGTGCATACTTCCGGGGTGACCAGCATCGTGATCCCGGCCCACAACGAGGGCCGGGTCATCGGCCGGCTCCTCGACGCGCTCCTGGCCGACGCCCCGGCGGACGGGCCCGACATCGTCGTGGTGTGCAACGGCTGTACGGACGACACCGCGGCGGTGGCGGGCGCGCGGGGCCCCCGCGTACGGGTCGTGGAAATACCGACTCCTTCCAAACACACGGCACTTCGGGTCGGGGACGAGCACGCGCAGGGCTTTCCGCGCCTGTACGTGGACGCCGACGTGGAGGTCGGGGCGGCCGACGTACGGGCGCTGACCGGCGCCCTCGCGGCCCGTCCGGGCCTGCTCGCCGCGGCCCCCGGCCGGGACATCCCCCTTTCCGGGTGCGCCTGGCCGGTCCGCGCGTACTACCGGGTCTGGCAGCGGCTGCCGGCCGTCCGCGAGGGGCTGTTCGGGCGGGGGGTCATCGCGGTGACCGAGCCGGGGCACGCGCGGATCGCCGCCCTGCCGCCGCTGATGGCCGACGACCTGGCCGCATCGCTGGCATTCGCTCCGCAGGAGCGGCGCGTGGTCGAGACGGCCCGGGTGGTGGTGCATCCGCCGCGCACCTGGGGGGACTTGATCAGACGACGGGTCAGGGCGGCGACCTCCTCCGCCGAGCTGGAGCGCTTCCAGGCTTCGCAGGCGCCCGGGAGCACGGAGGGGGCGCACGCGCCGTCCGCGCGCACCGGTACGGATGATCTGCGTGCCCTGCTGCGGGCCCAGCCGAGCCTGCTTCCGGGGGTGATGGTGTTCGTGGTGGCGGCGCTGGCCGCCCGGCGCCGGTCCCGCAAGGCCATCCGCTCCGGGGACTTCTCGACGTGGCTGCGCGACGAGAGCAGCCGGCAGGGCTGAGCGACGGCGGGCAGCGCCGGGGCGGACCGGGCCGGGCCTGGCCGGGCCTGGCCGGGCCGGGCCGTAGTGTTCCGCCGAATCGGTTCGTACGCCGCCCAGTTGGCCCGTACAAGCACTAGGGTTTCACCCGTACGTACGAGTGACCTGACCGTCGGCACCGGGAGCTCCAGAGCATGTACCTCGCGGACCGCTCCGCGCCCGCCGGCGCGAAGACCGCACCGGACGGCGCCTCCGTCCGGGCCCCCGCGGTCGCCTCGACCGTCCTCGCGCTGGGCACGGTCAGCCTGATCACGGACGTCTCCTCGGAGATGGTCACCGCGGTGCTGCCGCTGTACCTGGTCGCGGGCCTCGGGCTGAGCCCGCTCGGCTTCGGCGCGCTCGACGGGGTGTACAACGGGGTCAGCGCGCTGGTGCAGCTGACCGGCGGCCACCTCGCCGACCGCGTCCGCAACCACAAGCTGATCGCCGGCATCGGCTACGGCCTGTCCGCCCTGTGCAAACCGCTGCTGCTGCTCGCGCACAGCCTGGGCCCGGTGGGCGTGGTCCTGGCACTGGAGCGCACCGGCAAGGGCCTGCGCACGGCACCGCGCGACGCGCTCATCTCCCTTTCCACCCCGGCCGGGTCACAGGGTCGGGCGTTCGGCGTGCACCGCGCCATGGACACCACCGGGGCGCTGCTCGGCCCCCTCGCCGCCTTCTTCATCCTGAACATGGCGGTGGGCGGGTACGACGCCGTCTTCGGGGTCAGCGCGTGCGTGGCCGTGCTGGGTGTGGTGGTGCTGATGCTGTTCGTCCCCTCGGGGGCGGGGGCGGGCCCGGTACCGGTACCGGCGGCGACAGCGGCGGCGACGACGAATCGGGGCGGCGCGGAAGGAGGCGGCGCGCAACCGGACGGTGGCGATCCGGACGGCGCGAAGTCCGCCCGGGTGAACGTGCGCGAGGCGGCGGCCCTGCTGCGCCTGCCCCGGCTCCGCGCCCTCGCGCTCTGCGCGGCCCTGCTGGGACTCACCACGGTCAGCGACGCCTTCCTCTACCTCCTGCTCCAAGGCCGCGCCGGCATCCGGGAGCAGTGGTTCCCGCTGCTCCCGCTCGGCACCGCCGCCGTGTTCCTGCTGCTGGCCGTGCCGGCCGGCGCCCTGGCCGACCGGATCGGGCGCCGTACCGTCTTCCTCTGCGGGCACGCCCTCCTGCTGGCCGGGTACGGGCTGCTGCTGTGGGCCCCGCACTGGCCGGCCCTCCCGTACCTGGTCCTCGTCCTGCACGGCCTGTTCTACGCGGCCACCGACGGGGTCCTGCCCGCCGCCGTCGGCGCGACCGTCCCGGCGAAGCTGCGGGCCACCGGCCTCGCCGTCGTCGGGACCAGCCAGGCGTTGGCCCGCTTCGGCTGCTCGCTCGCCTTCGGGGCCGCCTGGACGATGTGGGGCGCGGGTCCCGCGCTCGCCGCCGCGGCGACCGGCCTGTGCTGCTGCGCGGCCGTCGCGGGCTTCGTACTCCGCCCGGCGGCTCCGGACTCCGATCCGGACTCCGATCCGGACTCCGATCCGGACTCCGATCCGGGCTCCGATCCGGAGTCCGACCGGAACTCCGCCACCGGCCCGGCCCGACTCCCCCGAGGTACCCGATGACCCGCTCCCGCCGGCTGCTCGTACTCGCGGTCGCCGTGCTGCTCCTCGGGGGCCTCGCCACCGCGCTCGTACTGCGCTCCGCCGCCCGCGCCGAGCAGACGCACGAGGGGGACCCGACCGTCGCCCGGGGCCGGGTCACGCTCGGGCAGCAGGACCGGATTGCCTTCCTCAACGGCGCCAAGGGACCGCACCGCGGGGCGCTCGTCTCGGTCGCGGGACAGGCCCCGCAGACGGAGCGCACCGCCTCGGGCCTCACCTGTCAGCGCTTCCACGCCGCCGCCGGCACCGGGGTGTGCCTGAACTCCTCGCCGGGCGCGCTCGCCCAGGACAACAAGGCCGTGATCGTCGACGCCGACCTGCGCCCGCTGCACAGCTTCCCGCTGGCGGGCACCCCGTCGCGGGCGCGGGTAGCGCCGAGCGGCCACTTCGCCGCCTGGACGGTGTTCGTCGCGGGCGAGTCCTACGGCGCCGCGTTCTTCTCCACCCGTACGACGATCGTGGACACCCGTACCTGGGCGGTCGAGCCGGACCTGGAGAAGTTCTCCATCGTGCTGGACGGCCGCCCCTACTCCTCGGGGGACGTGAACTTCTGGGGCGTCACCTTCTCGAAGGACGACGACACCTTCTACGCCACCCTCGGCACCGCCGGCCAGACGTACCTGGTGAAGGGCTCGCTCTCGCGGCGCAGCGTCACCACCCTCGCCCAGAACGTCGAATGCCCCTCGCTCTCCCCGGACGAGACCCGGGTGGTCTACAAGAAGCGCGTCATGCGCGGGGCCTCGCTGTGGCGCGAGCACGTACTGGACCTGCGGACACTGCGGGAGCAGCCGCTCGCGGAGAAGCGCAGCGTGGACGACCAGGCGCTCTGGCTCGACGACCGCACCGTGGCCTACGCCCTTCCCGCCGAGGGCGCTGCGGACACCACCGACCTGTGGACGGTCCCGGCGGACGGTTCGGGCGCCCCCCGCCTCCTCACCCCGGCGGCCTCGTCCCCGACCCGCCTCGGCTGAACAGGAGCCCGCTCGCGACGCTTCGAAGCCCCGCGTTCCGGCCTCTGCGAGCAGCGCGAGAACCCCGGAAAACCCGCTCCGGGACACCCCGGAACGCCCTCGCGAGGGCTTCCGCGGGCCCGTGGAGTCCCACCCGCCCGCCCTTCGGCCTCCGGTTCCCTCACGGCGGTGCGCAAACGACCCGGCATGTACGTCGGTTCGACCACCGAGCGCGGTCTGCGCCGCCTGGTCCACGAACGCGTCGAGGAGGCGAGGGCCCGCCACCCCGACACCGTCGGCGTGATGCTCACCGCCGACGGCGGAGTGCGCGTGGCGGACGACGGCCCGTACCCGGGGAGAGGAAACGGTCCCTAACCACCGCAGGTGAACACCTCCGGCGGCCCGCCGCCGCCCCGCTCCATCGGTTCCCTCGGCGGGCGGACCAGCATGCCGCTCTCCTCGGTGAAACGCGGGAGGATCTCGCGGAGCGCCGGCGCGCCGAACAACGCGACGATCAACAGCAGTCGCGCCGGCTCCCGCTCCGTCGGCCGGCGCGTTCCCGCCTGCTCCCGGCGTAGCTGGACGAGCAGTGCGCAGCCGCGACCGGTCCGCCGGGGCCACAGCCACAGCAGCAGCGCGGCCCCGTCCGCGAGCAGCGCGAGCAGCAGTGTCGGCCCGGGCGGCGTCGCCCTTTCGATCAAGGCCGTCACCGGCGCGACGGCGAACACCGGGAGCAGTAGCGCCCTCGTCGCCATCCGGCGCCGGCGCGTCAGCAGCAGTCCGTCGCGCCCGAGTTGCCGCGCCGAGGCCGCGATCGCCTCCCGTACCCGGTCCTCGCGCTCCAGCCGGCGGGGGTGCGGTCGGCCGTGGAGCACGCGGTATACGGCTCGGGCCAGGTCGGAGCATTCCGTCGGAGGTACGGCGGTCCGCCGGACCGTGTGCCGCCAGGCCGGCTCCACCGAGCCGACGAGGTACAGCTCCACCAGCGCGGTCCGCACCGCGCCCCGCGCGCCCCCGCGCAGCAGGGCCGTCTCCACGGGCGTCAGCGGCTGCCGGACCGGGTCGCGGAGCGAGCCCCGGCGGGGCAGGAAACGTAACGCCGCGGCAGCTGCCGGCAGCAGAGCGGCGGCGGCCGAAGACACCTCGGTGATCATGATCGCTGACCCACTCCCCCGGGTCCGCCCCCTGCGGACCCGCCACCGAGGCTACCTCCGGTCGGATCAGGTGAGGAGCTTCGTCTTGGCCTGCTGGAACTCGGCCTCGGAGAGGGCGCCCTTGTCCTTCAGCGCCACGAGTTTGGCGAGCTCGTCGGCGTGCGATCCGCCGGCGGGGGACGATCCGGCCGTCGTGCGGATGTAGTCCTGGAGGGCGGCCTCGTTCTCCTTGGCCTGCTTGACGTCCCGCTGGGTCATGCCCTTGCCGCGGGCGATGACGTAGACCAGCACCCCGAGGAAGGGCAGCAGGATGACGAAGATCAGCCAGCCCGCCTTGGCCCAGCCGTTCATCTCGTGGTCCCGGAAGATGTCCGTGACGATCTTGAACAGCAGGAACAGCCACATGATCCACAGGAAGAACCAGAGCATGCTCCAGAAGACATTCAGTGCCGGGTAGTCGTCCATGGACGCCTCCTTCAGACGGGCCCTATGCCCTCGAACTGAAGTATTGGCGCGGGTACCGCGTTCCGCATGTCGAGCGGGCCCCGCCCGCTTCCCCCGACGGGCTCCCCCGCCGCCCGCCCGTACGCTCCACAGCCCAGGCCCTCGGGTCGCGTCCCGACGCTCCCCGGCACTCACCCGGACGGGTCCCTCCGCTCGCCGGACGGCGCGGATCGGGATTGCGTGGGGTTCGACCTCGGGAGGCCGCAATGCCGGACGACGAAAGCCAGGGCGAGCTCGCCGCACTGCGGGCTCGGATTGCCGTGCTGGAGGCCGACGCCTCCCGGCGCACACCACAGCGGCCACGGCACCGGCTGCGCGCGTTCTTCTCGGCGCTGCTCATCGTCATCGGCTGCGTCCTGGCCCCGCTGGGCATCGTCGCCGCCTGGACGTCCGACATCGTGGGTGACACGGACCGCTATGTCGCCACGGTCGCCCCGCTCGCCTCCGACCCCGACGTGCAGGCGGCCGTCGCGAACCGGGTCACGGGCGCGCTGATGGAGCACCTCGACCTGCCCAAGCTGCTGGAGGGCGTGGCCCCTGACGACCGGCCGCTGCTGGAGAAGGGTCTCGGCAAGCTGGGCGACGGGCTGGAGGGAGCGGTCCGCAGCTTCGTGCACGAGAAGGCGCAGGACGTCGTCGCCTCGGACGCCTTCGAGACCATCTGGACCGGCGCGAACCGTACGATCCACACCTCCCTCGTCCGCGCCCTCACCGGCAGCAACGAGGGGGCCGTACAGATCAAGAACGACTCGGTGACCCTCGATCTGGCCCCGGTGATCGAACAGGTGAAGACGCGTCTCGTCGACGCCGGGCTCGGCGTCGCCGGGAAGATCCCCGAGATCCACACCGACTTCACCGTGCTCCGGTCGGACGACATCGGCCGCGTCAAGACCGGCTTCCGGCTGCTCGAACTCGCCGGTCTGTGGCTGCCGGTACTGGCCGTCGTCCTCGCCGCCATCGGCGTCCTGCTCTCCGCGCACCGCCGCCGCACCCTCATCGCGTCCGCCCTCGGCTTCGCCGCGGCCGCGCTCATCCTGGGGATCGCCCTGACCGTCTTCCGTACGGTCTACCTCAACGCGCTGCCCGACACCGTCTCGCAGCCGGCCGCCGGGGCCATCTACGACGCGTTGGTCCGCCTCCTGCGCATCACGATCCGCATGGTCGTGCTCCTCGGCGTGGTGCTGGCCCTCGCCGCCTGGCTCTCGGGGCCGGGCCGGTACGCCACGGTGGTCCGCCAGGTGTGGCACTCCGGCATCGCGGCCACCCGGGCCACGGCCGACCGGGCGGGCCTGCGTACGGGCCCGGTCGGCGCGTTCGTGGGCCGCTACCGGCGCTGGATCACCTGGATCCTGGTCGCGGCCGCCGTCCTCGCCTACGTCCTGTGGCCGCACCCGACCGGCTGGGTCGTCGTCGGCCTCGCCCTCGCGCTCCTCTTCGCCCTCGCCGTGACGGACTTCATCGCCGAGGACGCCGCGCAGGACCCCGAACTCACCCGGACGACCCCCTGAGGCCCGGCGGGCGAACTCACGCCGACTGCGCCGCCACCCGGCCGGAGGCCACCGCCTGCGCCAGCGCCTGGTGGTCGCGCTCGTTGCGGTCCGCGTAGGCCTCCGCGAACCGCACCAGTGCCCGGTCGAAGACCTCGCCCCGGCCCAGGTAGGCGGCGATGGCTATCCGGTCCCCGGAGCGGGCGTGCGCCCGGGCCAGCGTGGTGCCGCAGACGTCGCCGAACGCCTTCATGCCGAGCGGCAGCATGAGCGCCGGCTCAAGGCTTCCCTTCCAGTCCCGCAACTGCCTCATGTAGAAGTCGCGTTCTCGCCCGTCGATCCCCTGCGCCCGGTGCCAGCCCAGGAAGATGTCACTGGCGGCCTGCATGAGGCGCTGCCCCGCCACCACCCGCTCGCCCTGCATGACCTGCTCGCAGGGACCGGCGTACGGGGCGAGGACCGACTCCCCCGCCTCCTTGGCCTGGAGGATCAGCGGGTCGCCGCCGTCCCGCCCCAGGAGCAGGATGATCCAGCACCGGGTGCCCACGCTGCCGACGCCCACCACCTTGCGCGCCATGTCGACGACGGTGAACTCCCGCAGCAGGTGGCGCCGGTCGGAGGACAGGGTCTGCCCGTACTGCTCGACCAGTTCGCGGATCTGCTCCTCCAGCACGCCGCGTTCCTGGTCCGGAAGCAGCTCCGAGAGCGGAGTGACCAACGGCGGCAGCGACCTGAACCGGGGCTCGCCGGAGACCGTCTCGGTGAGTTTCCCGGCGGCCTGAAGGCTGTCGCGTCCGCGGGCCTTCTCCAGTGCCTCGGCCAGCTGCTTGCGGCCGCGCGGACGCAGTTCGGTCGATGCCAGCGCGCGCAGCTGCTCCGCGTCGATCCGCGCGTACCAGACGTCGAGGTTGCTCATGGCCGCGTAGCGGCGCATCTGCTCGCGGTAGGACCTGCCCGCGGACTGGACGATCACGGCGCGCTCGCGCTCGCTGAACCCGTTCTCCCTGCCCGCGACGGCAAGGCTCACGACCAGCCGTTTGACATCCCATTCCCACGGTCCGGGCAGCGTCTCGTCGAAGTCATTGATGTCGAACAGCAGATTCCGCTCGGGGGAGCCGAGCAGGCCGTAGTTCAACATGTGCGCATCGCCGCACAGTTGGACCCGCAGTCCCGAATCGGGTGTGCGGGCCAGGTCTGCGGACATGACGGCGGCCGCGCCGCGGTAGAAGCGGAACGGCGACTCCACCATCCGGCCGTAGCGGATCGGCACCAGGTCCGTCACCCGGCCGGCCGATTGCCCTTCGAGTACGTCCACCGGATCCTGCCGCTTCGCGGGCGGCTCGAAGTCCCCCTGCCCGGAGCGGGGCGCCCTGCGCCGGGCGGCGCGGCCGCGCTGGGCCCGCTCCTCGGCGGACAGTCGGCGCATGTCCTTCTCCGCACTCGCGGCATACCTTGCCATCGCCGTGCACCTCCAGGCCGCACCCGGCCCCCTGCTGCCCAGCATGGCACTCCCCGGCGGGCACTGCCGTACGGCGGGGCCCGATGCCCGGGCGTCGGCACTCAGCCCTGCCGCGACCCGTGCCGGTTCGGGACCGGACTGCCCAGGCGGCGGGCGAGGAACGGCTCCTGCGCCAGGACGGCGCCCACGGTGACACCGACGGCGACCGCCACGCAGAGCACGATCAGCCACGACAGGAGGACGAAGACCGAGCCGGCCGAACCGTATTCGCTCAGCGCCCGGTTGAGGGCGCGCGGCATGTAGAAACCGGCGGTCACCGACAGGGCGGTCATCGCGCCACCGGTGAGCAGGGCGCCCGGCAGCAGGGGCAGCCAGGGGACGAGGCGGCCCAGCAGGAGGTGCTGGGTCCACCACCACACCGCGGTCTGGAAGACGAACGTGAGGGGGACTCCCACCCAGAGCCCGATGCCGAACCCGCTGCGCACCGGTTCCTGCACCACCAGCAGACAGATCCAGCCGGCGATCCACACGAGCCAGCGCCAGACCGCGATCCTGACCCCGGTCCTCGGGATCTCCCAGGCCCGCTTGCACAGTCTCTGCATGGCGCGGCTCACGGCGGTCGCCGACAGCAGCACCATGAGGGACCCCACCACGCCCACGGCGTTCTGGAGTTCCGCGTCGGAGCTGCCGAAGACCGACTGCAGTTGGTCGCTCGCCGCGCCGTTGAGCCCGAACACGGAGCGGATCGAGGCGGCCATTTGCCGGCGTACCCGCTCCGGGGCGACCGACGCGACGACGAAGACCAGGGGAACGGCGGTCAGGAAGCACTGCGCGGCGAGCCGCGTCGCCGAATCGAAGATGTTCACCGACACCATGCGCTCCGCGATGTGGGTGATCACCGGGAACCGGGTCTCCGCGCGGCGCTGCAGCCGCCGGGCGGCGATCGTCGCGTTGCGCGAGCGGGTCCGCCACCAGGTGGGGTGCGGGGCGCCGCGTGTGCGCTTGCCGGACGGCGTGCGCTCGCCGGAAGGCATCAGCCCACCGGGGAGGGGGTCGGCGCGGAGGAGGGCGGACGGCCGTACGCCCACGACTGCACCGGCGGAGCGGTCGTCGTCATGGGGTCTCCTTCGTCTGCGTCCAGGTTGGAGGATGCGGTCGAGGGCGGCATCTTGAACGGCGCCCGTGGTCGGCGGCGGACGGCGGCGCCGGGCGAAGGTGTCGAGGACGGGTTCCGTGCGTAGGGTCGTCGTGGTACGTCGTCGCACGCCGTCACACGATGGGGGCGCCATGGTTCTCGACCTCATGCTGATCGCGCTGGCCATCACCCTCTATCCCCTGCCCCTCATGGCGTTCGCGCTCGTGGTGTCGTCCGCCAGGGGCGTGTGGAAGGGCCTCGTCTTCGTTCTGGCCTGGCTGGCCTGCCTCGTCGCGGTGATCGCCGTCGTCCTGGCGGTGACCGACGGCCAGCCCCCGCCGCCGCGCTCCCCGCCCGGCGTGGCCGGGCTGGCGGCCAAGCTGGCCATCGGGATCGGACTCGTGTTCTACGGCCTCCACCGCCGGCGCCTCATGCGGGCGGGCGCCGCCTCGGCGGACGCCCCCGCCGCGCCTGGTCGGGCGGGGCGCAACGATCCGTCCGGCGGAGCGACGGCCGCCCTCGACGGAGGCTCGCTCTGGGCCTCGGCGGGCCTGGCGGTACTCGTCCAGCCGTGGGGCATGGTGGCGGCGGGCGCGACGACCGTGCTCGAAGCGAACGCGGCGCAGCCGGCCACCTACATGGCCCTGTTCGGCTTCTGCCTGCTCGCGAGCGCGAGCCTGCTGGCGGCCGAGCTGTACATCGTGTTCGCCCCCGAGGTCGCCCAGGCCCGGCTGCTGCGTCTGCGCGGATGGCTGACGGAACACGCCCAGCAGGCGATCGTGGTCCTCTGCCTGGTGCTCGGCCTGTGGCTGACCGGCAAGAGCCTCTACCAGCTGACCAGCTGACCAGCTGACCATCGACCGGTCGACTCGTGGGACCGGCGGCTTTCCGAATGTGCGAAGGTGCCCTCCCGGTGCTGGAATGGGCTTAGGCGACCGTCCCTCCTGCCCATCGCGTGCCGGAGCCCACAGCCCGCGGATCAGCCGCCGACGCGACGTCTTCCCTCCCCCAGCACGACAGGAGCAGCCATGAGCAGCGAGGCCGAGGAATCAGGCGGGTTCGGCGGCATCGACGACCTGGGGCCCGTCGACTACGCCGTGATCGAGTTTCCGGGCAACCGGATGACGGGCCAGGGACTGCCCATGCTCGTCGATCTCGTGGATCGCGGCATCATCCGCATCTTCGACCTGGTCTTCGTCCGCAAGGACCTGGACGGTTCGGTGACCGCGGTGGAGCTGCAGGACTTCGGCGACGAGGTCGACCTCTCGATCTTCGAAGGGGCCTCGTCCGGCCTGCTGGACCAGAGCGACATCGACGACGCCGGCACCGCTCTGGAACCCGGCAACTCGGCGGGGATCATCGTCTACGAGAACACGTGGGCGGCGCCGTTCGCCCGTGAACTGCGGCGCGGAGGCGCGCAGCTCGTGGCCGCCGGCCGGATTCCCGTCCAGGCGCTGCTGGCTTCGCTGGAGGCGATGGAAGTACCGCCCGGCGACGAGTGAGAACGACCGCAGCCCTGCTCCACCGCACCCCTGGAGATGAGCACCATGCCCGGACTTCTTCGCGGAGTCGCCCGTACGGCCGTCATCGCCGGCACCGCCACCGCCGTTTCCAACCGGGTGTCCCGGCGGCAGGCCGGACGCTGGGCCCAGCAGGAGGCGCCCCAGGAGGCACCGCAGGCCGCGGCCGCACCGCCGCCCCCCGCACCGGCCCCGGCCCCGGCACCTGCCGCCGACGACATGACCACCAGGATCGACCAGCTCAAGCAGCTCAGCACCCTGAAGGAACAGGGCGTCCTGACCGAGGAGGAGTTCACCGAGCAGAAGCGCCGGCTCCTCGGCTGACGGAACACCCTGTACCGGACTCTCCGGTGAGGGACGTGGGACGGGAGGGAACGGCCCCATGACGCAGCCGACGCAGCCGAGTCCGGATCCGGGCCCGCAGCCGCCCTCGCGGCCCGCGGAAGCCCAGCGGCTCGGCGAGCTGCTCCGCACTCCCGGATACCGCAAGACGCTGGTGTTCTGTGGACTCATCGGCATCCCCGTCTCGCTGGCCGCGTTCTGGTTCCTCGCCGCGATCCAGAAACTGGAGGGCCTGGTCTGGGTCGACCTCCCGCATGCCCTCGGCCACGACGCTCCGCCCTGGTGGTGGCCCCTGCCGCTGCTGCTGCTCTCGGGCGTCTGCGTCGGTCAGATCGTCACCCGGCTCCCCGGGGCCGGCGGGCACATCCCCGCCACCGGCCTGCACCCGGGCGGTCCCGGAGCCGCGGCCCTGCCCGGAGTGATCCTCGCGGCCGCGTTCAGCCTGCCGCTCGGCGCCACGCTCGGTCCCGAGGCCCCGCTGATCGCGCTGGGCGGCGGACTCGCGGTGGCACTGCGGCACCTCACCGGAACGCCGGAGACGCCGATGAGCACCGCGCTGCTGGGCGCGGCCGGATCCGCCGCGGCGATCGCCACCATCTTCGGCAATCCGCTGATCGGCGCGGTGCTGCTCATGGAGGTCGTGGGCGTGGGCGGGCCCCAGCTGTTCGCCGTCATGCTGCCCGCGCTGCTGTCGAGCGGGATCGGCTCGCTCGTCTTCACCGGGTTCGGCCGCTGGACCGGACTGAAGACCGGCGATCTGTCGCTGAAGTCCTCGGGCATGCACTTCCCCCGCCTGGACGTCGGTGACGTGGTGTGGTCGATCCTCCTCGCCGCGGCCCTCGCGGTCGGCATTCACCTGATCCAGTTCGGCGGACGGCTGACCGCCGTCCAGGTCGCCAAACGCCCGCTGATCGTCACCGCCGTCTGCGCGCTCGCCGCCGGCGTCTGCGCCGCCGCCTATTCCCTGGGCACCG
Source organism: Streptomyces sp. NPDC051582 (assembly GCF_040681715.1). Taxonomy (NCBI): domain Bacteria; kingdom Bacillati; phylum Actinomycetota; class Actinomycetes; order Kitasatosporales; family Streptomycetaceae; genus Streptomyces; species Streptomyces sp. NPDC051582. Next base: position 166,007 of record NZ_JBFAZJ010000012.1, read on the forward strand.
GCCGCTCCCCCGCGGACGTGGCCTCCTCCGGCCAGGCCACGATGGCCGAGCTGGCCGGTGACCCGCACGCCTGGGCCGTGGGCGCGCTGGTCGCCGTACTCCTCTGCAAGGGCGCCGCCTTCTCCCTGTGCCTGGGCAGCCTGCGGGGCGGCCCCATCTTCCCGTCGCTGTTCCTCGGCGCCGCGGCGGGCGTCCTGTGCTCGCCGCTGCCCGGGTTCGGTGTCGGCGCCGGACTGGCGGCCGGCATGGCCGCCGCCACCGTGAGCGCGCTTCGGCTGCCGGTCAGCAGCGTGGTGCTCGTGGTGCTCGTGCTGGGCAGCACCGAGATGATCCCGGTGGCGATCCTCTCCGCCGTCGTGGCGCTGGTGACCATCGAACTGCTGCCGCCCGGCCCCGCGATCCCGCCCGTCGGCCGCATGCGGGTCTCCGCGCCGCCGGCCCCGTAGCCCGCCCGCCCTCGCACCGTGGCGGTGGCCGGCCCGGGGGGCGGCTCGTGCGTGCCGGGGATCCGGGTCGCCGCGTCCGTCGTACGACGTGGGGCGCTCCGGCGGCGGGCAGACTGCCGGTATGGCTTCCCTGAACGGCTCCCCCGCCTCCCCCGCGGCCTTGCAGGCCCTCGCGCTGACCAACTACGGGCACTTCACCACCATGCGGGTGGAGGACGGCGGGGTACGGGGGCTGGGGCTGCACCTCGCCCGGCTGGTCGGGGACTGCCGGGCGGTGTTCGGGGCGGAGCTCGATCCCGAGTGGGTGCGGGAGTGCGTACGCACGGAGGCCGGGAGCGGGCGGGCCGGGAGGTTCATGGTGCGGGTCACGGTCTTCGACCCCGAGCTGGATCTGACGGCCCCCGACCGGGCGGGGCGGCCGGGCGTGCTGGTGACGACCCGGCCCGCTGCCGGGCCCGACGACCGGCCGCTGCCGCCCCTGCGCGTCCAGCGGCTCGCCTTCCACCGCGACGCGCCGACGGTGAAGCACGTGGCGCTGTTCGGGCAGCTGCGGCTGCGGCGGGCGGCGCGGCTCGCCGGGTTCGACGACGTGCTGTTCACCGGCGCGGGCGGGCTGGTCTCCGAGGGCTGCACCTGGAACGCCGGCTTCGTCGACGAGGCCGGGACCGTGGTCTGGCCGGAGGCCGAGGTCCTGCCGGGGACCACGATGCGGCTGCTCCGGGCCGCCGGCGGCGGGCACGTCACGGAAGCGGTGACGGACGTCCGGCTGCGCTCGATGCGGGCGGCGTTCGCGACGAGCACGGGCTTCGGCGTACGGGCCCTGGCGGCGGTCGACGACATCGCGTTCCGCGCCGACGACCCGGTGATCGGCGCGCTGCGGGAGTCCTACGCGGCCGTACCGCTGGAGCGCCTGTAGCGGAGCGGAGCCCTGGGATCGGGCCGGCCGCCGTCGTCACGGCCCGCGCCGCGCAGGCCGGCGCCGCCCCGGCCACGGCCGGCCCGGCCACGGCCCGCTGAGAGCCGCTCCCGGGCCGCTCCCGGGCCGCTCCCGGGCCGCTTCGGGGCCGGCTCCGGGCCGCTTGAGCCCGTGCGGCGCCACGCTGCCGACGCCCCGGGGACGTTCCGCGTCAGGGCGGCATCAAGAGATCCCGCTCACCCGTATGGAGCCCGTCAAGAGGCCTTAATCCCCGCCTGAGCTCGCGGTTTGCTCTACATCGGCCGTCTGGCCGAAATCCATTTCATCACTTCATCCAGGAGCTCACGATGGCCGATCTGGCCTTCGTCGTCACCACGGTCGCGGTGTTCGCGCTGGTGGCTCTCATCGCCCGGGGGGTGGCCAAGCTGTGACCGCCGAGAACATCGTCGGCCTGATCGTGGCCGTCTCCCTGCTGGGCTACCTCGTCCTCGCCCTCGTGTACCCGGAGAGGTTCTGAGCACCGACATGAGCCCCGTAACCGCCGGTGTGCTGCAGCTGCTCGCGCTCGTCGCCGCGCTCGCCCTCGCATACCGTCCCCTCGGCGACCGCATGGCCCGGGTCTACTCCTCGGAAGAGCACCACCGTCCGGAGAAGTGGATCTACAGGGCCATCGGCGCCAACCCCTCGGCCGAGATGCGCTGGCCCGCCTACCTGCGAGGCGTCCTGGCCTTCTCCGCAGTGAGCGTCCTCTTCCTGTACGCCCTGCAGCGGCTCCAGGGCAGCCTGCCCGGCTCCCTCGGCTTCGTGTCGATCGACCCCGACCAGGCGTTCAACACCGCCGCCTCCTTCGTGGCCAACACCAACTGGCAGTCGTACGCCGGTGAACAGGCCATGGGCCACGTCGTGCAGACCGGCGGCCTCGCGGTGCAGAACTTCGTCTCGGCCGCGGTCGGCATGGCCGTCGCCGTGGCGCTCGTACGGGGCTTCGCCCGCTCGCGTACCGGCGAACTCGGCAACTTCTGGTCCGACCTGGTGCGCGGCACCGTCCGGATCCTGCTGCCGATCTCCGTGATCGGCGCGCTGGTCCTGGTCGCCTGCGGCGTCATCCAGAACTTCGCCGGAATCCACGAGGTCGGCCAGTTCACGGGGGCCGGCCGGCAGTGGAACGGCGGGGCCGTGGCCTCGCAGGAGGTCATCAAGGAGCTGGGCACGAACGGCGGCGGCTACTTCAACGCCAACTCGGCCCACCCCTTCGAGAACCCCACCCCGTTCTCGAACCTCTTCGAGATCTTCCTCGTCCTGCTCATCCCGTTCGCCCTGACCCGGACCTTCGGCCGCATGGTCGGCAACCTGCGCCAGGGCTACGCGATCCTCGCCACGATGGCGACGATCTGGCTCGGGTTCACCGCGCTGATGATGTGGACCGAGTTCGCCCACCACGGACCGGCGTTCGACCTCGCCGGCGGGGCGATGGAGGGCAAGGAGACCCGCTTCGGCATCGGCGGCTCGTCGATCTTCGCCGTCGCGACCACGCTGACCTCCACCGGTGCGGTCAACTCCTTCCACTCCTCCTACACCGGCTTCGGCGGGGGCATCGCGATGCTGGGCATGCAGCTCGGCGAGATCGCGCCCGGCGGCGTCGGCTCCGGCCTCTACGGCATGCTGATCATGGCGATCATCGCGGTGTTCATCGCGGGCCTGATGGTCGGCCGCACCCCCGAGTACCTGGGCAAGAAGATCGGCACCCGCCAGATCAAGCTGGCCGCCTGCTACATCCTCATCACCCCGGCGCTGGTGCTCTGCTTCACCGCCGCCGCGATGGCGCTGCCGACGCCCGGCAACTCGATGGCCAACCCGGGCGCGCACGGATTCTCCGAGATCCTGTACGCCTACACCTCGGGCGCCAACAACAACGGCTCCGCGTTCGCGGGCCTGAACGCCGACACGCAGTGGTTCAACAGCACCATCGGCATCGCCATGCTGCTCGGCCGCTTCCTGCCGATCGTCTTCGTCCTCGCGCTGGCCGGCTCGCTCGCCGAACAGCAGCCCGTCCCGGAGACGGCGGGCACCCTCCGTACCGACAAGCCGCTCTACGCGGGCCTGCTCGTCGCAACGATCGTCATCATCACCGGTCTGACCTACTTCCCCGCCCTCGCGCTGGGTCCGCTCGCTGAAGGGCTCGCCTCATGAGCACCATCACCCCCACCCGTGCTCCGCACGAAGACCTGCCCACCGGACACGAGAGCCCGGAGGGGCGAGTCGGCGGCGGCCTGTTCGACCCCGGGGCGCTGCTCAAGTCCTTCCCCGACGCGGTGAAGAAGCTCGACCCGCGCGTCATGGTGAAGTCGCCGGTCATGTTCGTGGTCCTCGTGGGGTCGGTGGTCACCACCGTCCTCGCCGTCAAGGACCCGACGGACTGGTTCGGCTGGGCGATCACCGCCTGGCTGTGGCTGACCACCGTCTTCGCCAACCTCGCGGAGGCCGTCGCCGAGGGCCGCGGCAAGGCCCAGGCCGACACCCTGCGCAAGGCGAAGACCGACACCGTCGCCCGCCGGCTGACCGACTCCGGCGAGGAGCGGGTCCCGGGTGCGGAGCTCCGCATCGGCGACCTGGTGGTCTGCGAGGCAGGCGACGTCATCCCGGGCGACGGTGACGTCGTGGAGGGCGTCGCGTCGGTCGACGAGTCCGCGATCACGGGGGAATCGGCCCCGGTGATCCGCGAGTCGGGCGGTGACCGAAGTGCGGTGACCGGCGGTACGAAGGTCCTCTCCGACCGGATCGTCGTCAAGATCACGACGAAGCCCGGCGAGACCTTCATCGACCGCATGATCGCGCTCGTCGAGGGCGCTGCCCGGCAGAAGACGCCGAACGAGATCGCCCTCAACATCCTCCTCGCCTCCCTCACCATCGTCTTCCTGCTCGCCGTCGTCACCCTTCAGCCGTTCGCGATCTACGCGGACGCCGAGCAGTCGATGATCGTGCTGACCGCCCTGCTGGTCTGCCTGATCCCGACCACCATCGGCGCGCTGCTCTCGGCCATCGGCATCGCGGGCATGGACCGGCTCGTCCAGCGCAACGTCCTGGCCATGTCGGGTCGTGCGGTCGAGGCCGCCGGCGACGTGTCCACCCTGCTGCTCGACAAGACGGGCACGATCACCCTCGGCAACCGCCAGGCCGCCGAGTTCGTCCCGGTCAGGGGCACGGCGGAGACCGAACTGGCCGACGCCGCCCAGCTGTCGTCGCTGGCCGACGAGACCCCCGAAGGCCGCTCGATCGTGGTCCTCGCGAAGGAGAGGTACGGGCTGCGCGAGCGCCACCAGGGCGAGCTCACCCGGGCCGAGTGGATCGCCTTCACCGCGCAGACCCGCATGTCGGGTGTGGACGTGGACGGCAAGAAGACCCGCAAGGGCGCGGCCGGTTCGGTCATCAGCTGGGTCAAGGAGCGGGGCGGCAGCGTCGCCGACGACGCGGACCTCCTCGCCGACCGGATCGCCGAAGCCGGCGGAACGCCGCTGCTGGTGGCGGTCGAGGACGAGAAGGGGGCCCGGATCCTCGGTGTCATCCACCTCAAGGACGTCGTCAAGGAGGGCATGCGCGAGCGGTTCGACGAACTGCGGCGCATGGGCATCAAGACGATCATGATCACGGGTGACAACCCGCTGACCGCGAAGGCGATCGCGCGGGAGGCCGGCGTCGACGACTTCCTCGCCGAGGCCACCCCCGAGGACAAGATGGCCCTCATCAAGCGGGAGCAGGCGGGCGGCAAGCTGGTCGCGATGACGGGTGACGGCACGAACGACGCCCCGGCCCTCGCCCAGGCGGACGTCGGCGTGGCGATGAACACGGGCACCTCGGCCGCCAAGGAGGCTGGGAACATGGTGGACCTGGACTCCGACCCCACCAAGCTGATCGAGATCGTCGAGATCGGCAAGCAGCTCCTCATCACGCGGGGCGCGCTCACCACGTTCTCCATCGCCAACGACGTCGCGAAGTACTTCGCGATCATCCCCGCCATGTTCGCGGTGGTCTACCCGGGCCTCGACAAGCTCAACGTCATGGGCCTGCACTCGCCCGACTCGGCGATCCTGTCCGCGGTCGTCTTCAACGCGCTGATCATCATCGCGCTGGTGCCGCTCGCCCTGAAGGGCGTGCGGTACAAGCCGACCAGCGCCGACAGGATGCTCCGCCGCAACCTCGGGATCTACGGACTCGGCGGCCTGATCGCCCCGTTCGTCGGCATCAAGCTCATCGACATGCTCATCACCCTCATCCCCGGGCTCGCCTGAATTAGGAACGTGCTGATACCGCCATGAACAACTCCGTCGGCAACACCGCCCGTCTGCTGGGCGCCGGACTGCGTGCCCTCCTCGTCCTGACCGTCATCTGCGGCGTGGTCTACCCTCTCGCCGTGACCGGCATCGCCCAGATCGCCTTCAGCGACAAGGCCAACGGCTCGGAGATCAAGGACGAGAGCGGCCAGGTCGTCGGCTCCTCGCTGATCGGCCAGACGTACGGCCTGCCCGAGCACGACGCCGACGATCCGCAGCAGGCGGCCGAGCCGGACCTGAAGTGGTTCCAGCCGCGCCCCTCCAACGGGCTCGGCTCCAACAGCGTCAACACCCGGTACTCCCTGGTCCTCTCCGGCGCCACCAACAAGGCGGGCGACAACCCGGACCTGGTCAAGCTGGTCACCGACGCCAAGAACGCCGTGATCGCGGACAACTCCACGGCGACGTACGAGGTCGAGCCCTCGGACGTGCCGGCCGACGCCGTCACCTCCTCCGGCTCCGGCCTCGACCCGCACATCTCCCCGGAGTACGCGAAGATCCAGGTCCACCGGGTCGCGGAGCGCAACCGTCTCGGCGTCGAGCAGGTCGAGAAGCTGGTGAAGGAGAACACCGACGGCCGCACGCTCGGCTTCATGGGTGAGCCCCGCGTCAACGTCCTGGAGCTGAACACCGCGCTCAAGGCACTGACCGAGGGCTGAGGCCGTCCTGCCCGGCCGGACGGTACCGTCATCGAGCCGGGCATGGGCTACCGCTTCGAACCCCGACGGACACGGCACAGCCTTGACGTCCCCCGCAGGGCCCGCCGTCCCGTACGCGGCCCCCTACCGGCGGCGGGAGGACAGGACGCAGAACTCGTTGTCCTCGGGGTCGGCCAGGACGACCCAGGTGACGTCCTCGCCCTGGCCGATGTCGGCCGGGCGGGCGCCGTGTTCGAGGAGGCGGGCGACCTCCGCCGCCTGGTCGTCCGGGCGGAAATCCAGGTGCAGGGGGCTCTTCGCCCGCTTCGGGCCCGCCGCCCGTACGAAGAGCAGCCCGGGCGTCCGGTCCGGCTCGGGGCGGATCTCGTACTCCTCCGGCGAGTCGTCCACGACCACCCACCCGAGCGCCCGCGCCCACCAGCGGCCCAGCGCGGCCGGGTCCCGGGCCTCGACGATCGTCTGCTCCCACTCCAGCGGCATGCGGGGATCCTACGGCCTGCGCGGGCGGACGCGGGCGGCGAGTACGGCGACGTCGTCCTCGGCGTGCCGCGCGTCCAGAGCGGCGACCACCGCGTCGACCATCTCCGCCACCGTCTCCCCCACCGGCAGCCGCAGCCCGGCCAGCCGGGCCAGCGAGACGTCGATGTCCTCGCCGCGCCGCTCCACCAGCCCGTCCGTGAACATCAGCAGGGTCTCCTCGGTGGTGATCCGCCGGGTCACGCCCTCGTAGCCGCCGACGCCGGTGCCCAGCGGCGGCCCCACCGGGACGTCGACCAGGACCGCCGTGCTGTCCTCCCCGAAGATCGCCGGCGGCAGATGGCCGGCGCTGGCGAAGTCCGCGACCCCGCGCGCGGGGTCGACCCGTACGAGCAGACAGGTGGCCGGCCGCCGGGCCGGGTCCTCGGCCACCAGCGCGTCCAGCTGGCGCAGCACGCGGTGCGGGGCGAGGTCCGTGGAGGCCACGTCGCGCAGCGTGGAGCGGTAGGCGTTCATGTCGACGGCGGCGTCGAGCCCGTGGCCCATGACGTCCCCGACCACCAGCAGCGTGCGGCCGAAGTGGAGCCGGACCGTCTCGAACCAGTCCCCGCCCACCAGCGCCCGGGTGCCGACCGGCAGGTAGCGGCTGGCCGTCTCCAGGTTGGGATGCGGCCGTCCCGGCTCCGACACCAGCGCCCGTTGCAGGTTCAGGGCCGTGTCGGCGGTCGCGGCCAGCTCCCGGGCGTGGCCGAGGTGCATCGCCGCCAGCCGGGCCGTGAAGTGGACCGTCGCCGCCTCGTGGTCGCTGAAGCCGCCGCCGGCCCGTACGGCGAGCACCGCGCCGTAGACCCGGTTCCGGGCCGGCAGCGGAACCGATACGAGGTGCACCCGGGTGCCGCCGGAGGCCACCACCCACTCGGAGAGGGGGTGGTGGCCGTCGATGGCGCGTACGGACGGCGACTCGCCGGTCTGCACGTTCAGCAACGCGACGGCTCCGGCCACCGCGATCCGGTTCAGCCCGCCGTCCTCGGACCGCAGGTCCACCGCGACGGCGTCGCACAGGTTGCGGAACAGGAAGCCGGCCAGCTCCTCGCAGACGGCGTTCTCGTCGAGGCTCGTCCCGATCTGCTCGGCCGCGGCCTCCGTCGTGCGCAGCCGCGCGCGCAGCGCCTCGTACTCCCCCGGCGGCCCGGCGGACCTCCCGTCGTGCTCGGACAAGACACCTCCCCGGCCCCGGCAGCCGAAGAAGCCATTCCACCAGCACCACCGGCCGCGCGCACGTGCGCCGCGCCCGACCGGGACGGAGCGGGAGCCGCCCACGTGACCTCGCGGCCACGGACTCGGCGGCGGTTTCGGCGAGCGCCTCGGCCCGCTCCCCCGCGCCCTGCGCCTGCGCCTGCGCCCTGGTCGGCGGGAACCACTGCATCTCGGGCAACGGGCCCGTGCCCACCGCGAGTTCCAGGTGGCCGACGTGGCGCAGGAACCGGCCGACCACGGCCGCGGCGGCCGCGTTGTCCCCCTGCGGAGGACGGGCACCGACCACGTCGGCGACGATCCGAACGGCACCCCTCAGTCGGCGGCGAGTTGGGCCACCCAGCCGTACGGGAGCTCCTCGCCGTCGACCGTCACCGCCTCGACGGTGCGCGTTTCGGGGTCGATGTCGGCCTGTACGCCCTCGCCCGCGTACCGCGGATATCCGGAGGCCCCGAATTCACCGGTGGCCTCCACCAGGGCGGTGCGCAGCACGCCCCGCCGGGCGGAATCACCCGGCTCGGCGAGGCCCGGACGCAGGGCGACGGTGTACTGGGCAGGGTGGGACGCGGGGGAGGAATCCATGCGCCCCAGGCTAGCCACCGACCGGCCGCCGACCCGGTATCCCGGGCCCGTGGCCCGTCCGCGTCCCCCGGCGCTCCCGACGCCCCGGCAACGGCAACGGCCCCGGACCGACCCCGCCCCGCCCCGCGACTAACGGCGCGGGTCCACTTGGCGGAGTTCGGCCAGGAGTTCGCTCTGACCCGCCAGGAGTTCGGTCAGGATGCGGCGGGCCGCGCGCAGGAGCTCGGCCACGTCGCCTCCCGCGAGGGCGTAGGTGACGGTCGCGCCGTCCCGCGTGGAGACGACGATGCCGGAGCGGCGCAGGACCGCCAGTTGCTGGGACAGGTTCGAGGGCTCGATGTCGATCTCGGCGAGCAGATCGCGCACCGGCATCGGACCGTCCTGGAGGAGCTCCAGGACGCGGATCCGGACGGGGTGTCCCAGCATGCGGAAGAACTCGGCTTTCGCCTGGTACAGGGGTACCTGCATGCCCACGAACGCTCCCGCCGTCACTCGGACCCGTGCTTCCGGCTCCATCATTCCGCCCGATGGGCCCACGCACGCCCCTGCTTGACCAAATTCGGATGTGCCGGATTGAAGAGTTCTTCAATTCATGGGCGTGCGTGGACCCGGGACGGCGGACGCTCCCTAGAGCTCCAGCGCGGATTCGATGCGCTTGAGCTGATGCCGGGCCATGGCCAGATTGGAGTTCGCCTTGTTCAGGACCACGTACAGGAACAGCCCGTCGGTTCCCCGACCCCGCAGCAGCCGAATCAGGTGGTACTGATTCCCGAGGGTGATCAGCAGATCCTCGATCTCGTCGTTCAGACCCAGCATTTCCATGGTGCGGACCTTGGCCCGGATCACGTCCGTGTTTCCCGCCGCGGCGACCGCGAGGTCGAGGTCCTTCCCGCCGCCGAGCGTTCCCAGCGCCATTCCGCTGCCGTAGTCGACGAGGGCGACCCCCAGGGCCCCCTCGATCGAGGTCATCGTCTCCTTCAACGAGACTTCCACATTCGCCATCGTCGCCCGCTCCCTCATCTACGCGTTCACGGCCGGAGTCCGCCGGCGCGGCACACCGGACCACTTGTGAGGCCGACGCTACTGAGCGTGCGTGGAAAGATGAGGAGAACGGGAGATTTGACGGAAAACCTCCCATCCTCCGTCTAAGATTCGCCCGGCGCACGAGTGATCACGCCGCCCCCGCCCCCGCCGCGGCGGCGCGGAACCGCCGGGGCTACCGCCTGCCGTCCACCACCGCCAGCAGCTTGCCGCTGGTCGCCGTACGGTCCAGGTCGGCACCGTCCACCACCTCGACCGTGAAGTCGAGCAGCTTCTCCGCCACCGCCGACCGCACCTCCGGGTACGCGGCCAGGAAGGCCTCCCGCGCCCGCTCCGGATCCGGGGCGTGCGCGCTCTCCAGCCGTACCGTGAGGCCCTCGCGGGCCGACCCGGCCGTCAGGACGGCCTGGAGCTCGCCGCCGTAGCCGAGCCGCTCCCCCGCGATGGCCACGAAGCGGCGGTAGTTGAGGAAGTACGTCGCCACCCGCATCACCTCGCCCAGCCGGCCCAGCAGTTCGAAGCGCGGGGCGTGGCTCGCGCAGGGACAGCGCCCGGGCAGCGCGCGCCCGAGGTCGCCGATCACGTACCGGTCGAGGTGCTGGCCGCGCCGGGCCCGGGTGGTGAAGACGAGCCGGCCGGTCTCCCCCGGAGCCACGGGCCGGTCCTCGTCGACGTCGACGATCTCCAGCGTGTGCAGGTCGGCGTGGAGGTGGTGGACGCTGCCGCCGCTCTCCGCGCACTGGTAGCCGAGCGGGCCGAGGTCCGTGCTGCCGTAGGTGATCGAGTGGATGACCTCGATGCCGAACGTCTCGGTCAGCGTCCTGCGCTGTTCCTCGGTGAAGTGCTCGCCGCCGTAGTAGATCTTGCGCAGGCCCCCGTACGAACGCAGCAGGTCCGCCTCCTCGTGCAGGAGCTGCCAGAGGTACGAGGGCATGCCGAACAGCGTGTCCACCTCGTACGCGGCGATCATCTGCGCCGTGGCCCGGTGGTCGGCGCCGGCGGCCATCGGCATCTGGACACCGCCGAGCCGCTCCAGGATGGAGAAGAAGCTGATGAACCCGCCGTACATGCCGCCGCAGTAGAAGAGGTTGGCCGTACGGTCGCGGGCCGGGTCGTAGCCGGCGGCGAGCAGGCCGCGGGCGGCGGCGTGCATCTGCGTGTCGTAGTCCTCGTACGTGAACAGCGACAGCGCGGGCGTACCGGTGCTGCCCCCGCTGCGGAAGTACAGCTCTGCGTCGCTCCGGTCGACCCCGCGGTTGAGGTCCTGGACGGCGGCCTTGTCCAGCAGCGGCCCGGTGGGCGGCGGGAAGAGCGCCGGGCGGGCGAGGTCGTCGAGGCAGGCGGTGGTGGTGAAGCGCGCGTCGGCCTGGACGGCCACCCGGCGGCTGTAGCGCTGGAGGGCGTAGACGCCGTCGTGCGGTTCACCGGAGTAGCCCGCGGTCATGGCCCCGACGGGGGTGACGCGGGTGGCGCCAGCGGCCAGCGCCAGGCCGGAGAGCTCCGCGACGTCGGTACGGCTGCCCGCGATGCCCGCCGTCTGGAGGTAGCGGCGCATCGGGCGCAGCGTCGCGATGAGGTCCTTGCGCGGCAGCGGCTTGACCCAGACGCTGCGGTGCAGCGGCGAGGCGGTGAGCGCCGGGCGGCTGTCGGCCATGACCCGCCAGGTGCCGTCGGGGGCGGCCAGGACGCGGGTCAGGCCGAGGTGCTCCTCCAGGCGGGCGAGGTGCTCGGTGGTGGTCAGTTCGGCGTACTCGGCCGGGTCGAGGTCGCGGTCCGGCGCGGCGGGCGCGGGCTGCTCGGCCAGCGCGGTGGCGAGACGCCCGGCGAAGGCGTGGAGGACCTCGGTGTTCCCGGGGTCGGTGTCGAGGTAGACGACCTGCGGGCTGGAGCAGGCCTGCTGCTCGAAGAGGCAGACGTCACCGGCCAGCGCGCTCAGCGTCGCCTCGTCGGCCCAGGCGTCCTCGGTGAGGTACGCGAAGGAGATCTTGTGCCCCCACTCCACCAGGCGGCAGCCGGCCGGGACATGGGCGGCGACGCCCTCGACGGCGCTCTCGCCGCCCCAGACCGCGACGGCGTCGGCGGGCGCGCACATCAGGCGCAGCCATTCCTGCCGGGAGGAGGGGAAGCGGAGCACGATGATGCGCTCGGCGAGGGCGCCGGTCGGGTCCTGCGCGGCGAGTTCGGCGAGGAGGTGCTGGGCGAGGAAGGTGTCGGAGCTGCTGGTCTTGAGGACGTTGACGTTCCCTGCGAGGAGTCCCTCGATCAGGCTGAGCGGGGCGACGGTGGCGGCGTTGCCGGGGGCTATGTGGGCCACCAGGCCGACGGGCGCCCAGGCTTCGTAGACCGTCTCCTTGGCGTCGGGGCGGGTCAGCCGCTGCGGGGCGGTTCCGCCCAGCTCGCGGCGGAGTTTGCGGGTGAGGGAGGGACGGCCGAGGAACTCGGCCAGTTCGGCCAGGAGTTCCTCCCGGTCCGCGTCCGTGCCCTCGGGCAGGTGCGGGCCGAGCCGCTCCTGTATCCGGTGGCCGGGGTTGCGCAGGGCGCGGGAGAGCGCGTCGCAGGCGGCCAGGACGGTCTCGGTGTCCAGGGGCGCGGCGAGCGCGGCCTCGACGGCCGCGGGCAGGGTGGCCAGCCGGCGGGCGGCCTCCTCGTCCCCGATGAAGGTGCCCTGCCAGTAGTGGTGGTTGAGGTTGATGGTGTCGGTCATGACATTCCCTTCATCAGTTCGGCGGCGGCCACGGCACAGCTGCGGTTGCGGCTGACGCCGGCGCGGCCGTGGATCGTGAACCACGGGGTGGTCAGCTCGCACCCGCACTCCTCGCCCGGGTGGAGCGAGGCGAGGTCGCCCATGACCACGCTCTGCGCCGGTACGGAGGTGATGTACGGGGACACCAGGTGCAGGTATCCGCGCTCGCCGTACGGGAGGGGTTCGAGGGTGCGGGTCGAACGGATGAAGACGCGGGACCAGACGGGTGCGTGGAGGTTGTGGTGGGAGCACTCGATGTACGGGATGCAGTGCTCGACCGAGCCGAAGGTGTCCCGGATCCGCTCGGAGGGGACGCCCAGCTGCTCGGTCACCCGGGCGTACAGCTCGTGCTTGCCGATCTGCCGGTCGGTGTGGCCCTTCCAGCCGCCGCCGAGGATGATCAGGGAGCCTTCCGGCAGCTCCAGCGGCGGGAGCCCCATGGCCCGCATCCGCTCCAGCGTGAACCAGAGGAAGGCCGGGAAGCCGAGGATGCGTACGGGTACGTCCTCCTCGGCGAAGCGGCGCAGCGCGGCGACGCAGCCGAAGGGGTCGAACTCGTGCCCGTTGCCGGTGTTCCGCAGGGCGTACTCGACCTGCCGGGCCGGGGCGAAGTCGCACAGGTAGTTGTCGGTGAACGAGGTGCCCAGGTTGAGGTCGCGGGCGGGCTCGTAGCTGTAGAGCAGGTAGTTGACCGGCTGCTCGGGGGTGATCCAGCCGTTGTGGTCGAAGATGCGCGCGACCATGCGCTGGGCGGAGCGGATGGTCCACTCGTCGAAGAACATCTGCGACTTCTGTCCGGTGGTGCCGGAGGAGGTCAGGTGGAGGTGGACCTGGTCCTCGGGTATGGAGAGCACCTCGTGGCGCTTGAAGAAGTTCGCGTGCACCAGGGGCGCCCGGTACGGGGTGTCCGGCCGCGCGCCGTCGTCGTACAGGCTGCGGAAGAACGGGGAGCGGTCGCGGTGCCAGGCGTTGGTCTCCGCCATGGCGGCGGCGAACAGCTGCTCCTCGGCGGGGCCGCAGGTGTAGGGGTCGGTCAGGTCGCAGAGCTGCTGCACCCGGGCGAGGGCGGTGGCGTCGGGGACGTCGACGGGGTCGAGATGGGGTTTCGAGGGGGGCGTGGGCGGTGCGGCGGAAGGGGCCGTGGACTCGGCCGTGGAAGGGGAAGGGGTCACGAAGCGGGTCATGAAGCAACCTCACGTACGGGCAGATGCGTCGACGCCCAGGCCGACACATAGGAATCGAGGAAGGGCCGGAGCGGCGGGTCGACGACGAGCCCGCGGAAATCGACGTGTTCGGCGGTGCGGGACATCACCACGTAGTCGTGGAAGCCGTCCCCGTCCCGGCGCATGGCCGGATACAGGGCGCCGGCGATGAAGCCCTGGGCGGCGAAGGCGGAGAGCGCGGCGTGGTGTTCGAGCGGTACGAGCGCCTCGACGTAGCCCGCTCCGGCGCGGGTCAGGGTGCGGGTGACCGGTTCCAGCCAGCCGGCGGCGGCCGCCGGGTCCGGGTGGGCGGTGACCAGGGCGCAGTATCCGCCGGTGCGGTTGAGGTAGGCGTACACCTCGAATCCGCCGTCGTCGGGGGTGAGCAGGATGTTGGGGGTGTGCAGCGGGTAGAACCAGCGGCCGGTGTCGGGGAAGTGCTCCTTGAAGCGGCGGCGGACGAAGGCCGGCGCCTCGATCATCTCCAGCCGGCGCGGGGCGGGCCCGGGGGCCACCGGCAGCGGCGGGGTCGGCCGGACGTCCGCGTAGCTGATGCCGAGGCCGGCTTCGGCGGTGCGCAGCAGGGGCAGCAGGGAGGCGGGCACCTCGGCGACGGGGACCCGGCGGTCCAGTACACCGGGCGAGTGACGCGCGTAGAGCGCCAGGCTCTCGCGGCTGCTGAGATCCACGGCGTTGGGCAGGATGCCGAGCGGGCGGAAGCCGTTGCGGGCCACGACGCGCTGGGGTCCGGCGCTGACGGTGCGGACGGTGGCGTACACCGAGTCCAGCTCTCCGGCGTCGAGCGTCCCGGCGCAGACGGCCTCGGTCAGCTGCCCGGCGAGCCCGGAACCGCGCTGGTCGGGGTGGACGGCGAGTCCTTCGAGGCGGCCGACGCGGCTGCCGGGCTCGCTGTGGACCGCGGCCGATCCGGCGAGGGCGCCGGTGCGGGGGCAGCGGGCGACGAGCCAGAGGGTGTGCGGGTCCTGGATCAGCCGGGACATCTCGGCGGGGTCGGTGCCGAGGGCGGTGGGGTAGTGCGGTCCGTAGACGGCGTAGTAGAGCTGACGGAGATCGGCGATGTCGGCCGGGGTGGCCTGCTCGATCGCGGCGGTCATCGCACGCCTCCTGCGGGAGTGGGTTCCGGGGCCGCGGCGGGGTCGGGGGCGCCGAGCGGTTCGGGGGCGCCCGCCGGGCGGGAGTGTCCGGGCAGCAGGGCCAGGGCGAGGGCGGCGGGCACGAGTCCGGCCGCCTGGATCAGGCACAGCGTCTGGGCGCTGAAGTGGTCGCCGAGGAAGCCGAAGAGCAGCGAGGCGACCGGGAAGGTCGCGCCGAGGACGGCCTGCATGACGGCGAAGAACGCGGGCTTGTCGGCGGCCGGGACCAGCCGCTGGAACAGGGCCACGAAGCGGACCCCGATCACCCCGACGCACCAGCCGGTCAGCAGCAGGGACCCGGCGATGACGGGCCGCGCGGCGATCAGGCCGGGGACGGCGAGCGCCGCGGCCATCGCCCCCAGGCAGGCGGTGCCGACCACGGCGGGCCGGCCGGGCACCCGGGCCCCGGTGAAGGAGCCGACGAGCGTGCCCACGCCGAGCGAGGCCTCCAGAAGGGCCACGGTGGCGCCGTCGCCGTGCAGGACGGTGGCGGTGTACAGCGGCATGACGACGAAGACGGCCGTGGTGAAGAGGTTGGCCGCGGTGAAGCAGAGCAGGATGCCGCGGACGTACGGCATGGAGCCGAGCAGGCGGCGCAGTGTCCGGCGCGGCGCGTCCTGCCCACCGGCGGAGTCGGCATCGGCATCGGCATCGGCATCGGGGTGAGCGGCGGTGCGGAACCGTACGGTCGCGATGAGCAGGGCGGCCGTGGCGTAGGCGGCGGCGCATCCCACGGCGAGGCCGGCGACCCCGGCCGCGTCCACGACCAGGGCGCCGAGCAGGGCGCCGCCGAGGCTCGCCAGCGACTGGGTGGACAACTCGAAGCCGGTGGCGGCCTCGATGTCCGCGTCGTCGACGAGCTCGGGCACGGAGGTGGTCAGGCACGGGTCGAAGAAGGCCTGGCAGGTCGCCAGGGCGAGGGCGGCGCCGTAGGCGGCGGCGACCGGGAGTTCGCTCGCGCCGGCCCAGACGGCCAGCGCGGCGGACGCGGCTCCCGCGCCGCCGGCGGCGGTGCGCAGCAGCGAGCGGTGGGCGAAGCGGGCGATGGCGCGGGCCACGAGCGGGGCCAGGACCACGGCGGGCAGAGTGCTGACGGCCATGAACAGCCCGGCCGCGAGGCCGCCGTCGCCGGATGCGGCCTCGCTGATGAGCCACCAGGAGATGCCCACCTGGAACATGCGCACGCCGGCCTGGGTGAGGACTTGGCCGAGCCATACGGTGCCGAAGGCGCGGTTGCGCAGGACGAGGGGCAGCCGGCGGCCGGGGGCCGCGGTCGGGGACGGGGGCTGCGTCGGTGTCGGTGTCGTCGTCACGAGGTCGGCCTTTCGTCGAGGACGCGGACCAGCTTGCCCGTGCGGGGGTTGACCACCAGGTCGCGGTGGCGGACCCATTCGACGCGGAGCGGGTGCACGAACCCGGCCCCGACGCTGTCGGGGTAGAGCGGCCGGGCGGTGTTGAGCCCGGTGACGACCGCCTCGGCGAGGAGCTCCAGGCCGGCCGGGCCCTGGCCGGGGGCGGTCGCCAGCCGCAGTACGAGGCCGTCGCGGCCCTCCCAGCGGCGTACGACGAGCTGCGTCCCGGTGACGGAGCCGTGGGTGTCGGCCTCGGCCACGGCGTTCGTGACGTCCTGCCCGTACAGCGACACGGGCCCGACGCGTACGCCTTCCTCGGCGCGGCCGAGGATGCGGAAGGCCCCGCCCTCGGTGCCGGTCCACTCCGCGCGGTCGCCGGCGGGATAGCGGATGACGGGCATGAGGCTGCGGTAGAGCTGGGTGACGACGACCCGGCCCGGGCGGCCCGCTTCGCGGATCGGCTCTCCGGTCGTGTCGTCGAGGATCTCGACGAGGGTGTGCGGGTCGAACGGGCGGTGCGTACGCGTGTCTTCGTCCGGGCCGGGCACCGGGCGGCCCAGGAGGCCGCCGTCGACGCTGGCGTATCCGAGCGAACGGGGTGTGGCCTGTGGGAAGGCGGCCGCGAGGAGACGGCGCTGGTCCTCGAAGAGGGCTTCGCCGCCGAAGAACAGGAACTCCACCGCCGGCAGTTGGCGGCCGGCGGAGGTCAGGTGCTCGGCGAGGCGGCACAGCGTGGTCGGCGTGCCGGCGAGCACGTCGGCGGCGAAGTCCTCGATGGTGGTGAGCGTCGAGTCGACCGGTGCGCCGCCGCCTATGGGGAGGCGGACGTTGGCGACGGGTGCGTGTGCGAGCGAGTCCAGGATGAACAGGAAGCTGGCGTAGAGCTCACCGGCGTAGAAGAGGTCGGCGACCCGGTGCCCGGGCCGCAGGCCCGCGTCGACCATGCCCGAGCCGAAGGCGGTGACGAACTCCCGCCATTCCTCACGGGTGTAGCAGGAGAAGCGCGGGGTCCCGGTCGTACCGCCGGTCTTGAACGCGACGGCTTCCCCGAGGGGGGCGGTCAGGACGCGGTTGTCGTGCAGGGTGTTGGCGGCCCAGAACGCGTCCTGGTCCACGACGGGCACGTCGGTGATCCGGCTCACGTGCGGTGGCAGGTCCGCGTAGAGCTCGGCATAGAAAGGGGAATGGTCGCGGGCGAAACGCACGAGGTCTGAAAACTGCTGGACGGGCATGCTGCCTTTACCTCGAAAGATGAAAGATGAAAGTTGAAATGGGTGGGATGCAGTCGCCGCGCGCGTCGGGGAGTGGTGGAACTCACACCACTCTCATCCGTTGATCAGTCAACAATGCCTACGTTGCGCACAGTTGGCGAGCGCGGGCTCAACCTGATGTCTGTTCACATCATGAGACAAGTGGAACGCACCGCCAAATCGATCGATGGCCGCACCACGGACTTCCGGCCCCCGGGGCCGAAACCGCACAGCCGCCGCCCCGGGTCTCCATTCACCGGGATTCGGCGTCACCGCGAAGAATGAAAGAATGGGTGAGGGCCGATCGCGTTCCTCCGGCGACGACCGTCCACCGCGCCGGAACCCGTCCCCCGCCCGAGCCGTCGGACGGCCGGAAGGCGGTGGCGGTCGCCGGTATCCTGACGGCCACCCGCAGCACCTCGGTGAGAACAGGACGAAGACCTCGTGGGAACCCCACCCCTGCCTCCGGGCCAGCGCATCGCCAAGGGCTGGCCCGTCTCCCATTACGGTCCGGTCCCGAAGTTCCGTCCCGAGCGCTGGTCCCTCCAGGTCTTCGGCGCCACCGCCACGGGTGACAAGTACGCCTGGTCGTTCGACGAGTTCTCGGCGCTGCCCGGCATCACCATCGGGACCGACCTGCACTGCGCCTCGGGCACGACCTCCACGGGCCACGAGTTCTTCGGGGTCGCCGCCCGGACGGTCCTGGAGCTCGCTCCCCCCGACCCGCGGGCCACGCACGTCATGGCCTGGGCCGAGTACGGGTACAGCGCCAACCTGCGCCTGGGCGACTTCACCTCCGAGCGGACCCTGCTGGCGACCCACCACGGCGGCGAGCCCCTCACCGTCGAGCACGGGTTCCCGCTGCGCCTGGTCGTCCCGCACCTCTACGGGTACAAGGGGCCGAGGTGGCTGCGCGCGATCGAGTACATGACGGCCGACCGGCGCGGCTTCTGGGAAGAGCGCGGCTACCACAACATCGCCGACCCCTGGACGGAACAGCGCCACTCCTACCAGGAGGAGTAGCGGGTCCGACCGGCGGGAGCAGGCGGCCGGCGAGCAGAGTGGAAAGCGGTCCGACCAGGCACTCCGGCCCCGGCGCACGGCCGTGCGTGTCCCCGCCGCCGGGGGAATCGTTTGCCCAGGCATGACGACGACGCGCTCCACGCTCACCACCACGGCGCGGCACCGGGCGGCCGCCGACGACGGCGGTCGCCCCCCGTACGTCCCGGCGCCCCGACCGCCGGCCCACGCGGCCGTGGCCGCCCCGCTGTTCGAGCAGCTCGTCCGGGAGTGGACGGCTCGCGGGGCCACGGTGCCGGGGCGGCCGGATCCGACCTGGCGGCAGCTGATCTCCTGGGAGCACTTCGAACGGGAGACCGCGGCCACGGTCCGCGACCTGCACCTGCGGGGCCCGGAACCGGCGCCGGTGCCCGTACCCATGCCCGTACCAGTGCCCGCCTCCCCGGTGAACCAGCCCCGGTGGACCCGGGCCTGAGGCCGTGGCGGCCTGCCGGGCGGTCGTCGGCCGCGCCGCCCGAACGCGGACGGGGACCGGTCCGCGGAGGATGCCCTCCGCTCCCGGTCCCCGGTCCCGAACGCCGATGCCGTCGCCGACGCCGGTGCCGATCAGGCCTTGCGCGTACGGCCGCCGCCCAGGCCGACTCCCACCAGGACCGCCGCCGCGACCACGATCGCCGCGTCGATCGCCAGGACCGTGCGGACCCCGTCGAAGAGCGAGGCCTGCGTGGTGGCGAGGACGCCGAGCAGCGGGATCCCGATCGTCAGGCCGACCTGCTGCGTCGTGGTGACCAGGCCGGTCGCCAGCCCCTGCTCCGAGTCCGGCACGCCGCTGGTCACGGTCAGCCCGTACGAGATGATCGCGCCGAGGTGGAACATGCTGGCCACCGAGACGGCGACCGTCGCCAGCAGCGCGCCCGACTCGGCGCCCACGGCGAGCAGGGCGGCGATGAACAGGCCCTGGCCGAGCAGCGAACCGGTCAGCGTGCGCCGGGCGCCGAAGCGGCCGATGACCTTGGGCGCGTAAGAGCCGGCGAACGCGGAGGCGACGCCCTGGACGCCGAAGACGAGACCGGTCCGGAAGGGGGACAGCTCCAGCGTCTCCTGGAGGTAGAGGGTCAGGACGAAGATGACCGTGGACATCATCGAGAAGGTCACCAGGCCGCCGATGTTGCCCCAGGCGACGGTGCGCCGCTTCAGCATCGGCAGCGAGACCAGCGGCGCCGGGCTCTTCGACTCCACGGCGGCGAAGGCGGCGAGCAGCGCCAGCCCGGCGAGCAGCGTGCCCCATACGTCCGCGCCGCCGAAGCCGCGCTGGGCCGCCGAGGACAGGGAGTAGATCACCGCGAGCAGGCCGCCGGTGACGGTGACGGCGCCGGGTACGTCCAGGCGCGGCCGGTCGGGGGTGCGCGACTCGGGCAGCAGTCCGGGGGCGAGGGCCAGCACGATCACGGCGGTGACCGCGAGCAGCCCCATCGTGGAGCGCCAGCCGAGGGTGTCGGTCATGACACCGCCCAGGACCATGCCGATGGTGAAGCCGAGGGAGAGCAGGGTGCCGGAGATGCCGAGGGCCTTGTCGCGCAGCGGGCCCTCGGGGAACGTAGTGGTGAGCAGGGACATGCCGGTCGGCACGATGACCGCCGCGCCCAGGCCCTGGAGGGCGCGGCCGGCCAGGAAGGACGCCGGGTCCCAGGCAAGGGTGGCCAGCAGTGAGGCGGCGCCGAAGAGGGCGAGGCCGGCCAGGAACAGCTTCTTCCTGCCGTACAGGTCGGCGATCCGGCCGAAGAGGAGGAGGAAGCCGCCGGAGGGCAGTGCGAAGGCGGTGACCGCCCACTGGAGGGCCGACCGGCTCAGGCCCAGGTCCTTGCCGAGCACCGGCAGGGCCACGTTCAGCACGGAGAAGTCGAGCGCCACCATGAACTGGGCGGCGCACAGCACGAAGAGGACCAGCTTGGCGCGGCCGGTGAGCCGCTCGCCCGCCGGGGCTGCCGCCGCCGTTGCCGTTGCCGCCGTTGCCGTTGTCGTCGTTGTCGTCGTTGTCTGAGAATCGATCGCCATGGCCACACCATCGCGGCCCGGGAGTGCCCGTGGAGAGTGGGAACTTATCCTGTTGGTGGCACCACCAGGCAGCCGACAGGGGGAGTGAGTGGCTACACCGATCGACAAACACCGCCGTTCCGAGCTGCGCGAGTTCCTGATGAGCAGACGGGCCCGCGTCACTCCCACGGAGGCGGGACTGCCGGACGGCGGGGCCCGCCGCCGCACCCCGGGCCTGCGCCGGGAGGAGGTCGCCGTGCTCGCGGGGGTCGGGGTGTCCTGGTACCAGTGGCTGGAACAGGGCCGCGACATCACGGTCTCCCCGCAAGTGCTCGACGCGGTGGGCCGGGTGCTCAAGCTGTCCAGCGCCGAGCGCCGGCACCTGTACGTGCTGGCGGGACTCAACCCGCCCGCACTCGAAGTGGCCCCGGCCGACCGGGACATGTGCGACGGCCTGAAGCGGCTGATCGATGCCTGGATGCCGTTCCCCGCGCACATCATGGACGCGTACTGGAACACGGTCCTCTACAACGACTCGGCCGCGCTCGTGCTCGGCATGCGCCCGGAGATCGTGCAGAACTGCCTCATCGCGTTCTTCACCGACCCCATCTACAAGGCCCGTTCGCCGCGTTGGGAGGAGATCGCGTGCCTCGTGGTCGCCCAGTACCGGGCGGCGAGCTCGGAGTGGCCCGAGGACGAGGGCTTCCAGGCCGTCATCGAGGAGGCGCGCGAGCTCAGCCCCGAGTTCGCCGCGCTGTGGGACCAGCGCGACGTCCGGCCCGGCGGCCAGATCCGCAAGGAGATCGAGCACCCGGTCGTCGGCACGCTCTACGTGGAGTCGACGCAGCTGCGCGTACCGGCCCGGCCCGACCTGTCGATCGTGCTGCACACCCCGCTGCCGGCCACCGACACGGCGGAGAAGCTGGAGTGGCTGACCTCGGCGGAGGGACGTCGGGGAAGCATGTACCCGATCGCGGGCTGACCCGCCCGGGCCGTCCGCAGGGCGGCCCGGTACGGCGGCCCGGTACGACGGCCCCGTACGACGGCCCCGTACGACGGCCCGGTACGACCGCCCCGCACGCGGGTGCCGGGACCGGCCCCGAGGCCCGGTCCGGGCACCCCGGCCGCCGGCTACCGCTCGTCGGAGACGGCGCGGGTGATCTCTTCCTCCACCGCGCGCAGCTCCTCCTGCCGGTCCATGACGATCAACAGCTCCCGGTAGTGGGTCAGTGCGGTGACGAGGAGATCGCTCCGGCCGGGCTCCAGCGCGCACATGCGCCGCGCCGCGTCCACGGACTCGGCGCGCAGGGCCAGCGCGATCTCCGGCTGGTGTGCGAACTCGTAACGGCTGTACTTCCACAGTGCGGCGGACAGCAGGGGCAGATAGGCCAGGGGGCTCACCCGAACCAGGACGCGGTAGGCGGCGACCCGCTCGCGGACCGACGGCTTCCCCGATCCGAGGAGGGCGACCCGGGCTCGGAGGACTGCGTGGTGATTGATGTTCGCCGAGTGATTCATGACGGTGATTCTCAAAGCCGCACAGGGGCCCAAACAAGGGCAATCGGCTGTGCCCTTGGTCCTACGAAAACCCCCTCTGACCTGTCATGATGGGTACGTCTTCACCCCTGCGCCCCCCGGACGGCCCGCCGGCCTCCGCGACGGGATGCCGCTCCCCCGCCTCCCCCGCCTCCTCCTCTCGTCTCCTCCTGCGCCTTCTTGCGCGAGCCCACGTGCCACAGCGCGGACACTCGGAGGATCACCCAAGGATGGATCCGGCATATCGCCTCGAAACCCCGCTCCGCCGGTACCCCTTGAGTGATCAAAGTGGCGTCGGGTTAGCATGTGAGCGCCGCCTAGCTCGAAAGATAAACCTGTGACTGTCAATGACGACTCGTTCACCAACTGGAAAAACCGCGAGGAGATCGCGGAGTCGATGATCCCGATCATCGGGAAGCTGCACCGCGAGCAGGACGTGACGATCCTGCTGCACAGCCGCTCCTTGGTGAACAAGTCGGTGGTCAGCATCCTGAAGACCCACCGATTCGCCCGTCAGATAGCCGGCGAGGAGCTCTCCGTCACGGAGACCCTGCCGTTCCTGCAGGCGCTCACCACGCTGGACCTGGGCCCCTCCCAGATCGACATCGGCATGCTCGCCGCCACCTACAAGGCCGACGACCGCGGCCTGTCCGTGGAGCGCTTCACCGCCGAGGCCGTCGCCGGCGCCACCGGTGCCAACAAGATCGAGCGCAGCGAGGGCCGCGACGTCGTCCTGTACGGCTTCGGCCGCATCGGCCGCCTCGTCGCCCGCCTCCTCATCGAGAAGGCCGGCTCCGGCAACGGGCTGCGCCTGCGCGCCGTCGTCGTCCGCGGGGGCGGCGAGGCCGACCTCGTCAAGCGCGCCTCGCTGCTGCGCCGGGATTCCATCCACGGCCAGTTCCAGGGCACGATCACGGTCGACGAGGCGAGCAGCACCATCATCGCCAACGGCAACGCGATCAAGGTGATCTACGCCAACGACCCGAGCGAGGTCGACTACACGGCGTACGGCATCAAGGACGCCATCCTCATCGACAACACCGGCAAGTGGCGCGACCGCGAGGGCCTCTCCAAGCACCTGCGCCCCGGTATCGACAAGGTCGTCCTGACCGCTCCGGGCAAGGGCGACGTCCCGAACATCGTCCACGGCGTCAACCACGACACGATCAAGCCGGACGAGCAGATCCTGTCCTGCGCCTCCTGCACCACCAACGCGATCGTCCCGCCGCTCAAGGCCATGGACGACGAGTACGGCGTGCTGCGCGGCCACGTGGAGACCGTCCACTCGTTCACCAACGACCAGAACCTCCTGGACAACTACCACAAGGCCGACCGCCGCGGCCGCTCCGCGCCGCTGAACATGGTGATCACCGAGACCGGTGCCGCCTCG
This sequence comes from Streptomyces sp. NPDC051582, assembly GCF_040681715.1. Taxonomy (NCBI): domain Bacteria; kingdom Bacillati; phylum Actinomycetota; class Actinomycetes; order Kitasatosporales; family Streptomycetaceae; genus Streptomyces; species Streptomyces sp. NPDC051582. Next base: position 189,391 of record NZ_JBFAZJ010000012.1, read on the forward strand.
GCCGTGGCCAAGGCGCTGCCGGACCTCAAGGCGCCGATCACCGGCAGTTCGATCCGCGTCCCCGTCCCGGACGTCTCGATCGCGATCCTGAGCCTGCGCCTGGGCCGCGAGACCACCCGCGAGGAGGTCCTCGACCACCTCCGCGACGTCTCGCTGAACTCCCCGCTCAAGCGCCAGATCGACTTCACCACCGCGCCCGACGCCGTGTCGATGGACTTCGTGGGCTCGCGCCACTCGTCGATCGTCGACGCCGGCGCCACCAAGGTCGACGGCGACAACGCGATCCTCTACCTCTGGTACGACAACGAGTTCGGCTACTCGTGCCAGGTCATCCGGGTCGTCCAGCACGTCTCCGGCGTCGAGTACCCGACGTACCCGTCCCCGGCGGTCTGATCCCGTAGCACCCTCGTTCCGCGCCCGGCCCGTTCCACCGCCCACCCCGGCGGCGGAGCGGGCCGCGCGCGTTGCCAGGGGGTCAGGCGTACGGGTCGAAGGGGATCGGGGGCTTCGACGCGTTCAGGGCGTCGCCGAAGCGGCCGTCGGAGATCTTGATCGTGGCCGAGCCGAAGTCGGCGTTCACGAGCTTGTCGCGCAGGCCCGCCGGGTAACCGTTCCAGCCGACGAGGCGCGGGTAGAACCAGTTGCCGGTGTGGTTCTCGGCGGGCTCGTCGTTGCCGTTCGCGAGGCGGTAGAAGTGCGTCGAGACGCCGTCCTTGTGGTAGACGACCTTGGCGTGGGTCCCGTCGAAGCGGACCTGCGAGCGCGGGTACCACTTCCAGCCGCTGTGCTGCGAAGTCGACACGTACTGGACCACGTCGTCCTTGATCCAGACCACCACGTGCTCGAAGTCGTGCCGGTGCCCGATGGCCGCGGGGCCGAGCGTGGCCTGGTCCTTCTCGAAGTAGCCCGCGTACATGACGGCGCACCAGCCGTTGTTGCACTTGGCGCGGGAGTAGGTGTTGGAATTCTGCAGCTGCGCCAGGTCCCGGCAGTGCCCGTTCACCGCTCCGCCGGGCTTCAGCCCGGGGTTGAGCACCCCGCCGCTGCTGATCGCAGCCGTGGCGTAGCAGCCGTCCCCGTCGTAGTCGAAGGCGGGCGAGAAGGTCTGTTCGAGCCCGTCCGCGTTCTGCGGCAGGGCCGGTATCACGTCGGCGACGGCCACGGCCGGCAGGGCCATGACCAGTGCCGCGGCTCCGAGCCCGGCGGTGGTCGCGGTACGGCGGAATCCGGCCCACCGCCGCCCGGGGCGAGCGCCCCCGTCTCCGGCCTCGGCTTCTTCGTTCATCTTCCTCGTCGGTGACAGCGGGCTGCGCACATCATCTCCTGACCTGTACATGTAGAACCGGGCACCGGGGCGAACGGTAGCCGGGCAGCGTTCAAGTACGGGTCGAGTCAGGCGAATTGCAGATGTACGCACGCCCTCGTCAGGCGCCGAGGCGGTCCAGCATCGCGCGGCGCCAGCGCTCCGTCTCGGCGATCTGGTTGAACGTGAACAGGTGCAGGCCCGCCACCGCGGACTCGGGCGCCCCCAGCGCGGGGGCGCTGCGCCGCAGCAGCCGCTCCGGGGAGTATCCGCCGGGGGCGGCGAAGCGCAGGAACCACGAGGGGTGCCGGGTCAGGAACTTGGCCGACTCCCCCACGCCGATCTTCGTGGCCATGGACAGCAGCTTCGCGCGTTCGACGGGACCGGCGACACCGACGTGCACGGGCAGCACGATCTGCCGGCGCCGTACCCGGCCGAGCCACTGCCGCAGGGTCGCCGGGTCGAAGCAGAGGTTGCTGACGATGTACGTCGCGTGCGGCTGCTTGTCCGACATGGCCCGTACGGTGACCTCGTCGTCGATGAGGGGATGGCTCTCCGGGTAGCCGGTGATGCCCACGTGCGCGAACGGGCTGCCCAGCTCGCCGAGGCGGCGCAGCACCGGCAGGGCCGCGTCGTAAGCCCCCGCCGGCGGGTCGGCGTCGCCGGCCGGTACGAAGACGTCCTCGATGCCGGCGGCGACGAGCCGGTCCACGATGTCCGTGAGGTGGCCGGCGTCGGTGATCTGCCGGGCCGGGAGGTGCGGGACGACGCGGTAGCCGTGCCCGGCCAGGCGGGTGGCGAGGTCCAGGGTGGGAGCGATGCCCTTGGCCGGGGAGGCGGTGACGGTGACCGGCACGTCGGCCGGGACGTGCGCCAGGACCTTGTCCTCGGTGGCCTTCGCCGGCAGGACCTCGTAGCGGACCCTGCGCAGGAGCTCCGCGAGGGCGCCCCCGGTGACCGGGGCCTGCACGGAGCGTTCGGGATACGGCGTGGGCCGGGCGGACATGCCGCTCCTCCTCGGGTCGGGCCGGTGCCGCCTCGGCGGCTTCTCGGGCCCCATCATGCCGGGTGCGCGCGTGCCGACGTTCGTCGCGTACCGAAGGCCGCAGGCTTGGACCATGGAACACATCGCCGCAACTACCGCGGAGCTCCTGGAAACGGACCGGACGGCGGGGGCTCGCCGGGCCGCCCCGGCGGCACTGCGCGCCGTGGCGTCGCTCGGCCGGCCGGCGCTGCGCCACACCTCGGCGGCCGAACGCTCCGCGCGGATGGAGCTGTTACAGGTCGCCGCCTGGATCCTCTTCGACGCCGAGCGGCACCGGACCTCGCGGCGGCTGAGCCACCGGGCCCTCGCCCTGGCCGGCACCCTCCCCGACGGGGACCGCTCCGTCGAGCCGCTCGTCCTGTCCGTGCTGTGCCTCCAGGAGGAGCACCTGGGGCGCCCCGCCGCATCGCTGCGCATCTCCTCGTCCGTCCTGGCCCGCCGGGACCTCCCGGGGCGGGTGGCCGCCATCTTCCACGTGCGGGAGGCACGCGCGCGGGCCCGGCTCGGGCAGGGCCGGCGGGCGCTGCGCTCCCTCGCCGCCGCCCGGGAACTCCTGGCGGACGGGCCGTCCGGGCGCGATCCGTCCTGGACCTGGTGGTTCGACCGGTCGGAGCTCGACGGCCACCACGGGCTCGCCCTCGCCGACCTGGGCGACCCGGACGGAGCCGCGGCCCTGCTCCACGGTGCGGCGGCGGCGGGCGACGCACCCGCCTACCGGTCGCTCTTCTCCGCCGAGCTGGCCGGCGTACTCGCCCGGGCCGGAGCCTGGCGCGAGACGGACGCACGGCTGTCCGGCCTGGTCGAATCCGTCCCGGACATCGGCTCCGCCCGCGCCCTGGGCGCCCTGGCGCGCACGGCCCGCACCATCGGGCACGGCGCTCGCGTCCCCCGGGCCCTGCGGGACACCGGCGGGTACCTCACCGCGGCCCTCCGGGCGCAGACCGGCCGCGCGCACCCCGCCTTCCGGGGGATCCGACGGCCGTGAGAGGGTCGGCCCGGCCACCGCGGCGCAGCCGCACGCGAGGAGCCGCGCGAGGAACCGCACGCGAGGAGGAGGCGCTGTGACCGGCACCGGCCGTACATCCGGCAGTACGTCCGCCGGGCGGGTACTGGTGGCGGACGACGACGCGGCCATCCGCCGCTCCCTGGAGCGCGGGCTGCGGCTGAGCGGCTTCACGGTACTGCTCGCCGAGGACGGGCCCGGCGCACTCGCCGTGCTCGCCGACCAGAGCCCGGACGTCCTCGTACTGGACGTCTCGATGCCCGGCCTGACCGGCACCGAGGTATGCCGCGGCCTGCGCGCCCGCGGCGACGAGACCCCCGTCCTGATGCTGTCGGCCCTCGACGAGGTGACGGACCGGATCGCGGGGCTCCAGGCCGGGGCCGACGACTACCTGGTCAAACCGTTCGCCCTCGAAGAGCTCGTCCTGCGCCTGCACGCCCTCCTGCGGCGCCGCCCGGCCCCCGAGCCCGCACCCGACGTACTGCGCGCCGGCCCGCTCGCGATCGACGAGGCCCGTCGCCAGGTCCATCACCGGGAGGACGAACTCCACCTCACCCGGCGTGAGTTCGAGCTCCTGCTCCAGCTGGTGCGCAACGCCGGCATCGTCCTCACCCGGGACCAGCTCCTGGACCGGGTCTGGGGCTACGACTTCGAGGTCCGCAGCGACGCCGTCGACACCTTCGTCAGCTATCTGCGCCGCAAGCTGGAGGAGGGCGGGCGCCCGCGCCTGATCCACACCGTGCGCGGCGTCGGCTTCGTCCTGCGCGTCCCCGGGGCCGGGGAGGGCGGGCAGTGAAGCTCGCCACCCGCATCGCCCTCTCGGTCACGGTCGTGGTGCCCCTGCTGGTGCTCGCCGCGGGGCTGCTGGTACTCGGGCTCGTCAGCCGCGATCTGCACCAGCAGCAGGACACCCGGCTCCAGGACCGGGCCTCCGCCGTCCTCCCGGACGTCAAGACGCTGCTCACGGCCGACCGCAACGGGAAGCCGAAGGTGGAGCAGAACCAGCACCGCAAGGTGCTCGGCGACGTCCTCGACGCCGGCATCCGCGTCCGGACGGCGGACGGAGCCGTCGTCCTGGAAGGCGGACCGCAGCCCGCCGACCCGGTGCGGCTGCCCGAGCAGACCGCGGACGGGCCGGTCACCGTCCGGGCCAAGGGGCGCGCCTGGCGGGTGCTGACCGTCCCGGTGGCAGGTCCCGCACCGGGCACGCTCTGGCTGTTCACCCCGGCCTCGGCCGCCGACCCGCAGGTCGTGGCCGTACGCCGCCGGGTGCTGCTGGTGGCCCTGCTGGCGGCGCCGGTCTCCGGGCTGCTCGCGTACGGTCTGGCCGGCCGCGCCACCGCCTCCGTGCGAAGGCTGAGCCGCCGCGCCGCCGAACTCGACCCGGGCGCGGGCCCCGCGGCCTTCGCCAGCACCCCGGTGAACATCGCCGAGGTGGACGAACTGTCGGCCGCCATCGGCCAGTTGCTCGCCCGGTACGAGGAGCAGGCCGCCCGCACGGCCCATGCGCTGGACACCGCCCGCTCGTTCTCCTCCGCCGCCTCGCACGAGCTGCGGACCCCACTGATGAGCATGCGGACCGACCTGGACGTCCTGGCCGCCCACCCCGACCTCTCCCCCGCCGAACGGGCCGAGATCGTAGGGGACTTGCAGCGCGACCACGCCCGGCTGCTGGACCTGCTCACGGCCCTGAGGATGCTGGCGCGGGGCGATCTCGTGGAGGTGTCCGCCTTCACCTCACTCGACCTGTCCGAGCTGGTGGACACCGCGGCCGGGGAGAGCGCCCGCCGCCACCCGGGGGCGCGGCTGGACGTGCAACTCCCGGCGGAGCTCAGGGTGTTCGGGTGGGAGACCGGACTGAGCATCCTGCTCGCCAACCTGCTGGGCAACGCGGTGGTGCACGGTCACCTGCCGGGCGAGCCGGCCCGGATCGCGGTACGGGTGCACGCGGAGGGCGGGTACGCGGTGCTCACCGTGGACGACGCGGGGCCCGGCATCGCACCCGGCGAGCGGGAGGCCGTGTTCCGGCGGTTCCACCACCGCCCCGGCAGCCCCGGCTCCGGGCTCGGCCTGACGCTGGTCGCCCAGCAGGTGGCACTGCACCGGGGCTCCGTCGTGATCGGCACGCCGCCCGGCGGCGCGGGCACCCGCTTCGAGGTGCGCCTGCCCCTGTCGGCGGCGGACGCCCCGACCCTGAGGCTGCCGGAGCGGCGCGACTGGATCTCCTCGCGGGGCGGGTGAGGGCGCCGGCGGGGCGGGTGAGGGCGCCCGCCCCGGGCTCCCCGGGGCTCCCCGGGACTCACAAAGTTTCCACAAAGACACCCCCTACCGTCCTGACCGGTCGGCCGCCTGTGAGCCGACCCGTTCGCACCGAAGGGGATACAGCCATGCTCCCGAACCGTAGGACCGCCGCCGCCGCGATCGGCGCCCTCGCGCTGGCCGGCGCCCTGATCTCCGCCGGCCCCGCGCAGGCCGAGTCGGCGAGCCCCGCCCCGGCCGCGCCCAAGACGGCCAAGTCCGCTCCGAAGGGCGACGGCGCCAAGGCGATCTGCAAGCGTCTGCCCAAGACGCAGACCCGCGTCAACACGGCCCTCGACCGGCTCAAGGGCGATCCCACCGTGCTGGGCTCCGTCGCGCGGCTGGAGCAGCGCGTCGCCAACGCCCAGACCGCCGGCCACACCCAGGTCCACGACTACCTGAACGACCGCCTGACCTTCCGCAAGAGCCTGCTGCCCACCCTCCAGAAGCGGCAGGAAGACCTGAAGGCCGTCAGCACCTGGTGCTCCGCGCAGGATTCCAAGTGACCCGAGTGAGCCGAACGATCCGATCGCCCCGGGCGACCGGGCCCCGCCGCGCCGCCGCGGCCCTCGCCACCCTGGCCGCGGTGACGGCGCTCCTGATCACCGGCTGCGCGCCGGGCGCGACCGCCAAACCGAGCAGCACGGCCGACGACGCCACGGTCAAGGACATGCAGCAGAAGCTGGACGACGCCGAGAGCGCGGCGGCCCAGGCGGACTCCGACGCCGCCCAGAACAACTGACCCACCCCGCACACGCCCAGGCCCGCCCCCGAACCCCGGGGGCGGGCCTGACCCGTTCGCTCAGGCGGCCGGCTCCGGCCCCGGCCGGCCCAGGAGCCGCAGCCCCTGGATCAGCAGGCCGAGGCCGAACTCGAACTGAGCCGTGAAATCGGTGCTGGTGAACACGGGAAGGGCCGCGGTGAGGTACGGGTAACGGGCCTCCGCCACCGCCTCCCGGAGCCGGTCGGGGTCGGCGGGCCCCTGGTCGCCGGGCCGGCGGGCGGCCTGCTCCTCCAGGGTGTGGCCGACGGTGTAGTGGATCACCGTCAGCGCGGTGCGCGCCGCCTCCGCCGGGCCGAAGCCGGCCTCGCGCAGGACCCCGACGAGGGTCTCGGCGAAGCCGAGGGTGTTCGCGCCGGTCGAGTGGGTTCCCGCGTAGACCCGCGCCCCGTCGCGATGGGCGAGGAGCGCCGTGCGCACGGCCCGGGCCAGGGTCGTCAGGCGTCCGCTCCAGTCCGGGTCCGGCGGCGGGGTGGAGCAGCCCGCCAGCATCCGTTCGGCCATCGCGGTGAGCAGGTCCTGCTTGGTGGCGAAGTGCCGGTAGAGCGCCCCGGCCTGGACGCCGACGGCGTCGGCCAGCCGCCGCATGGTCAGCGCGTCCAGTCCGGCTTCGTCGAGCAGCACCAGGGCCGCCTCGACGGTACGGGCCTGATCCAGCCGAGGGGGCCTGCCCCGGGTCGGGGGGCGGGGGGCGTCGGCGGAGGGCGGGGTTGACGGTGCGCTCATGGACCCCACTATAGTGAACATCGTTCACGTGAACACTGTTCACTAAATAGGGCTGAGCCCGGGAAGAGGTTTCCGATGGACACCGATGTGATCGACGTGATCGTCGTGGGCGCCGGTCCGACCGGCCTGATGCTCGCCTGCGAGCTCGCGCTGGCCGGCGTTCGGACCCGGATCGTGGAGCGGCGGGACGCTCCGCAGTCCGATTCGCGGGCCCTGACCCTGCACCCGCGCAGCGTCGAGCTGATGGACCAGCGCGGCCTGGCCGACCGCTTCCTCGCCCTCGGCCGGACCGTTCCCGGCTGGCACTTCGCCGGCCTCGACACCCGCCTGGAGTTCGGCGCCCTGGACAGCCGCCACGGATACACGCTCTTCCTCGCCCAGGCACGTACGGAGGCACTGCTGGAGGAGCGGGCGCGCGAGCTCGGCGTGGAGATCCACCGCGGCCGCGAGAGCACCGGGGTGCGTCAGGACGCGGACGGCGTGGAGGTCGACGTGCGCGGCCCCGGGGGCGGGGTCGAGACCGTACGCGCCTCGTACGCGGTCGGCTGCGACGGCGGGCGCAGCATCGTGCGCCGGGAGGCGGGCATCGGCTTCCCCGGCACGGACGAAACGCTGACCGGCGTCCTCGGGGACTTCGCGGCGGCCGACCCGGAGAGCCTGGGGCGGGCTCGCGCCAAGGGCGTGCTGGCCGTCCCGTTGGAGGGCGGCCTGACCCGGTTCGTCCTCATCGACCCGGAGCGGATGCGGACGCCGACCGCCGAGCCGGTGACCGTGGAGGAGTTCCGCCGGTCCCTGATCCGGATCTGCGGAAGCGACTGCGGGATCGACCGGCCCCGGTGGCTCTCCCGGTTCGGAAACGCCACCCGGCTCGCCGAGCGCTACCGGTCCGGCCGCGTGCTGCTGGCGGGCGACGCCGCGCACATCCACTTCCCGGCGGCCGGCCAGGGGCTCAACACCGGGCTCCAGGACGCGATGAACCTGGGCTGGAAGCTGGCCGCCGAGGTCAACGGGTGGGCGCCCGCGGGGCTGCTCGACACCTACCACGCGGAGCGGCGTCCGGTGGGGCTGGCGGTCACCGGGAACACCGAGGTCCAGACCCTGCTCGCGGAGCTGCCGCTGGTGCCCTCGTACGGGCGGCCCGGCGCGGCCCTGCGCGAGCTCCTCGACGAGCTGCTCGGCATCGAGGAGGTCAACCGGCGTCTCGCCGGGCTGGTTTCGGGACTCGGCATCGGCTACCCGGCCACGAACCCCGGCGCCGACCCGCTGGTGGGCGCACGGATGCCGGACATCCCGCTCGGCGGCGCCGGTTGCGCCGCCTCCCGGGTGTACGAGCTGCTCCACGAGGGCCGCTTCGTACTGCTGGACCTCGCGCGGGAGCAGGGCTTCGCCGCCGAGGGCGGCTGGGCCGGCCGGGTCACGGCGGTCACCTCGGCCGGCGCCGGCCACGCCCGCCTCGACGGGGTGGCCGAGGTCCTCGTCCGCCCCGACGGACACATCGCCTGGGCCACCCGTACGGAGAACGCCCCGGCCCGCCGCGCCGAGCGGTACGAGGCGCTCGCCACCTGGGCCGGCAGGCCCTGACGGCGGCCGGGAGGGTCAGGCCCGCTTGGCCTGGAGGAACCGGTGCAGGCGGGTCCACGGCCAGGCGTTGATGACGTCGTCCTTCGTGAGCCAGCCGCGCTGCGCCGTACCCACCCCGTAGCGCAGGTAGGGCAGGTGAGTGGTGGCGTGCGCGTCCGAGTTCACCGCGAACTTCACCCCGTACCGTTTCGCCCGCAGGATGTCCTCGTCGCCGAGGTCGAGCCGCTCCGGGTGCGCGTTGACCTCCAGGGCGGTACCGGTGCGCGCGCAGGCCTCGAAGACGGCGTCGAAGTCGGCGTCCACGCCGGGGCGGCGGCCGATCCGCCGGGTGGTGGGGTGGCCGATGACGGCGACGTTCGGGTTCTCGCAGGCCCGGATGAAGCGCCGGGTCATGGCGGCCCGGCCCTGGCCGAAGTGGGAGTGCACGGAGGCCACGCACAGGTCGAACCCGGCCAGGAAGTCATCGGGCCAGTCCAGGCCGCCGTCCGGGCCGATGTTGAGTTCCGTGCCGTGCAGCAGCCGCATCCCGGTCACCGTGCGGTCCAGTGCCCGCAGCTGCCCGCGCTGCGCCAGGATCTTCTCCCGGGTCATGCGCTGCATGGCGAGGTCCGGCGCGTGGTCGGTGACCGCGTAGTACGCGTACCCGCGCGCGGCAGCCGCCGCCACCATGTCCTCCAACGAGGCGAGCCCGTCGGTGAGGTCGGTGTGGGTGTGCAGGTCGCCCCGGATGTCGTCCTCCGTCACGAGCGCGGGGAGTTCGCCCTTCAGCCCGGCCGCGACCTCCCCGCGGTCCTCGCGCAGGGCCGGCGGGATCCAGGGCAGGCCGAGCCGGCCGTAGACCGCCTCCTCCGTCTCCGAGGCGAGGCTCTCGCCGCTCTCCGCGTCGAAGAGGCCGTACTCGGAGAGCTTGAGCCCCTGGCGCACCGCGAGGGCGCGGGTGCGGATGTTGTGCGCCTTGGATCCGGTGAAGTACTGGAGCCCGGCGCCCCAGGAGGCGGGCGGCAGGACGCGCAGGTCGACCTGGAGGCCGGCGCCGGTGCGGATCGAGGTCTTCTTCGCCCCGTGCGCGATGACGTCGGCCACGAGGGGGAGCTCGGCGAGGGCCGTCATGAAGGGTGCGGACTTCTCGGCCGCGACCAGGATGTCCACATCGCCGATGGTCTCGCGCATGCGGCGCAGCGAGCCCGCGTACGTGCACCGTACGCACCCCGGGATCCGCTCCATCTCGGCGACGATCTGCTCGGCGACGTCCATCGCGGCGCCGAGCAGGATCCGCCCGTCGGCGTTGCGCAGTACGGAGATGCCGTGGAGGATGTTCTGCTCGCTCTGCTCGCCGAAGCCCTTGAGGTCGCGCAGCCGCTCCTCGCGTACGGCCTCCTCCAGCTGCTCGACGGAGGAGACGCCGAGCTCCTCGTACAGGACGAAGGCCTTGCGCGGCCCGAGGCCGGGGATCGCGGTCAGGGCCCGTACCCCGGCCGGGACGGCGGCCCTGCGCGCCTCGATGTCCGGGACGCGGCCGGTGCCCAGGTACTCGACGACCTTCTCGGCGATCGACTTGCCCACGTTCGGGATCTCCCGCAGGCCCTTGACGTCGAGCCCGGCGACATCGGCCGGGTGGCCGCCGATGGCGCGGGCGGCCTTCTCGTACGCGCGCGCCTTGAAGGCGTCGCCGCCGCTGATCGCGATGAGGTCGGCGTACTCCTGGAGCAGCGCCTCGACCTTTTCGTTGGCCCTGGCCATGCCTCCAGGGTGCCCCGTGCACCGGGGACCGGCTCGGCGTGCCCGGGACCGGCGTGCCCGGGCCCTGCCCTGCCCGGCCACTGCCCCGCGCGAAGAGAAGATGAGGATTGTTCACTTTCCATTGACAGGGCGCCCGCCGCGGGCCAACAGTGTGCCGTCAGCGCCCTCGCACGCCTCGACCGAAGTGAGCCCGTATGACTGCGTCCGTACCCGCGTTCCCCGCCGACTTCCTCTGGGGCGTCTCCGCCTCGGCGTTCCAGATCGAGGGGTCGACCGCCGCCGACGGACGGGGTCCCTCCTCCTGGGACGCGTTCACCAGGGAACCCGGTCGCATCAAGGACGGCTCGCACGCGGACGTGGCCACCGACCACTACCGCCGCTACCGCGAGGACGTGGCCCTGATGGCCGGACTCGGCGTCGGCGCCTACCGGTTCTCGGTGTCCTGGTCCCGGGTCCTGCCGGACGGCCAGGGCCGGGTCAACCGTGCGGGGCTGGACTTCTACGACCGGCTGGTCGACGCGCTGTGCACGGCCGGCATCGCCCCGGTGCCGACGCTGTTCCACTGGGACACCCCGCTCGCGCTGGAGGAGAAGGGCGGCTGGCTCAGCCGCGACACCGCCGAGCGGTTCGCGGAGTACGCCTCGGTGGTCGCCGAGCGGCTCGCCGACCGCGTACCGATGTGGATCACCATCAACGAGCCGGCCGAGGTCACCCTCCTGGGGTACGGCATCGGCGAGCACGCCCCCGGCAAGGGACTCGTCTTCGACGCCCTGCCCGCCGCGCACCACCAGCTCCTGGCCCACGGCCTGGGCGTACAGGCGCTGCGCGCCGCGGGCGCCCGGCAGATCGGCATCGCCGCCTCGCACAGCCCGGTCCGGGCGGCGAGCGACAGCGCGCAGGACCGCGGCGCGGCCGAGCTGTACGACCTGCTCACGAACCGGCTCTTCGCCGATCCCATCCTGACCGGCGCCTATCCGGACGAGGGCCTCGCCTCGATGCTGCCCGGCCCGGTGGCCGAGGACCTGAAGGCGATCTCCGCGCCCCTGGACTGGTACGGGATCAACTACTACAACCCGATGCTGGTCGCCGCCCCGCAACCGGCTTCCGCCGCCAGCGAGTTCGGCGGCATCGAGATACCGGCCGACCTCCCCTTCTCCTTCCGGCCGATCGAGGGGTGCGAACACACCGACTTCGGATGGCCGGTGGTCCCGGACGGGCTGCGCGAACTGCTCGTCTCCCTGCGCGAGCGCCACGGCGACCGGCTGCCGCCGCTGTACATCACCGAGAACGGCTGCTCGTACGGGGACGGGCCCGATCCCGTGACGGGACGGATCGCCGACGCGCGCCGGATCGCGTACCACGCGGGCCATCTGGACGCCCTGCACCGGGCGATGGCGCAGGGGGTCGACGTCCGCGGCTACTTCATCTGGTCGATCCTCGACAACTTCGAGTGGGCGGAGGGGTACCGGCAGCGGTTCGGCCTGGTCCACGTCGACTACGAGACCCTGGAACGGACCCCGAAGGAGTCCTACGCCTGGTACCGCGACGTGATCAAGGGCCGCAGATGACCGTCGGGGGGACGGCCGCGAAGACCGCCGGTCCGGCCGATCCGGCGGGGCCGATCGGCGGCCGGTGGGTGAGCGCGCTGTCCCTCGCCAACCTGGGGGTCTGGGTCGGCTGGTTCGGCCCGCTCCAACTGCTCCTGGCCCGCCAGGCGGAGCAGCTCGCCCCGGACCACAAGGCGGCCACGCTCGCGCTGGTGACGGGTGTGGGGGCGGCCGTCTCGATGGTCGCCAACCCGGTCTTCGGAGCCCTGTCGGACCGTACGACGGCCGCGGTCGGCCGGCGGATCCCCTGGGTGGTGGCGGGGACCCTGGGCGGGGCGGCCGGGCTGCTCGTCCTCGCCCGGGCTTCGAGCGTGGCCGTGGTGATCGCGGGCTGGTGCCTGGTCCAACTGGCCCTCAACGCGGCCTTCGCCGCCCTCACCGCCGCCGTGCCCGACCAGGTCCCGCCGCGCCGGCGCGGGCTGGTCGGCGGCTGGCTGGGGGTCTCCCAGGTCGGCGGGATCCTGGTCGGCACGGCGCTGGCCACGGCCGCGGGCGGCATCACGGCCGGGTACCTCGCGTGCGCGGGCTTCTCGGTGCTCGCTGCCGTCCCGTACGTGGTGATGCGGCGCGACGCGCGACTGCGGCCCGCCGACCGGCCCGCGTTCCGCTGGCGGACCTTCCTCACCGGCTTCTGGATCGACCCGCGCCGCCACCCCGACTTCGGCTGGGCCTGGTTGACGCGCTTCCTGATGAACCTGTCGTACTCGGTCAGCACGATGTACCTGCTGTACTACCTGACCGACGCGGTGCGCTACGAGGGTGACGCGGACACCGGCGTCCTGATCCTGACGGCGCTCAACGCGCTCACCCTGCTCGCCACGGTGGTGGTCGGCGGGGTCCGTTCGGACCGCACCGGCCGCCGGAAGGTCTACGTGATCGGGGCGGGACTGGTCATCACGGTGGCCACCCTGCTGCTCGCCGTCTGGCAGACCTGGACCGGGGCGGTCGTCGCCTCGCTCGTCCTGGGGATCGGCTTCGGCGTCTACACGTCGGTGGACTTCGCCCTGCTGACGGACGTGCTGCCGACGGCGCAGGACCGCGGCCGCGACCTCGGCGTCATCAACATCGCCAACGCGCTGCCCCAAGTGCTGGCTCCGGTGATCGCCGCGCCGGTGGTCACGCACTTCGGCGGGTACACCGCGCTGTACGCGCTCGCCGGCGCCCTGGCGCTGGCGGGATCGGTGCTGGTCCGCCGCATCCGCGGGGTCCCGTGAGCCCTGGAGGGGCAGCGGGACGGGCCGTGGGACCGGGCACGCCCGCGGTGCCACCGGACGGGGCCGGTGGACACCGCGGGCGCGGCGGATCAGGAGTTGATGCAGAGGTTGCCGGCGGCCGGGTTCAGCAGACCGATGAGGTTGATGCTGTTGCCGCAGGCGTTGACCTGGAGGTTGATCGGGATCTGGACCACGTTGCCCGAGAGGAAGCCCGGGGAACCGATGGCGTAGCCCTCGGCCGTGGTGTCGGCGGAGGCGCTGCCGATGCCGCCCAGCGTCGCACCGACGACCAGAGCGGCTCCGGCGACCAGGGTACGGATCTTCATGTGGGTCTCCCATCGCAATGAGTGATGTGCGTGGGCCATCCCATACCAGCCGGGTCCGAACCGGGCCGATTCACCCGGTCGTGGGCCCCGTCCGCGGGGCGGTGCGGCCGTTCGGAAGACGTCTGCGCAGATGTGCGGAAGATTCCTGAAAGTGAATTTTTCCGGAAAGGGCAATCTCCCGAGCCCCCTGGCGCGTATGCCCCTGTGGAAGCCTCTCCAGTGAGACAGCTCATGGAGGAAAACTCATGGCCATCTTCACTCACCTGATTCCCGCGAAGCACCGCCGTCGTGGCAAGAGGGACATGACCTCGGGACGTAACGACAGCACCGGCAAGCGCCGTCAGCGTCGCCGCCACTGCAACAACGACAACGGCCACCACGGCAACCACGGCAACAACTGGTAAGCACGATGGGACGGGTCGCGCGGCATGCACTGCGGCGGCTGCTGTCGGTGGCAGAAGACCCCGACGCGGTCGTCGCCGCCGCGCCGCCCGTCACTCCGCGCCAAGCGTTCCGCCGGTTCTGGCCCTACACCCGGGGCGGCCGGCGCTGGCTCGTCCCGATCCTGCTCTTCAGCATGATCGGCCCGTTGCTCGACGCGGCGGAGATCTGGCTCTTCAAGGTCGTGGTGGACGAGGTCCTCGTGCCGCGCGACCTGCGTCCGTTCCTGTGGATCGCGTTGGCCTACCTGGGCCTCGTCCTCGCTTCCGGCATCCTGGAGTTCGCCGACGACGTGCTCTCCACGTGGGTCGGCGAGCGCTTCCTGCTGGCCCTGCGGTCGGACGTCTACCGGCACGTCCAGGGGCTCTCCCTCGGGTTCTTCGAGCGCCGACGGCTGGGTGACGTACTGTCGCGCATCACCGGCGACGTCGACGCGATCGAGACGTTCCTCCTCTCCGGCGTGGCCAACGCCCTTTACTACGTCATCCAGTTGGGCGTCTTCCTCGGCCTGCTCTTCTACCTCAGCTGGGACCTGACCCTCCTCGCGCTGGTCATCGTGCCCCTCTTCTGGGGCGCGGCCCGCCGCTTCTCCCGGCTCATCAAGGCCGCCTCGCGCGAGCGGCGCCGGCGCAGCGGCTCGATCAGCGCGATAGCCGAGGAGTCGCTCGGCAACATCGCGCTGGTGCAGGCGTACAACCGGCAGGACACGGAGGAGAGCCGGTTCACCCGCGAGAGCGTGGGCCGCTTCCGCGCGGCGATGGTCTCGGCGCGCATCCGCTCCGTGTACGGCCCGCTGGTCGAGGTCATCGAACTGACCGGCGCGCTGGCCGTGATGGGCCTGGGCACCTGGAAGCTGGCGCAGGGCCAGCTCACGCTGGGCGGGCTGCTGGTCTTCGTCGCCCTGCTGGGCCGGCTCTACAGTCCCATCCGCGACCTGTCCCAGCTCACGAACACCTTCTACGCCGCGTCCGCGTCGGCCGAGCGCATCATCGAACTGCTCGACCAGCACCCGCAGGTCGTCGAGGTCGAAGCCGCCCGTGCCCGGAGGATCGGGCGCGCCCGGGGCGATGTCGAGTTCCGAGGCGTCTCGTTCCGCTATCCGGGCACGGCGCGATGGGCCCTGCGCGAGGTGTCCTTCCGCGTACGGCCCGGTACGACGCTGGCGCTGGTCGGGACGAGCGGCGCAGGCAAGTCCACGATCGGCAAGCTCCAACTGCGCTTCTACGACCCGGACGAGGGGGCCGTCCTCCTCGACGGCACCGATCTGCGGGAGCTGCGGCTGTCCGAACTGCGCGAGAACGTCGCGGTGGTGCTCCAGGAGACGCTCGTCTTCCACGGCACCGTACGGGAGAACATCGCGTACGGGCGCCCCGGTGCGAGCGAGGAGGAGATCGTCGCGGCGGCGCGCGCGGCCGACGCCGACGGGTTCATCCGGCTCCTCCCCGAGGGCTACGACACCGTCGTGGGCCAGCGGGGCCGGACACTCTCCGGCGGGCAGGCCCAGCGCCTGGCGATCGCGCGCGCGATGGTCCGGGACGCGCCCGTCCTGCTCCTGGACGAACCGACCACCGGCCTGGACGCCGAGTCGGCCCGCCGGATCATGGAACCGCTGCGGAGGCTGATGGCCGGGCGGACCACCGTCGTGATCTCCCACAACCTGCTGACCGTCCGCGACGCCACGTCCACGGTGGTGCTGGACCGGGGCCGGGTCGCCGAGTGCGGTACCCATGAGGAGCTGCTCTTGCGGGGCGGCGCCTACGCCCGCCTCCACCGGGTGAACGGCGGCGCGCCCGGGCCCGGGCCCGGTCCCTCCTCCCCGCTGAAGGTCCTGTCATGAACCTCGCGACCACCACCCGCCCCGTGGCCCCGCCCCTCGTGCCCGGTGCGGTCCCCGCGCCCGGGTACGAGGTCCTGGCCCACCTGGACCGCACCGGCTGGCTCGACCTGTACGACGCCTGGAGCCAGGAGCGGGAGTGCCGGTGCGTGGTGAAGGTGCTGCGCCCCGACCGCCGCGACGAGCCGCGGCTGGCCGGCCGGCTGGTCCGTGAGGGCCGCTGGCTCCAGCGCTTCACGCATCCGCACCTGGTCCGCGCGTACGAGACCTTCGAGTCCCCCGAGCCGATCGTCGTGCTCGAAACGCTGACGGGCGAGACGCTGTCCCACCTCATCGACCGCCTTCCCCGGCGGGCGTCCGCCGGTGACGTGGCCGTCCTGGGCGTGCAGTTGTGCTCCGCGCTGCACTACCTGCACGGTCAGGGCCTGCTGCACCTGGACCTGAAGCCGGCCAACGTCGTGGTGGAGTGCGCTCACGCGAAGGTGCTCGACCTCAGCGTCGCCCAACCGCCGGGCACCGCTCCGGCCGGCGCCGGCACGTTCGGCTACATGGCCCCCGAACAGGCCCGCGGCGGCGCCCTGTCGGCCGCGGCCGACGTCTGGGGCATCGGCATCACCTTGTACGAACTCGCCACCGGTGAGCTCCCGTTCGACCTCGGCGACACCGTGGACGGGACCACGGACAGTGCGGCCCCGTACTGGTATCCGCAGCTCGAAGAGCCCGCTGCGCCGGTCTCCGCGCGCCGGCGCCTGCCCGCGGCCCTGGCCGCGGCCGTCGACGGCTGCCTGCGCCCCGGTCCGGCGGACAGGCCGTCGCTCTCCGAGCTGTCCGCCGCCCTGGACGCGACCTTGCCCCGGCGCCGGCGCGACACTCCCGAGGCGGCCTGACGGGAACCGGCCAGACCCGGCCGGAGGCGGCCGGAGGCGTCTGGTGGGGCGTTGCGCAGGCTGTGTAATGTCACATCGCATGATGATCTTACGACGCACCGCCCCGCTCGCGGTCCTTCTCGCCACCGTCCTCCCCCCGGCCGTCACCACGCCCGCGCACGCGGCCGACACCTCCTCCTGCCGTACGACGCCCTCCGCACCCCTCGACGCCGAGCAGGCGCGCCTCTCCGACGCCCGGACCACCGCGCTCGTCGAACGCGCCGGGTTCGGCGACTTCGTACGGCGCTTTCCCGCCGCGCTGTGCTCGGTCCGCACCCCCGCCGAGGCCGGGCCGCTGCTCGACGGCTGGGGCGAGGCGCTCTGGCAGGCCGCAGTACGCCGCGCCCAGGGGCAGCGCTCCGGCGGCGATCTCCCGGCGGGGGACGACCGCCCCCTCTACTGGACCCGGCTCGCCATGACCACGGCGCTGGCCCGCTGGGAGCCGGGATTCCCCGTCGACCGCCCCGCGCTGCGCACCCGCTTCGAGGACGCCTCCCGCGGCCTCGCCGACAACGCCTTCCAGACGCCGGCGGGCGTACGGCGCGTCTTCATCAGCGGCTTCGACCCGTTCGGGCTCGACGCCGAGCCGCGCCGCGCCAACCCCTCCGGTTCCGCCGCCCTCCAGCTCAACGGGCGCCGCATCACCCTGGCCGACGGCAGCCGCGCCGAGGTCCGGGCCGTCGTCCTGCCCGTGCGCTACGCCGACTTCGACGCCGGCGTCGTGGAGCGGGCCTTCGCACCGCGGCTGGCCGGCGGCCCCGGCGCCGCGGACGTCATCACCACCATCAGCCAGGGCTACCCCGGCATCTTCACCCTGGAGGCCTGGGCGGGCCGGGCCCGGTCGGCGGATCCCTACCCCGACAACACCGGCTCCCTCTCCGGCGGTACCCGCGAACACCCGGTGACCGCCCCCGGCCTGGGCCCGGGCGCGGAGTTCATCCGGACCACGCTCCCGACCGAGGCGGCGACCGGCTCCGTGCAGAGTCCGTACCCCGTGCTGCTCAACACCGCCGTCACCGAGATCCCGGCGGGCGCCACCGGGCCGGTGGACCGCGAGGACGGGCCGACGCCGGGTTCGCGGGCGGTGGAGGGCGGCGGGGGCGGCTACCTGTCCAACGAGGTGGCGTACCGCTCCAACCGCCTGCGCGGCGAACTCGCCCCGCGGCTGCCCGGCGGCCATCTGCACACCCCCGTCCTCACCGGCCTCCCGGCGGACCCGGGCCTGCTGACGGGCCCCGAGTTCGAGCGCAACGAGACCGCGATCACCGCCGAGGTGCGCGCCGTCCTGGAACACACCGCCGCCCGCCCCTGAACCCCGCCCACAGGGACCCTGGTTCGTCACTCGGGTCCCTGATGCCGAGCGAGCCGAGCGGCCGGGGAACTCCCGCGCCGGCGCGGGGTTCCACGGCTCCGCCCATGCATCCGCCCATGCATCCGCCCACGCATCCGCCCACGCTCTGCGACCAGCACGAACACGCCCCGACGTGCGCCCCGCGCCACCGGTCCGCACGATGGAGGGCGGGACCACGTGTCACGAAGACCCGGGTCCCGCACCCGAGAGAGAGGCGGCGCGATGAGCAGCACGCCGAGTGGAACGACCGGAAGCGGCACGCCGACCGGCACCGGCAGCGCCTGGGCAGCGGGCGGCACGGTGTTCGCGGGCGTCTTGATGATCGTCAGCGGCATCTTCGGCATCATCGAGGGCATCGTGGCCCTCGCCAACGACGAGGTGTACACGCACCTCGGCAACTACACCTTCAAGTTCGACCTCACGGCCTGGGGCTGGATCCATCTCATCGTGGGCATCCTGGTCCTGGTCGCCGGCGCGGCGATCCTCAAGGGTTTGGAGGCCGGCCGGATCGCCGGTATCGCTCTGACCTGCCTTTACGTGATCGTGCACTTTATGTGGCTGCCGTACCAGCCGCTCTGGTCGATCGTCGCCATCCTCGTCGGCGTGTTCGTCATCTGGGCCCTGTGCACCGACAGGTCCCGGCCGACGCGGCCCTGACCGTCCGTCGGCGGCCGCGGCAACGACGGCCCGACACCGCCGGATACCCTCGTGCCGGTACGCGTACGCCACCGGCACGAGGAGCAGGGACAGCATGACCATTCACCGGCCGGGCCGGACCGCAGACCTGCCCGCGGCGGAACTGCTCTGGGCCCGCTGGGCGTTCGTCGCCGTACTGGAGGCGACGACCGCGGCGGAGAGCCGCGGAGTCCACCGCACCGGCCACTGGATCGACGGCGGCGGGCTCCATCTCGACGACTGCGGCTGTACGTGGTGGACCCTGGCCCGGATGGGCCGGGGCCGTTTCGTGCTCTACGGCGAGGACGAGTCGAGCGAGGTCAAGTGGCACAAACCCGCGATCGACATGCTGGCGCAGGCCCCGCAGTGGCTCCCGCACGAGAAGCTGCGCGAGCTGCTCGAAGGCTGGGAGCTGGGCTGCGTCTACTGGTACGAGAACGGCGCCTGGGCGCGTGCCCCCTACCCGGAGAGCCTCGGGGACGACGGTCTGGACTGCGGGATGAGCCGTTTCGTGGAGCGTCGTGAGGTCCTCGGCCTGCTGGCCGGCCACGGTGCGGCCGCACCGGAGCTCTTGGCGGACGCCGAGGCGTACCGGCTGCGGCCCGAGGCCCTCGACGCTCTGGTCGCGGGCACCGGTGGCGAGGAGGGGGACGAGGACCGCGACCTGCCCGCCATGCGCCGCGCGCTGGACCTGGCGGGCCTCGCGGGCGAGCCCGTCACCACGTAGTGCACGCGTTCCGGAAGTGTTCTAGCGTCGTATGAGATGCCCGCATGGAGGTGAGGACGTGGAGGTGAGCAGGGTGGCCAGTCCGACTCCGGCCCAGTTCCGGGCCGTCCACGGCGACATGGACCGGTGGCAGGCCGTCGACTTCGAGGTGTACGAGCACCTCGTCGAGAACGAGTACGTCGTGGCCCCGCGGCCCCGGCCCGGAGCCGGCGACCGCCTGCCGCCCCGCAAGGCCGCGGACCCGGCGAGCGGCCCCGCGCCGCGGGAAACCCCGCCGCTGGACTAGGCCGTGTCCTGCCCGGGACCCGCGGTGGCGAGCTTGCGGGCTCCGCGGACCAGGCCGTACGTTCCCAGCGCCGCGAGCGGGACCGCCGTGACGGCCACGGCGGCCCATTCCCGCGCGTAGTGCGCGGCCTGGGTGGGCGTCCGCTCGAAGGTGATCATCGGGCCCCAGGTGTAGTAGCCCCAGATCATGAGCAGCTGGGAGAGCACGGCGCGCAGGACGGCGTGCACCGCGGTGGGCGCCGTGGCCGAGACCAGCAGTACGACGGCCGCGTACGGCACGTACCCGGAGGCGAAGCGGCTCGCCTCGGTCACGTTCCTCCCGTCGCCGTCACCCGCGATGGCGATCCAGGCGGACAGTGCTCCGGCGGCCAGGGCCACGACCGCGGTGACGGCTGCTCGCTGCACACCCCGTTTCATCTCGTTCTCCTCACCTGCCACGTGCGTATCCGATCCCCTTCACCCTCCGTCAGGGGTGTGCGCGGAAAATGACGGGAATGCGACCGTTTCGTCACGGGGCGGGTTTCGTCACGGGGCGGGCGTGGGGAGCGGCTCGGCCGCCTTCTCCTTCGCGGCGCGGCGCCGCAGCGCGTCCTCGTCCGTGTCCGCGTCGTACGTCAGCAGCTTGGGCAGCGTCACGGACAGGGCCGCCACGGCCGCCACGCACATCAGGCCGCCGCTCCAGAACGCCGACCGCGTGCCCGTCCAGCCGGCGACCGTACCCGCGCGGACCTGGCCCAGCTGCGGACCCACGCTGTACGAGAGCACCTCGATGCCCGCCAGCCGCCCGCGCAGCTCCTCGGGGATGGTCTGGTTCCAGATCGTCGCCCGGCCCAGGCCGCTCAGCATGTCGCCGGCGCCGGCCACGGCCAGGCACGCCAGCACCACCCAGATGTTCGTGAACCAGCCGGTCGCCGCGATCGCGATGCCCCAGACCGCGGCCCCGAACACCACGAACAGGCCGTGCCGCCGCACCCGGGAGGTCCAGCCGCTCGTCATGCCGAGGACCAGGGAGCCCACCGCGCCCGCCGAATACATCAGCCCCAGCGCCCACACGGCGTCGAGCTCGTCCGCGAGGAAGGGGAAGATCGTGTTCGGGAACGCGAAGAACATGGCCGCCAGGTCCACCGCGTACGTACCGAGCAGCACCGGCCGGCTCCACGCGTAGCGCGCGCCCTCGGCTATCCCGCGCAGCGAGGGCCGTTCCGCGTCGGGCGAGGGCGGGGCCGGGGCCAGCCTCGTGCACAGGAGGACGGACAGCAGGAATCCGGCGAGGGTGATGCCGTAGGCGGCCGGATAGCCGGCGTAGGCGACGACCAGGCCGGCGACCGCCGGACCGGCGATCGCGCCGATCTGGTAGCGCAGCGCGTTGAGCGCGGCGGCCGCGGTCATCTGCTCGTGCGGCACGATCCGCGCCATCATCGAGTCCAGGGCCGGACGCTGCAGGCCGGCCAGCGCCGAGACGCCGGCCGCGACCACGTACAGGGGCCACAGCAGCGGGTTCGGCAGCAGGGAGTTCACGAGCAGGACCAGGGCCAGTACCCCGAGCCCGGCCTCGCTCAGCAGGATCATCCGCCGCCGGTCGATCGCGTCGGCGAGGGCGCCGCCGTAGAGGCCGAAGACGACGAGCGGGACGAGTTCCACCGCGCCCATCGCGCCGACCGCGAGCGGGGAGTCCGTGAGGTGCTTGATCTGGAGCGGGAGGGCGATCATCGCCATGAAGGACGTGAAGAACGTGACGGCGCCCTGGAAGAAGAGCAGCCGGAAGTCGCGGCTGGACCGCCACGGGGAGAGGTCGGGAAGCAAACTGGACAAACGGGTGGTACTCACAACGGATCATCGTGAGGGAGCCGCCCCCGCCCGGGCAACGCATTTTTCGGTGCCCGGACGAGCGCGGCCGGAGCCGTTCAGCCCGCTTCGCGGCCCAGGTGGCGCCACAGGAAGGTGTACGCGAGGGCGTGGTTGACGGCTGCCTGTTCGTTGTCGCTGGCTCCGCCGTGGCCGCCGCCGGTGTTCTCGTGGAAGAGGACCCGGTGTCCCAGTTCGCGCAGCCGGGCGGCCGTCTTGCGGGCGTGGCCGGGGTGGACGCGGTCGTCGCGGGTGGAGGTCATCAGGAGCAGCGGCGGGTACGGCCGGTCCGCGCGGAGGTTGTGGTACGGGGAGAGGTCTTCGAGGTGGGGCCGGTCCGCCTCGCTGTCGGGGTCCCCGTACTCGGCGGTCCAGGAGGCTCCGGCGAGCAGGCGGTGGTAGCGGAGCATGTCCAGGAGCGGCACCTTGGCCACGACCGCCCCGAACAGCTCCGGGTGGCGGACCAGCATGGCGCCCATGAGCAGGCCTCCGTTGCTGGCCCCGGTGATGCCGAGGCGGTCGGGGGTGGTGATGCCCCGGGTGGTGAGGTCGGCGGCGACCGCGGCGAAGTCCTCGAAGGCCCGTACCCGGTTCGCGCCGAGGGCCGCCTGGTGCCAGGCCGGACCGTATTCGGAACCGCCGCGGATGTTGGCGACGGCGTACGTTCCGCCGCGGGCGAGCCAGGCGCGGCCGGTGAGCGGGCTGTAGCCGGGGGTCTGCTGGTCGCGGAAGCCCCCGTACCCGTAGAGGAGCGCGGGTCCGGGGCCCTCCTGGCCGGCGGGGCCGACGACGAAGTACGGGACCCGCGTGCCGTCCGCGGAGGTGGCGAAGAACTGCCGGACCGACAGACCGCGGGCGTCGAAGCGGGCCGGTGCCCGCTTGATCGGCTCGGAGTCGGCGCCGACCTGCCCGTACGCGAGCGTGGAGGGCTGGAGGAAGCCGTCGACGTTGAGGAAGTACTCGTCGCTGATGTCCGGGTCGGTGTCGGTGACCGTCACCGAGGAGAGCGGCGGCACGTCCGCGAGCGGGCGGCGGCTCCAGCCGTCCGGGCCCGGGGTGAGGACCTCGATCCGGGTGGCGACGTCGGCCAGCGTCTCCAGGATCAGGTGGTGGCGGGTCCAGCTGTGCCCGGCCAGCGCGGTGCGCTCGTCGGGCGCGAACAGCACGTGCGCGGTGCGGTCCCCGGCGAGGAAGGCGTCGAAGTCGAAGGCGAGGAGCGAGCCCGCCGGATGTCCGAGCCACGGGGACTTCGGGGTGACGATCAGCCACTGCCGGTACGCGTACTTCCCGGCGTCGTCCGGGGCCTCGATCTTCACGAGCCGGTCGCCGTCGGCGAGGAGGTGGAGCTCGTCGTGGAAGAAGTCGGTGTGGCGGGAGACGAAATCGCGCTCGTACCCGGGGGTCGGGTCGTGCCAGCCGGCGGCCGACACGTCGCCGGTCTCCGCCTCGTAGACGACCTCGGCGTCGGTCACGGGGGTGCCCCGGCGCCAGCGCCGGACCGTACGGGGATAGCCCGAGTCGGTCAGCGAGTCCGGGCCGGAATCGGTGCCGAGGAAGACGGTGTCCTCGTCGATCCAGCCGATGCGGGTCTTCGCCTCCGCGACCTGGAAACCGGCGTCGCCGCCGGGCACGAAGGCCAGGGCGCCGAGGTCGAACTCGCGGACCACGACGGCGTCGGAGCCGTCCCGGGACAGCAGGACCAGGGCGCGCCCGTAGTCCGGGTACCGCACCCGCGCACCCGCCCACACCCACTCCTCGCCCTCGCGCGCCGCCAGCTCGTCGACGTCGAGGAGCACCTCCCAGGCCGGGTCGTCCTTGCGGTACTGCTCCAGGGTGGTACGGCGCCACACGCCCTTCGGGCGGTCCGCGTCCCGCCAGAAGTTGTAGAGGTGCACCCCGCGGCGGGTGGTGTACGGGATCCGGTCGGCGTCGTCGAGGACCTCGCGCAGTTCGTCGCGCAGCGGCTCGAATCCCGGGTCGGCGGCGAGCGCGGCGGCGGTCTCCGCGTTCCTCTCCCCCACCCAGGCCAGCGCGGCCTCGCCCTCGACGTCTTCCAGCCACAGGAAACGATCTTCAGCAGTCACCCCACGATTGTGCAGCCCCGCGGGAGCTGCCGGCCCCGTGCCGGGCGGAACGGTGCTCCGGTGCGGGTGGGCGTGGGGGTGGGGTGGGGGTGGGGTGGGGGTGGGGTCAGGTCGAGAGCGGCCGGTCGTGGGCGCCGACGGGGGCGGGCAGGGCGGTCGAGCCGGTGAGGTAGCGGTCCACGGCGGCGGCGGCCGCCCTGCCTTCCGCGATGGCCCACACCACGAGGGACTGGCCGCGGCCCGCGTCGCCCGCCACGAAGACCCCGTCGGGGCGGCGGCGGGAGGGCCGGTCCCTCGGCGGGCCCCAGGACGGCGGGACGCCCGCCGTCCGCGCCGCTGCCCAGGGTGGTGCCTCGGGCGTGGCGGGACGGCCTCTCGGTGGCCCGGAGGTGCCGGGCCCGTCGGACGCGCCGGGCCCGGCAGGCGCGCCGGGCGCGCCCAGGGCCGCGTACTGCCCGTCGCGGGCGAAGTTGCCCCGGTCGTCCCGGGTGAGGCCGAGCTGTTCGCCGAGCCGGGAAGCCCGCTCGGGGCCGGAGAAGCCGAGCGCCAGCAGGACCAGCTCCGCCTCGATGACGCGCTCGGTGCCCGGCATGGGCCTGCGTCCCACGGCCTCGACCTCGGTCAGGTGCAGGGCCCGTACGCGACCGTCGGCGCCACCCTCGAAGTGCATCGTCGCGCTGGAGAAGAGGCGGGGATCGCTGCCGTGGCGTCCGCGGGCCTCCTCGTGGGCGTGGGAGATCCGGTACACCTGCGGGTGCACCAGCGGCCACGGCTCCTCCTCGGGTCGCCCGGGTCCCGGCTCCGGGCGTATGTCGAGCTGGACCACCGACAGCGCTCCCTGCCGCAGGGCCGTGCCCAGGCAGTCGGAGCCGGTGTCCCCGCCTCCGACGATCACCACGTGCCGGCCTTCGGCCGTGAGCGCGGGCGCGGCGCAATCGCCCTCGCCGACCCGGTTGGCACAGGTCAGGTACTCCATGGCCTGGTGGATTCCGGGCAGCTCGCGGCCCGGCGCGGCCAGTTCCCGGCGTTCCTCGGCCCCCACGGCGACGACCACCGCGTCGTGGCGCCGGCGCAGTTCGGCGGCGTCCACGCGGCCGCCGATGTCGGCGTCCGTGCGGAAGACCGTGCCCTCGGCCCGCATCTGGGCGATCCGCCGCTCCAGGTGGATCTTCTCCATCTTGAAGGCGGGAATGCCGTAGCGCAGTAGACCGCCGATGCGGTCCGAGCGCTCGTAGACGACGACGGTGTGCCCGGCGCGCGTCAGCTGCTGGGCCGTGGCGAGCCCGGCCGGGCCGGAGCCTATGACGGCGACGCTCTGCCCGCTGAGCCGGCCGGGCGGGGCCGGCGGGGCGTACCCGAGCTCCCAGGCCTGGTCGGCGATGGTCTGCTCGACGTTCTTGATGGTCACCGGATCGGCGTTGATCGCGAGGACGCAGGAGTCCTCGCAGGGCGCCGGACAGAGCCGGCCGGTGAACTCCGGGAAATTGTTCGTGGCGTGCAGCCGCTCGGCCGCGGCGCGCCAGTCGCCGTGCGCGGCGTACGCGTTCCACTCGGGGATGAGGTTGCCGAGCGGGCAGCCGCCGTGGCAGAACGGAACGCCGCAGTCCATGCAGCGGTTCGCCTGCTCGGACACCAGGGGCAGCAGCGTCTGCCCGGCGTGCACCTCGCGCCAGTCGCCGAGCCGCTGGTCCGCGGGGCGCGACGGGACGGGGTTCCGGGGGGTCCGGAGGAACCCGTACGGGTCGGTCATACGCCGCCTCCCTGGTCACAGGCGGATACGACGGTCAGACCAGGCTACGCCGGGTTGCGGACCTGCGCGGTGCCCGGGAATTGGGTGGTGGCCGCGATGGACCGCTCCGGGTCGTCGAGCCAGGAGGCGTGGCCGGCTCCGGGCTGGACGACGAGCCGGGCGTGCGGCAACAGGGCGGCGTGCGCGTCCGCGGACCAGGGTTCGCGCCGAAGGAGTGCGCGAGCACGTCGATGCGGTCGAGGCCGAGGTGGGCGCGCAGGGCCTCGACGCCGGCGACCTGGCGGTCGCAGCGGTAGGAGCCGGTGTCGGCGGGCGCCTGCGAGCGGCCGGTGCCGCGGAGATCGGGCGTGCCGAGCTGGCGGTGCGCGCAGAGGCAGCCCAGCTCGCCCGAAGTGCGCGGACTCCCGCATCGGCCCGCCGGGCAGGCACGCAGACGAGCGGCGGTCCGTCCCCGCCGAGTACGCGAGAGGCGGGCGGGGTCCCGTCGGGAGCGGCGAAGGCAGGCATGCGGCAGACCCTGCCGACGGCTCCGGCCCCGGCTCCGGCCCCGGGCAACCGGGTTTCCCGGCGCGGCGCCGGCCCGCGGGGAGCCCGGTGGGCGCGGGTCGGACCAGGCGAGCGTGGCACCCCGGCCGGCTGCCGACCCGCGGAAGGCGGCTTCGTCCGGGCGTGGGTCCCGCCCTACCCGCCCTGGCCGGCCACGTCCAGGGCCGCTCCCAAGTAGCGCCGTACGACGTCCAGTTCGGTGGGGCTGAACTCCCCCGCCGCGTCGACCAGCCCGCCGATCAGGGGGCCGAAGAAGGACCGGCCGAGCTCGACGGCCTTCGGCTCCACCGCCAGCAGGACGCGGCGCCGGTCGTGCGGGTCGCGGCCGCGCCGGATCAGGCCCAGCAGCTCCAGCCGGTCGAGGAGCGCCGTGGTGCCCGCCGAGTTGATCCGCAGGGCCTCGCCGAGCCGCCCCGGGGTGACGGCCTCGCCCGCGCGCTGCGCGTCCAGCAGCCGGATCAGGGCCCGCAGATCGGTCGGGTGCAGACCGTTGTGCGCCGCGAACTCGGCGCCGCGCAGGTGGAGTTCCACGGAGACCGCGCGCAGGAGGTGGACCAGCCGCAGGGCGGGGGTGTCGTCTTCGTTCACTCGACTATTCTCTCGCCAAACGAGATAATCGGTCAACGAGACGATATCCGGGGGCCTGCCGTGACCAAGTCCGCATCCACACCCGCATCCACACCCGCACCCGCGTCGCAAGACTTCTTCACCGCCTACGACGCGCTGCTCGCGCGCTGGCCGGCCGGCACTGCCGAGATCGAGGTACCGACCCCCTACGGAACGACCCGGGTCCACGCGTACGGGCCCGCCGGGGCTCCCGCGGTACTGCTCCTGCACGGCGGCGGCTCCACCGGCGCCGTCTGGTTCGCCAACGCCGCGGCGCTCGGCACGCACCACCGGGTGCTCGCCGTCGACATCCTCGGCGACGCCGGCCGCAGCGTGCGCGCGGGCCGCCCGCTGCGCACGAGCGCCGACCTGATGGGCTGGCTGGACGCGCTCCTCGACGGGCTCGGCGTCCGCCGCGCCGCGCTGCTGGGGCATTCGTACGGCGCCTGGATCGCCCTGACGTACGCACTGCACGCGACGGAGCGGGTCGACCGGCTGGTGCTCCTCGACCCGACCCAGTGCTTCGCGGGCTTCCGCCCCGGATTCCTGCTGCGCTCACTGCCCGTGCTGGTCCGCCCGAGGAAGGCCCGGGTGCTCGCCTACCTCGACCGCGAGACGGCGGGCACGGACACCGACCCGGACTGGAAGCGGCTCTTCGCACTGGCGGCCTCGGAATGCGCGGACCGCAAGCCGGTCGTCGGCCGCCGCCCGGACGCGAGGGCCCTGCGGGCCCCGCTCCTGGTCCTGCTCGCGGGCCGCAGCGGCGCCCACGATCCGGAGAAGGTGGCGGCCCGCGCCCGCGAGGCCGTACCGCACGCCCGGATCGAGACGCTCCCTCAGCTCACCCACTACGCGCTGCCCACGGCGGCGCCCGCGGAGACGAACCGCCTGGTCTGCGCGTTCCTCAGGCCCGACCGGGCCGACGAGACCGACCGGGGCGACGAGACCGACCAGGGCGACCAGGGCGACCAGGGCGATCGCGGAGGTCAGTCCAGGTCGAGGTGATAGGCGCCGGCGGCGGCGTCGGCGAACAGCGTGAACTGGACGCGGTGGCCCGGCTCACCGTCGCGGTCGCCCTCACCCTCGCCCTCGCGGTCGACGTCCACCTCGACGGGCTCGGCGTCCACGAGGACGTACTCCCCGTAGCCCTCGAAGTCCCCGGGGCCGTCCGCGACGCCGATGTGGATCGGGGTCTCGTCTGGCAGCGCTGCCAGCACCTCGCGGAGCCGGCCAGCGGTCCACACCTGCGGATTGTGATCGAACATGTCAGCCATGCGGCGACATTAGAGCGCGAAAGGTGCACGACGGTCACGGCGCGCCGGATCGTTTCGCGCATCCGGGGCGACCGTCACCCGGAGTGCGTCCAGAGACGGCCCAGGTGCGCGTGGAGGACCTCCTGCGCCTCCTGCGGGGCGAGGTGACCGATGAGGACGTGCGCGGTGAGCCCGTCCGCGAGCGCGAGGAGGGTGCGCGCCTCGCGCTGCGCGTCGAGGGGCGCGGTATGGCCGGCGCCCTCCGCCGCCTCGGCGATGAGCTGCGCGAACGACTCCTGCAAGCCGGCGTAGTTCACCTTCAGCGTCGCGGCGAGCGGCTCGCTGACCGCAGCCTGCGCCACGAACGCCAGCCAGACCCTGGCCTCGGCCCGGTGCTCCTCCCGCAGCAGTGCCACCTCGGTGGCCGCGTACCCGAGGGCGGTGCCGGCCGACTGGGCCGGACTCCTGACGAGCCGGGCCCGTACGCGCTCGCCGATGCGCTCGCCGACGTACGCGAGGGCGAAGGCGAGCATCTCCTCCTTGGTGCGGAAGCAGCGCTGGACGGCGCCCATCGAGACCTGGGCGCGGGCGGCGACATCGCGCAGGGTCACGCCTTCGAGTCCGCGCTCGTCGGCGAGCCGGCATACGGCCTCGGCGATGACGCGGCGCCGGCCCTCGTGATCCACCTGCTTGGGCATGCCCGATCTCCTCCCGTCCTTATTCGATGCGATCGCATCGGTTCCCAGGTTACTATTCCGATGCAAGTGCATCGGAACGTGGAAGGGAGGGGTTCACACCATGCCGGAACCCTTGTGGAAGATGTCGGCGGCCGCTCAGGCGGCGGCCGTGCACCGCGCGGACGTGTCGGCGGTGGAGCTCGTCGACAGCCACCTGGAGCGCATCGCGGAGGTCAATCCGCAGGTGAACGCGGTCACCCAGCTCATGGCGGAGCGCGCCCGCGCGGCCGCGGCGCACACCGACCGGCTGCGGGCCGAGGGCGCCGGGCTGGGGCCGCTCGCGGGTGTGCCGTTCACGGTGAAGGAGACCACCGCCGTCGAAGGCGTACCGACCACCTTCGGCACACCGCGCTTCCGCGATCTGGTGGCCGCGGCCGACGCGCTCCCGGTGGCCAGGCTGCGCGCGGCGGGAGCCATCCCGATCGGGCACGCGAACGTGCCCACCCTGATCCTGGCCGGGATGCACACCCGCAGCGAGCTGTTCGGCGACACCGTCAATCCGTGGGACCGCGGCCGGACCCCGGGCGGCAGCAGCGGAGGCGACGCGGTGGCCGTCGCCACGGGCATGGCGGCGCTGGGCCTCGGCAACGACTCGGGCGGATCGGTGCGCATCCCGGCCCAGTTCTGCGGGGTGGCGGGGTTGAAGCCGTCCACGGGCCGGTTCCCGGCGGACCAGCGCGTCCTCGGACCGGACGACCCGGGCCCCGCGTCCCAGATGCTCGTCACGGACGGGGCGCTGGCGCGGTCGGTGGGCGACCTGCGGCTGGCGTACGAGGTACTGGCCGGGACCGATCCGCGCGACCCGCGGGCCGTACCGGTGCCGCTCCGCGGAGAGCCGCTGCCGCCGGCGGCCGTGAAGGTCGCCGTGGTCGCGGACCCCGGCGGCCAGGGCGTCGATCCCGTGGTGCGCGCGGCGGTGGCGACCGCGGCCGGCGCGCTGCGGGACGCCGGGTACGACGTACGCGAGGTGGCGGACGTACCGCGCATGGCCGAGGCCCTCGAAGCGTACGGCCGGATCACCGTGACCGAGTTCGCTCCGAGTTGGCCGGTGGTACGCACGCTGCTCGGTGCGGGCGGGGACCGGTACATCGCGATGGCGATGGAGCGGACGCCACCCGCGAGTGCGGCCGAGCTCGTGGGACTGATGGGGAGTTGGCAGGGCATCCGCCGCTCGTGGGCCGAATTCCTGGACGAGTACCCCCTGCTGCTCGGGCCCGTGTTCACGGAGCCGCCGGTCGAACCGGGGCTGGAATCGCGTGACGCTGCGGGCCGCGACCGGGTCGGCACGGGCATGCGCCTGTGCACCGTGACCAGCTTCGTGGGCGTACCGGCCGTGGCCGTGCCGACGGGGTTGGCCGAGGGGCTCCCGTGCGGGGTCCAGATCGTCGGGCGGGCGTTCCGGGAGGACCTGTGCCTGGACGCCGCCCAGGCGATCGAGGACCGGCTCGGCGTCCTCACCCCGGTGGACCCGCGCGGGTGAGGCGGGACGGGTCCGGGCCGGGCGGGTGAGGCCGGGCGGCGGCTTCGGATCGCGGCAGCGCCCCCTCCCCCTCCGCCCCCGCCCGCCGTTCCCGGCCTCGCTCGGTCACCCGTTCAGGGACTTCATCAGCTCCGGGGCGTAGCGGTCGCCCGAGACGACCCCGTGCGGGGCCACCGCCTCGATGGCGGCCAGGTCCGCGTCCGTGATCGTCACCGCGGTGGCGGCGATGTTCTCCTCCAGGTAGCGGCGACGCTTCGTGCCCGGGATCGGCACCGCGCCCTGGCGCAGGGTCCAGGCCAGCGCCAGCTGCGAGGGGGTCACCCCCTTCTGCGCGGCGAGGCGGCGGACCTGGTCGACCACGGCGAGGTTGCGGTCGAAGTTCTCGCCCAGGAAGCGGGGGTCCGTGCGGCGGAAGTCGTCGTCCGCGAAATCGTCCGGGGTGGTGATCGCGCCCGACAGGAAGCCCCGGCCGAGCGGCGAGTACGCGACGAGACCGATGCCGAGATCGCGCAGGGTGTCGAGCACGCCGTCGTACTCGATGCCGCGCTCGAAGAGGCTGTACTCGGTCTGCACGGCGGCCAGCGGGTGCACGGCGTGGGCGCGGGCGATGGTGGCGGGCGCGGCCTCGCACAGGCCGATGTGGCGGACCTTGCCGGCGGCGACCAGCTCGGCCATGGCCCCGACGCTCTCCTCGATCGGCACGTTCGGGTCGACCCGGTGCAGGTAGTAGAGGTCGATGTGGTCCGTACCGAGGTGGCGCAGGGAGCGGTCGGCCGAGCGGCGGATGTACTCGGGGGTGCCGTTCTGGCCGAGCAGCGCGCCCTCGTCGGTGAACTCGACCCCGGTCTTCGTGGCGATCACGGCGGCGTCGCGGCGGCCGGCCAGCGCCTTGCCGAGGAGCTGTTCGTTCAGGAAGGGGCCGTAGCCCTCGGCGGTGTCGAGCAGCGTGACGCCGAGCTCCAGCGCGCGGTCGATGGTGGCCAGCGACTCGGTCTCGTCGGTGGCACCGTAGTGGGCGCTCATGCCCATCAGGCCGAGCCCTTCGGCGCCGACCTCAAGGCCCTGACCGCCCAGTGCGCGAATCTCCATGGTGCTGCACCCCTTCGTAAGTAACTAACTGGATAGTTCGACTATGCACCGGGCTCGCGCCGCATGTCAATAACCAGATAGTTACTTGCTAGGCTTCGCCCCATGGCACGGGATTCCAGCGCGACCAAGGCACGGCTGCTCGACGCGGCCTTCTCCGAATTCGCCGCGTACGGCATCGCCGGCGCGCGGGTCGACCGCATCGCCGAGGCCGCGCAGGCGAACAAGCGGCTCATCTACGTCTACTACGGCAACAAGGAGCAGCTCTTCGACGCCGTTCTCCAGCGGGCACTGGAGACGGGTTCGGAGTCCGTCCCGTTCAGCGCCGACGACCTGCCGGGGTACGCGGGGGCCGTCTTCGACCACCTCGTCGAGCAGCCGTCCCTGATGCGGCTCGTGGTGTGGAAGCAGCTGGAGCGGCCCGGCGCCACGGAGACGGAGACGGAGTCCTACCGCGGCAAGATCGCGGTGGTGGAGGAGGCCCAGCGGGCGGGGCGCGTCGACGCCGCACTGGACCCCGCCGATGTGCTCACGCTCGTACTGGGCCTGTCCCAGGCCTGGTTCGGCGCGGTGGGCGGGCCGGCCGCGGGCGGTACGGGTACGGGCTGGACGCCCGAGCGGCTGGCCCTGCACCGCACGGCGGTGGTCGAAGCCGTGCGCCGCATCACGACGCCGCCCCTGGACACCCCCCAGGAGCTCTCCGGCCGATCTTGATGGACCGCCCGCGGTCTCTGCTGCCGTACGATCTCGGCGGTTGAGGGGGAGGCCGTGAAGGACGTATTCGATCTGACCGGACAGCCACCGAGTGGCTGGATGCACGCCATCTTCGGCGGAGGACCGTACGGCGAGGACGTCGGCCGCTGCATCCCCGGCCCGCCCGCGCCTGCGACCATGACGGTTCCGCTTCCGGACGGCGGCGAGTTCGCGTACCGGCTGGTGACGGTCGGCTCGTGGTCCGATCCGAACGACCCCATCGCCCTCTACGACGGCACCGGCCCGGTGCCACCGCCACCGCTGTCGGAACTGGAGAAGTCCTGGCTCAAGCGCCGCGCCGGCCAGTAGTTCCGGGCCGTCGAGCGGTCATGACCGCAACCGGCCGACCGGCGACGCTGCGGTCGTGGCGCGCAGGAAGACATGGCCACGCTCGCCACAACGGGCGGCGACGGCCCGGGAGTTCTTGAGTCCGCCGATGGCCCGTTCGACGGTGTCGCGATTCCCGTACCGCTCCTCGCCGAAGGCCGTCGGCCGTCCGCCTCACGGCGGGCGGCCGTGTACTGGACGTACTCGGGATTTCGCCCGGTGCGCCGAGAGCACGTGCCGGGCGCCGCGGGACAGGCGGGACCGTGCGGACACCCCCTAGTAGTGCTTTGTTAGGTGGTGTCGTAGGTCTGCCATGGGGCCGGTTGTCGGCAGGTGGGGCAGGTCCCGGTCCAGGTGGCGATGAGGTGTTGGAGGAGGTCCAGGGCCTGGTAGAGGGTCAGGCCCTGGCAGGGGCTTTTGGGGTCCTCCGCAGTTCGGTCAGGAACAGGTGGGCGGCGGTAACGAGGGTGACGTGGCGGTGCCAGCCGGTGAACGAACGTCCCTCGAAGTGGTCCAGACCCAGGCATGTTTTCAGCTCGCGGTAGTCGTGCTCGATCCGCCACCGTGACTTCGCCAGCCGGACCAGGTCCTTCGCCGGGATGCCGGCGGGCAGGTTCGAGATCCAGTACTTGACCGGTTCGTCCTCGCCCTCGGGCCACTGCGCGATCAGCCAGGCGAGCGGGATCGTGCCGTCGGCGGCAGGCTTGGGGCGCCGGCCTGCCAGACGGACGCGCAGGAGAACGAAGTACGAGCTCATCGCGGCTTTCGAACCCTTGCGCCAGGTCAGGGTCCGTCCCTGCTGGCGTCCGGCAGCCAGCACATGCTCACGCAAAGACACGGGTCGGGTGCGGTAGCGGGGCAG